>JAATGJ010000142.1 GCA_015654695.1 Chitinophagales bacterium | reverse complement strand
TTCGCGAACTGGTACTGGAAAGCGGAGCTGTTGCTCTTTTTCCAGTCTCTACGCCCTCCCCGGAAGCGAGGTTCCCGGTAGTGATTAACCAGGCGTATGCGGCAACAAAATGGGTTGCGGCACATGGCCAGGAGATCGGTGTTAACGGTAAAAGGCTGGCGGTTGCAGGTAATAGCGTAGGCGGTAATATGGCCGCGGTAGTGGCGCTGATGGCAAAAGACAAAAACGGCCCGGAAATAAAACTCCAGGTATTGTTATGGCCTGTTACTGATGCCAGTTTTACAAATGAGTCGTACAATGCATTTGCCAGCGACCGTTTTCTTACCAGGAACATGATGATTTGGTTCTGGGACAATTATACCACCAGTGCGCAGGATCGCAATAATATCTATGCATCTCCTTTGCGGGCCCAAAAAGAGCAACTAAAAGGTTTACCACCGGCTCTTGTACAAACAGCGGAGAATGATGTGCTGCGTGATGAAGGCGAGGCGTATGCCCGTAAACTTGATGAGGCAGGCGTAGCGGTAACCCTTACCCGTTACAATGGCATGATACACGACTGGGGATTGCTCAATGCGCTTGCAGGCGTACCAGCTACAAAAGCAGCCATGCTGCAGGCTGCTGCAGAACTTAAAGCGGCATTGAATAAATAACAGGACAATTTAATTCTGTTCAAAACACCAGGCCATGAAAAATATTCAACCCATCCTGTTGCCTGCCGGTGGCGGAAGTAAAATAAAAGTTGGTGGCGCGTCACTCTTTGTAAAGTTGTTCAGCAATGCATGTGGCGGGGTAATGACGATTACGGAATACCGGCTTCCGCCCAATTTCCCCGGCCCGCCACCACATAAGCACAGGCAGTTTGAGCATGCATGGTACGTGTTGCGTGGCGAAGTAAATGTGCAGCTTGGCGCAGAAATGAAAGTGTTACAGCCCGGTAGTTTTCTTTTTATTCCGAAATATACCGTGCATGCCTTTTCCAATCTTTGTGATCATGAAGCAGGTTTACTCGCCATAGATACACCCGGAGGTTTTGAAAAATATTACGGGGACCTGCAGGATGCAATCGGTGATAATAAAACAGTGGATCAACAGATCATCCGGGATATCCAGTTAAAGTACGACACCTATCCTCCTGATTATGTTTTTGAATCAGAACAGCAGTAAAGAATAATGAAACAACGAGCTCGTTGCAGCAAACTCAATTTGAACCAAACACATTTCTACGATATGCAACAGTTAATCACTTCCATTTTCAATTATACAGCAGGATCAGTCTCTGTGCTGTTTGGCCTGGTTTATTTATTCAGGGTGCGCTTTCTCCCTTATCACGAAGACGCACTCAATAAAGACTGGAAAGATGTAACACCAGCTTTCCAGGTATTGATACTTGCACTTATGCGGGCAGTTGGTGGCGGAGCGGCCGCATCTGGTTTTTCAATTATCATTTTACAGTATTATCACCATACGAATAGCGGCTCGCACTGGATACCGGTTGTTATTTTAATCAACGGACTTCTCATCTCCTGCGGTTCCTTATACGCCATGCTGCTGGTTCGCCTGAAAACTTCCGGAAGACCTCCGATATGGGCAATCGCAGTAAGCGTGTTGTTGCTTTTTGCAGGCTACTTTACCTCTATGAGATAAAAGTAAATGAAAAGCTGCCGCAGTTACTTGCAAGAGGCTGTAAGTTAATTGCAGACATAAGTGCCGCTGGTTCGAATCCAGTCATCCGACTGAGAGAAGACGCCGTAAAGGCCGATCTTTCTTTGTAACTCTATGCTTATATAATCTGAAAGATGGATGATAAAAACTTCCCGCGGCAGAGAGGTTTCTGTTTATCAATTGATCCAAATCAAAACATCTTCATACAATTTCAAGAAGTAAAAGTTTTTGTCTTCGTTTTTTTAAATCAATTTTCTATTCATGTTAATGAGACCCTAACTTTTATTGTTCGCATATTTATGATCAATGTTTGGCATTATTTTTACAAATTAATTATCTCCTCCAGATCGGGCTTCCTGCTATTGAGAACGTTTCAATTTTTTATTCATTCTACTAAACGTTTTTACATCATGAAAAAAAATCATTTGAATGTTTTCGCTATAAGCGGTATTTTATTAATGGGAATTTTATTTACCGCCTGCAAGAAATCCAATTTTGAAAATACCAACCCGGAAGTAGCTGGCCTGATGGCTTTCAATCTGGCTCCTGATCAATCTGTCGCTATCGGTATTTCCGGTAATGCACTGACCAGTTCTCCCCTGGGTTTTACCAGTTATACTGGTGGCTACCTTGGTATCTATCCCGGCAACAGGACCGTTGAATCCTATAACTATGCTTCCGGTGATTCTATTGCTACTGCGTCCTATGATTTTACGGCAAAGAAGTACTACTCCCTGTTTGTTGTGGGATCGAATGACAATTACCAGAATGTTATCGTAAATGATAATTTCGACAGTCTTTCTTCCTCTTCCGGCCAGGCATATATCAGATATATTAATGCTATTAATGGTTCTGCCAGTCCGCAAGTAACCATTACTGCAAATGGAACCAATGTTGTTAATAGCAATGCCGCTTTTGCCGGTATCTCTGAATTTGTTGCAGTGGCCCCCGGCCCGGTAGCTATTACCGTTAATGAAGGAAGTACTGTCAACGCAAACCGTACCATTACAGTAGAGCAAAAGAAGGTGTACACTGTGCTGCTTGCGTCAGGCGCCACAAGCGCTGATCCCGCACAGATCAAATATGTAGTAAACGGAACCCTTGAAGATGAAGCGGTTTCCGGGCAAAGAATTTCTTCTGCACAGGTAGTGAATATTAAATAAGCATAACTAAGGATTACACATACAGGGCTGGCCTTTCAAGGCCGGCTCTTTTTATGCGGAGGCTATTTTTGTTTTGTTGAATCAACAGGTTGTTTCTTTTTCTTTTTGAGCAGGTTGCTGATCGTATTCTTGATGGTTTGTTCCGTTTTCTTTTTAGTACTGTCAAGGTTATTCGTGTTTACCGAATCTTTATTGCCAAAAATTTTATTCTTTGCTTCTTCCTTCAGGTCTTTCAGGACCTCGTTCTTTACAGCGGTTAAGGTATCTCTTATCGTTTGCTTCACTGTATCTGCTTTTGCTTTTGCAAAATCAATGGCTTGTTGCTGGAGGTCTTTTATGGCATCACCAGCTACTTCTTTCAGTTCGGTTTTAATAGAGGGGTTGGTAAGGCTGCCACCCATTTTAATGCTGAGATCAACCATATCCCCCAGTTTTATGGGAATGCCTTTGCTGTTTGCCTGTGCTGCCAGGTTGTTCAATAAATTATTTCCTTGTGTGCCAAGATATTTCCTCGGCACTTTCATTTGTATCGCATAGTCTATTGACTGGTCCAGTCCATGCATACCGCCGATCTGCATTTCAATGTCTTTTATTTTAATGGTAAATGGTTTTACCAGTACTTTACCATTGGCAAATTCAATATAGTTCTTGATATCTTTTATGGTTACCGATTTCAATTCGTCAATTTGTAATAAGCTGGCTATTTTTTCCAGTGGTGCAAATTTTTTCAGTACCCCTTCAATAAGCAACAGGTTTCCTTTTCCTGAAAGGCTGCTGAAGTCAGGCATCATATCGCCATCCAGGTTGCCGGTCATGGAAAGCTGCGAGTTAAGTTTCCCCGCCAGGAACTGACCGATGGGCATTAGTTTTTGAATGGTATTAAAAGAAAAGAATGCTTTCTGCACATCCACATCTTTTACATCATAGCTCATGCTGATCGCTGGTTCTTTTTTATTTGTTTTGGTAGAATAGGAACCATTGAAACTCATTGTTCCGTCCAGCGCTTCTGTTTTTATATTCTGCAGCTTCACCGTTTCATCATTTAATACCAGTGTGCCATTAATATTGTTATAATCCACCTTGTCATATTTTACTTTTCCCGCTTTTGCATTAATAGTAAGATTGATACCGGCAGGAACCATAAATGGGGCTGAAGAGGAAGTGGAAGCCGTACTGGTCGTGGTATCCGTTCCCATCCAGTCGTTCAGGTTCATTTTATCAGCGCTTACATTCAGTGTACCGGTTAGTGGCTGGTCCTGCATGGCGTAACCTACAAGGTTGTTGAATGTCCCGTTGGCTGAAAAATTAGTATTGAGATAATGCCCGTTGAGATTATTTAAAGCAACGGTTTTTTGGTTGAAGGCAAGCTCTGTATTGGCGATAGCCAGTCCTGTTGGATAATCTTTTGAAACATACTTCATATTATTCACCCCGGCAGTACCGTTGATAGCGATCTTATCATATTCGCCTATATCAATAGCTGTTTTATTTCCGTTGAATCCAAGATCAGCATTCAGTATTCCTCCTATGCTTGTGCCCGGATCTAATTGTACAAACTGTTTGATATTATCTAATGTGAACTTTCCTTTAGCCGTTCCTGAAAAATCAACAGACGACATGGGGTTGCGAAGCTGCAAAGAAAAATCAACAGGGTCGTTGCCCACTTCAATATGCCCGGAAGAAATATTGATGGAAGTATTATCAGCAATGCCGCCACTGTTTTCCAACTGCACTTTCATATTGCCATTTTGTAGAGGCTGGGGAAAAGCGCCGGAAGAATAAAACAGGTTCTTAATATCCAAAAAGCCTCCCGCGGTGAAATCTCCCTGTTGATTTTGCAAAGCAGACATATTGCCTTTTGCAAAAACATCAGCCCACACCCATCCCGCCAGTTTTGTTCCTCCTTCTAATTTTACAAATTTGGAAAGATTCGCCAGGTCGAGTTTACCTTTTGCCACAGCATCAATGTATTTATTCGTCTCCGGATTTTTAAACAGCAATCTGAAATCAAAGGGTTCATTATCCATTTCAACGTGGCCTTTGGAAATATCTATTACCGTATTATCTGTTATACCATCCGGGTTGGTAACATGCATGGCCAGTTGAATATTCTTTACCGGTTTTGGCAGATCGGGATATTGAAAGGAACCGTCTTTTACTTCCAGGTTCACATCATAGGCGGGCATTTGCCGCGGGCTGTAAGTTCCTTTTACAAAACCATTGAAGGCAGCTTTTCCACTAGTTTTTATTTTCTCAAAATCCTGTTTGTAAATACCGGGTATCAAGGACAGGATATCTTTAAACTCATTAGAAGGCGTATTGAATTTGATATCCATGTTGTAGGTACTATCATTAACCAATTGAAAAAAACCTTCCGCATTTAATTTCAGGTTGTTCAGTGTGACATCGTCCGTCCTGAAGCTGTATTTGCTGGTGCTGTTATCAATTTGAATATCGGCATCAATACCTGTTTGCGCATTAACGAGGTAGGGGATAGATGCATACGTAAAATCAGCGGATGCTGCTTTTGTTTTTGTAGAAAGCGTGAATACATCTTCCGTGAAATCGCCACTGCCTTCATGATCAAGACCGGATATTTCGGCGCTCATATTACTGCTTTCATCTTTATAATAGATATAGCCATTGCTGATCTCATATTTTTTCAAACTCATTTTGAATTCAGAAGCAGACGTATCAACTGTACTTGCAGTATCACTATCTTGTTTGGCAATATCCCAGTTGGCTTTTCCTTCTTTGTTCACCAGCGCATGTATCCGGGGTGATTCTAAATAAACGCCAAATACTTTAATGTCCTTTCCTTTTATGGCGCTGATAAGATTGACAGAAGCATCCAGCGTTTTGGTGAAGAGTAATGTGTCATTGGCGAATTCATTCGTACCTACTACGGAAAGCTCTTCAAGGGCGATAGATATTTTGGGGAAATGACGGAACAGGGAAAGACTGACATCTTTAAAATCAACTTTGGCGGTAAGGCTTTTATTGATCTCTTTTTTTACGAGGGATGTTATTTGTTTTTTGAACAGGATAGGGATAAGAAAGGCTGCGGCAATGAGTACAAGCAATGTAATACCGGTGATCTTTACTACTTTCTTCAATAGGTTCTTCATAATCTGCGGCTTATAATGGGTTTGGACAGCAAAATTGCAAATATAAAGCCAGAAAGAGAAGGTAAAGGTACGTAGTGGTCGTTCAGCGATAACTCTCTCTTCCGGAAGTCTTACTGTGAAGTAAATTAAAGAGGTTGATTAACTTCACCTATTATGGTTACCGTTTTGCAGATTTTCTTTGTACTGGTATTGATTATTATACTCATCCTGTTTGTATTTAAAACAAGAAGACAGAATGAAACCATTCCGCTGCCGGAGAATTACCGGGAACTGCTTACTGATTACGTAAAATTTTACCGGCAACTTAATGAGGAAGGAAAACTATTGTTTGACAAAAGAGTGGAGCAGTTTTTAGCTGCTGTGCAAATAACCGGGGTAAATGCTATCGTAGAGGATCTTGACCGTCTTTTAATTGCAGCCGGGGCCATTATTCCCGTGTATTCGATTCCCGACTGGCAATATATCAACCTGCATGAAGTTTTATTATACCCCGGTGCCTTCAATATGGATTTTGACCAGGAAGGATCGGATCGTCCTGTGGCAGGCATGGTAGGTACCGGGCCTCTGCAGCATGTAATGATCATTACCAAATGGCAACTACGACAAGGGTTTATTAATAGTAATGATGCCCGCAACACCGCTATTCATGAGTTTGTACACCTGGTAGATAAAATGGATGGAACAATGGATGGCGTGCCTGAAATAATTCTGGAACGGAAATACACAGCGCAATGGAGGAATATGATGGATGCAACTATCGGGCAAATGAAAAGCTATGGATCAGATATTGACATGTACGGGGCCACTAACCCGGCAGAATTTTTTGCTGTTATTTCGGAATATTTTTTTGAGCAGCCTGATTTATTAAACGCAAATCATCCTGGATTGTATGAAATGCTGGGGAGGATCTATAAAACGGAGAGATGATTTTGACCTGGCAGGTATATTACACTATGCTATTGGTGACACACCGGCCTGAAAGCCGGATAACGATATTCTCCAGGAAGAAAAACCTTAGTAGAAATGAAATTACACCCGCGGCCTAACCTTATTATCTTATTCAAAAAGTCAAAATCAAAATAAGGTAATAAGGTTGCGAAGATTCAGTGAGCCATTTGTCTATTAAGGTTAAAAGAATTAAAGCATTATGCCGAGCCAAAGGTCAAAGCCAATGTACAAGGCTATGAGTGAAACATCAGGTCTCTTTATCCTTCGCAGGAGAATAATGGCCAATACGACCACCCAAAGCAGGTAAACACCAATATTGATGCGTTCCCAAACGCCTATCCATGGCGTGGGAAAATTTGCTTCGAGCCGGGGAGCATCCGATCCGGTTAAAATGCCAAAGACTAAAAGAATTACCAGCGTGGCAATGGAATAAAGCCGGAAGCGCTTTCCCAATGCCGCGGCGCCGAATCCAATCGAGAGCACAAAAAGAAAAACAGTTACTATCGAGAAAACGATGTGCATGGTATCGGTCAGTGTTCCCCCGACCGTTGCCAGTACCTCACGCTGGTGCATCGGGGGCCAGAAGATACTGATGACTCCGTTGATAAAGATTGATCCCCCTGCTATCTGCAGTGGCCGGTTTCCAAGAGCCGATTTCCAAACGCCCCATCCAAAGGCGGCTCCGAGCAGAGCATACACGATCCCCAATGGAATCCATAGCGGTCTCGTAGGAGCGCCAATTGCCGAAAGTTCACTCACGGTTTGAGAGGCAGCGCTATAACCGGGAAATTGCATCGGTACAAAGATGTTGATGGCGACATAGAACAGCGAAGAAATGATGCCGCAGATAAGCAAGACCTTGCGTAACATATTTTTAATGTTTAGTAGTTCGTTGCAAAGAAAAATAGGCTGATGCTGAGAAAGAATGATTGATGTCAGCAATTGATATGATACTATGCTTACTTTATTTTAATAGCCCGGTGCGAGGAGCGGCACCAAAGTATATTATACTTTAAACGGGATGCAGCTATAAGCGATGAATAAGGCGGATGCTTAGTTTGAACGCTTTTACCCTTGCTTTGCTATGCTTCATCCTGCCAGTATCCATACTTAATCCAGCATTCATCTTCGGAGTATATATAGTCCTAAAAGTCGTGGAAACACGATTGACTTTTTATCTTCCTGGTGGAGCTGTTTTTTGTTGTTATGCAGTAGCGAGGCGGCCTGGTAGCGACATTCTCCAGAAACAAAACCTTAGTAGAAAAGAAATTATATTCACGATCTAACCTTATTATCGTATTCACAAAATCAAAATAGTAATAAGGTTGTGAAGATTTAATGAGACATTTTTCTACTAAGGTTGAAAGACCTGGTGCATAGTTCGGGGTTCACGGATCACGCACAAAGTTATTGGTGAGTCATCGGCCCGGAACTCCAAATGACGATGCCGGCAAGGAAGAAAACGGTTATTGTATTTTTCCTGGTTATAAACCAGTAACATAGTACTGCAAGGTCCGGAGACCTTGCAGAGCCTCCGTAACACAACGTCATTTATCCTAAATACTTTTCAAGGTGTTTTTTGAAGTAGGCCGCACTGTCAGTAATACTTTGAATGGGATCCTTTGCAAAATTGCCCCCTTGTTCTATATAATAATATTGAAGGCCCGCACGGGATGCTTCCGGCAGAATAACAGAAAAGTCAATAGAGCCGTTACCCAGTTCTGAATAGTCACGGCTTACTTTATCCATATCTTTTATATGCCACATGACGAAACGTCCGGGCTGGAGGCTGAACAACTGGGAAGGACTGAGTTTTGATGAATGCATAATCCAGTAAAGATCCATCTGTAGTTTAACAAAGGCAGGATCAGTTTCTTTCATGATAATATTGTAACCGTTCTCTCCTGCATAATCCGTAAATTCAAAATCATGATTATGATACGCGAAGCCTAATCCCGCTTTATTTACCCGTTCACCAATGGTGTTGAGCTTTGCCGCCAGCAGACGGTAATTCTCTATCGTTCTGAAAGCGGGATCGAGCCAGGGCCAGGTAATATAGCGCTGTGACAGTGCATTGGCGCCTTCTATACATTGATCAACATACCGCATCATGGCATCAGCGGGCTTATCGAAAAATTTTGTAAAATCATAATGACCACTGGTAGCTATCATATTGTTATCAGCCAGCAATTGTTTAAAAGCAGAAGCTTTCATTCCATAATACCTGCCCAGCTCCGGATCATAACCATAGGTTTCGCAATCTTCATAACCAATAGAGGCGATCTTTTTTATTGTACCGGCGGCATCATTCCCCATGGGCCCACGCACTGTAAAAAGCTGCAGACCCATTTTATACTTTGCGTACGGATTATTGGTAAACCCATGAAGGGCTAATAAGGATGCAGCCATGAACGATGAAGACTGGACAATAAAATTTTTCCGGTTGATATATTTCTTTTTTGACATTCAGTTCTTTTTAGACAGTAAAAGTATCTCAACTAACGATGTCAGCAAAACAAATGATGAAAAGTGAATTACATGTGTGTTAACGATCTTTATTTTATCTTGATAGTTCCAGTGCGTGGACGACATCGGGGCGTTCTTTTATTTTGTTACGGACACGAACGCAGCCAGAGTACATACTTTTATTTTTCTATTCAATTGTCACCAAACGTTATTTGCAGTTTTCTAACATTGAATTTAATTTATCATCTTTAAATCCTAATTCTTTTGCTTTTTTAAAGTCCTTACAAGCTTCATTATTTTCACTTAGCTGTAAATAGCAAATAGCTCTATTTATAAAAGCCATTGGGTTTGAGGGTTCTAGTCCAATAAGTGAAGTAAAGTCTTGAATTGCCTCTTTATACTTTTTTAATTGCACTCTTGCTTGTCCTCTTTCATTATATATTGAGGCTTTTGATGGCTCTAGCTTTAATGCATCGGAAAATGCTCTCTCTGCTTGCTCATAATCTTCTTGTTCAAAACAAATCCAACCTAAATTATAATATGCAATTGAGGTTTCATTTATTTTTAATGAACTAATACAGTCTTGAAATCCTCCTGATAAATCCCCCAATATGCCTTTTAGTAATCCTCTATTGCTGTAAGCAATTTCGTTCTGAGGATTTAGCTCAATACATTTATTATAATCGGACATTGCATTTGTGGCATTTTTTAATTCTTTATAGGCGTTTCCTCGTCGTAAATATCCAATATCAATTTTGGATTTTTGGTTTATGTATTTTGTAAAATACTCAACTGCTTTTTGATATTCATTATTTGCCATTGCCGAAAGCCCTTTAAGCATATACAAATCAGAATTAAAGGTTGTTGCATATTGGAGTATCGTTGCATTTAGCGTTCTTTTTAACTGCAATATTTTTTTTACGTCAACCGCAAAATTCAAATTTTGCCCTTCTGTAATGCCAAACGTTGTTACTCCTATTAAATATCCGTCTTCGTTAAATACTGTCCCTCCGCTGCTACCATGAGATATGGGGGCAGTTATTTGTATAACCCTTCCGTATCCTTCAAATTCTCTAACATTTGAAACAATTCCTGTACTGACTGTACTTTCCAGACCTAATGGGCTTCCTATGGTAAAAATATTTTCTCCCTTTTCAATCCTGCCATTATAAGGCTTCAAGAATGGAAAATTTGAATTTGAATTTTCTATTTTGAATTTTATCAAATCAAAACTTTCGTCAAAATCAATTATATACTTAACATTAAATTCCCTTCCGTCTATTAATTTTATTTTCACAGAGTATGCGTCTTTGAACACATGAACATTACTTATTGCAGTTCCATTAGACGAAATGAAGAAGCCGCTTCCGCTTGCCAAAGGGTTATTGTTTCTGTCAAAAGTCAAAACTTTAAAAACAGCTTTTTCTCTATCTTTTATTAAGTCTTTTAGTTTTGGCTGTCCAAATGCGAAGAGATTTAAAAACAATAGTGAAGTAGTAATAAGAAAGGTCTTTGTCATGTTGAATTATTGTATTGGTCATGGTCCTACTGTCGAACGTTTTTTAAATCCGTCAATCCAATCTCTGTTTTCAAACAGGGAAGAATGATTGATTGGTATTTTATGTTTGCCCATCAAACTTTGTAAAACTTCTTCAATTGTGTCAAATGTTGGTTTTGGTAAATTGGGACTTAATGTGATTTTTGTGATTAAGTTCAATTGAATGTCTATTGGATGAAATAGAACGTTTTGTTCATGTTTCATAATAACTCGATATTCTTGTTCACACTTATATGGAAATCTTTTGGTAAATGGTATGTCATCTGTTGCCACAATACTACTATTAATAACAGTAGGATAATTGACCTTTTTGTGTTCAATTCTTTTATCCTTTGATAATACATCAAGCAGTTTTGTTTTGTCAAACTCAATGCAACAGCCACTTTCGCCACTTGAGAAAGCTTTCCAATGATGGATAGTCTCACTTTGGTCTGTAAAACAAAGAGCCAAAAGCCCGACAATTTTTTTCTTATCCTTATAATCCATAAGAATATCTGTGTCGTTGTGGTCTTCCCAAGTCTCAGGGCTAAGCAATATTAATTTGCCATTTTTTAATAGGTCAATTAAAAACGGAAGCGTTGTAAATCTGTTGAGCTTATTAGCTGTCGTTTTTGGAATCATGTGGAATGTCGAGTATTATGACTTACATCTTATGCATTGTCGTCATTTCTTGTTCCGAATTTAATTCATTTATAATGAAAAATAGAACAAAGATTATACGCATCGCAAATGCTCAGTAGCGAATAGAAAGTACAAGTGTGCGACGCAACGAAGCTGATAGTAGCAAAGCAGCCCGGTACAAAATAAGTTTAGAATTAAGAGTTATGAGTTTAG
>JAATGJ010000026.1 GCA_015654695.1 Chitinophagales bacterium | reverse complement strand
GCCCACTGACATACCATCATAAATAAATTCAACATTAATAGCGGTCTCATTCGCTAGTACAGAAAGATCACCTTCCGTTGTTTTTATCTTTTGTGCATTTGTATTGATGGAGAAAGATACTATTGCCAGCAATACCAGGATTTTGCTGATTATTTTCATTTTTATTGGTTTTAATGATAAATAAAAGTAAAAAGAATTTTTTGAACGGCATATCCTTCGACATTGTTCTTTTTGATAAATTTTCTCATTACTTCGCGGGAAAGATAATACTGCTAAACTGGTATCCTTACAATTTCTTATAAATTTTATTCAACAGATTAGTTATAGAAAAATACTTAGTAAATAATAGTATATAATCCATATCCGGTAATAAAATCATCCTTTATAGGCGAGTCTCTGCCAGAATACTCTCCGCCTGTGTTCGTTTACATAACAAAATAAAAGAATGCCCCGGTTCGATTCTCACGAACCCGGATTACAAATGAATATAGCGGTCACACCCATTCCGATTAGTCAATACTCACGATGGCCCATTTCAAATCGTTCGTTATCCCCCCCAATTTTTTTATTTTACGAAAGGGAAAATAATAGGAAGAAGGAGACAATGGTTGCATACTTTGATTTTCTGCCAGGTAATCTTCCTTACTCAAATCCGCAATTATTTCTCTTTTTACGCCGCCTGTTTCATATATAGTTGCAGCAACAAATACTGAATTGGAATAATTATCTGAACGGCGGGGTCTTCTTGCCATTTCCAGTTGCAGATTCGAAGCATGATCGCTGTAAAAGAAAACCATTTTGTTTTTAAATTCAAAAATCCTGTAGGAATCACCATAGGTCGTTCCTGCACTGACTCTTAGCTTTGGAATGCGGCTAAAAACTGCTCCATTATTATTAAAACGGGCAATGAGTATAGTTCCTGAAAGCTTATAACTACTTTTTTCTGTGCTAATGGTTCCTCTGAATTCACCCACTAATGTTAATGTTCCATCTTCTAATACAAAGGGCTCTACGAACCACCCTTCGGACAATCCATAATTCTTTTTTTTGCTACCCCATTCTTCATCATCCAGAATCTCAACAAGATCCTGCGGAAAAACTGTTTTCTCTGCATCAGTAAATTTAGAAGTAGCAAGATTAAATTGCTGCTTAAAAACCCCGGAGAGATTCTTAGAATTCTGTTTATAAGTGCCTGTTAAAAATAAAGTGTTACCTCCCTGCTTTACGCGGGCAAATGTGGCCGATACTTCACATTCGGGGATGGTTATTTCTTTTATGTTCGTTTTTCCTGCGTTTCCAATTGCCAGCAGTTCGGTTATACGTTGTCTCTTTATTGAATAATGATAGATAAAGTAAATATTACCCGAGTTGTCTATACAGGCGCTGCCAAGTGCTACGCTCTTTACAGTCGATAATTCCTGCTCCCCGGATTTTATTTTCTTCATATTCTTATCTAATATCGAATAGAATACTTTGTTATCAAAGCCGGTACTCCATACTAATAAGGCTTTTGAACTATCAGGCGACAACTCAAAGAAAAAAGTTTTATATACTCCTTTAGGACCTTCCCTATAAAACGAGATATGGAGAATTCTGTTTTCATTATCTAAATTTACATTTCTACTGTAATATCCCAGATTTCTTTCATTTGGCTGAATATTCTGTAATTCTACAGGTTCAGACAATTGCAGGCTTTCCGTATTGACTTCGCTTGACAACAACTGTATTTTCCCGCCTTCCTGTTCTTTATAGTACAAGAGGTAAAGTTTGTCGTTGTATGTCTTTAGTAATGGACGAACAGGCCCATACATTTTTTCTCCGCCCGACAATTGGAACGATTTTACTGTACCCAGATCCTTCCCATATTTTTTTATGGTAATAGCATGATTAAAGTTAGTCATCCCTTTCTGGTAGTCTAAACTGAGGGAAAACATTTCTCCTCTATGAACAACGGAATAAACGCTTGGTTCTTCTTGTCCCGACAAATAAGATATTTTAAATTTCTGGGCAAAAATGAAGTTTCCGGCGATAAGCGATATAACTAAAAGGATATGTTTCATAAAAAAAGGTTTCATGGTAACTGTAATTTATTTTAATTATTGAAGGAGTTCCAGTATCTGAAAATATTTCAGGAGTTCAAAAATGCCCGGTTCTTTTATTGTATTCGTTTGTCTTAGCTTTTATATAATCTTTTTCATTGCCATATTTACCCGCCGTCATACTATCGTAAATAAATTCAACATTAATAGCTGTCTCATTCGCTAATACAGAAAGATCACCTTCCGTTGTTTTTATCTTTTGGGAATTTGTATTGATGGAGAAAGATACTACTGCCAGTAATAGTTTTAATGATGAATAAAAGTAAATAGAATTTTCTGAACGGCATATCTATCTTTTACTCTTCTTTTATTCCGTAGATCATTTACATAAAAATGCTTAGTAAATAGTGCTACATAACCCGTACCCGGCAATAAAATTATCATGAATATATTTTGAATTATATACAAAGGGAAAAGCCAATGAACATCATGCAGTGTATCAATTTTGAGTTTGATGGTGCCACCCATCAACTCTGGCAAACACGGATACATGATTCTTGTGTCCACTTGCCGCAAACCGGGGTTTTACATGGGGTTTGTAAAAGGCATAAATTGCGATCTTTTTTCTATTTTTATGCTTTATCAAATTATTGTTTATATTAGTCACATTAAACCGGGAACATGATACATGTTGGAAAAAGAGCGCTTTCATTGACTGATTTTTCAGATATTCTGTATCAGGAAAAACAGGTGGTTCTGGATAAAGTTGCTGTTGAAAAAGTGGATGTAAATTTTCAGTTTTTAAAAAAATTCTCCTCTAATAAGCTGATATATGGAATAAATACCGGCTTTGGCCCGATGGCGCAGTATAAGGTCAGCGAAGCAAATCTCCTGCAATTGCAATATAACCTGATCAGGAGCCACAGTTCGGGTGGCGGAAAACTGATGTCACCCATCATGGTGAAAGCATTAATGGTAGCCCGGTTAAACAGCCTGATGCAGGCGTATTCAGGCGTTCATCCCGAAGTAGTGGAGCTGCTGGCTGAATTGATCAATAAAGATGTTACCCCCTGCATTTATGAGCATGGCGGTGTTGGAGCCAGCGGAGACCTGGTGCAACTGGCACATCTTGGCCTGGCATTGATCGGCGAAGGAGAGGTCATTTATGAAAATGAAGTGCATCCTGCTGCAGATATCTATACCAAGCTGGGCATTACACCTCTTTCTATCCATATACGTGAAGGGCTGGCTATTTTAAATGGCACTTCCGCTATGACAGGTATCGGCATGATAAATATTATCCAGGCGCAAAAATTACTGGAATGGTCGGTGATGTTGTCGGCGATGATCAATGAAGTGGTCGAAGCTTTTGACGATCATTATTCCTATGAATTGAATATCGTTAAGCATCACAAAGGCCAGAACAAGATAGCTGCGCAACTCCGCGATATTCTGAACGACAGTAAAATGATCCGCAGCCGTTCCGATCATTTGTATAACCAGGATAAGCTTAACCAGGAAGTGTTTGAAGACAAGGTACAGGAATACTATTCATTGCGCTGTGTCACACAGGTACTGGGTCCCATTTATGATACACTCTGCCAGGCAGAAAAAATAGTGGTGGATGAACTTAATTCGGTAAATGATAACCCCGTGATTGATCATGAAAATCATAATATTTTTCATGGCGGCAATTTTCATGGCGATTATGTTTCACTGGAGATGGATAAATTGAAAATAGCCATTACCAAATTGTCCATGCTTTCTGAAAGACAATTGAACTACCTGCTGAATGAAAAGCTGAATCAAAAATTCCCCCCGTTTGTGAACCTGGGTGTGCTGGGTTTTAATTTTGGTATGCAGGGAATGCAATTCACTGCCACTTCTACAGTAGCAGAAAATCAAACCCTTTCATTCCCGATGTATGTACACAGTATACCGAATAACAACGATAACCAGGACATTGTAAGCATGGGTTGCAATGCAGCTTTGATGGCGAAAAGAGTGATTGATAACTCATTTGAGGTGTTGAGCATACAGATGATGACAGTGCTGCAGGCGATAGATTACCTGGAATGTGTACCAAGATTATCATCTAAAACACTGAATGTTTATACAGAAATAAGAAAAATATTTCCTAAATTTATCGAGGATAAACCGAAATATAAAGACCTGGAAAAAGTCAAAGAGTATTTCGAAAAATCGGAACCTGTTATTTCTTCCAAACTGGCAACCTTGCCATCATCACTCATTTCCTGATGCGGTTGGTAAAAGACACTTTGATGTACCTTCTATAAAGAACAAATTATACAAGTTAAATTGTCCACTTCAGCAAAAAACCAGTATCAATAATGAAATTTGCATTAGTTACAGGCGGATCAAGGGGTATAGGAAGAGCTATTTGTCTTAAGATGGCTGATATGGGGTATAATATCCTTATCAATTACAAATCAAATGAAATTGAAGCCAATCATACTCTTTCGCTGGTAATGGGAAAAGGGGTAAGTGGTGAAATAATACAATTTGATGTTTCCGACAGGAACCAGGTGCAATCAGCACTGGGTGGCTGGATGGAAGCCAACCAGGATAAGGTTATCGAGGTATTGATAAATAATGCGGGTATCCGGGAAGATGCATTGATGATGTGGATGAAAGACGAACAATGGGACAGTGTAATCGGTACAAGCCTGGGCGGTTTTTTTTATGTTACAAGATTGGTGGTAAACAGTATGCTGATGAAAAAGTATGGAAGGATCATCAATATTGTTTCGCTTTCAGGATTAAAAGGATTGCCTGGCCAGACCAATTATTCCGCAGCCAAAGCCGGAGTTATCGGCGCTACGAAAGCACTGGCACAGGAAATAGGCAGGAAGGGAATTACGGTAAATGCTATAGCACCGGGTTTTATTAAAACAGATATGACGGAAGGCCTTAATGAAAATGAACTGAAAGCGCTGATCCCTTTAAAACGTTTTGGGTTGCCGGAAGAAGTTGCCCATGCCGTAGGTTTTTTAGCGTCAGCTGAAGCATCTTATATTACAGCAGAAGTAATTTCTGTAAACGGGGGATTGTATTCATAAGGGTGTATCAAAAGTCAATTCCGGAATATTATGCCGGTAAGGCGATAGACGGTAAGTATTGAAATTCGATTACCATTTTCTTTCCGCCTTTCCGTCTCCCCGGCAATAAATAGCTTTTGAGACAGCCTTTGGGGTGAGGTTCTGCTCAATACATAACAAAAAGTTGATTAAATAAAAATATGAACAGAGTTGTTATAACTGGCATGGGTATATACTCTTGTATTGGCAAGAACCTGGATGAAGTGCGTGATTCATTATATAAAGGCAAGTCGGGTATCATCCTTGATCAGGCACGCAAGGAATATGGATACAGGTCAGGCTTAACAGGGTTTGTTGCAAGACCCGATCTGAAAGGAGTATTAGACCGAAGAGCCCGCATTATGCTTCCTGAACAGGGGGAGTATGCTTATATGGCTACTATGGAGGCATTGCGAAATGCAGGAATTGATCCCGATTATGTCAATGAACACGAGATCGGAATATTATATGGTAATGACAGTTCAGGAAAAGCAGTGATAGAAGCCAATGATATCATAAGAGAAAAAAAAGATACTACGTTAGTGGGTTCCGGGGCAGTTTTTCAAACGATGAACTCTACCGTAACCATGAACCTTGCTACCATCTTTAAGTTGAGAGGCGTTAACTTTACCATCAGTGCCGCCTGTGCGAGTGGCTCACATGCTATCGGGCTGGGCTATCATTTTATAAAAACCGGGTTGCAGGATTGCATCGTTTGCGGAGGGGCACAGGAGATTAATCACTTATCTATGGGCACTTTTGATGCTTTATCCGCATTTTCCATTCATGAATCAACTCCTGAGAAAGCATCCCGTCCATTTGACAGGGATCGCGACGGACTTATTCCAAGTGGAGGAGCGGCAACCGTGATACTGGAAAGCCTGGAATCGGCTCAAAAAAGAGGGGCCACCATTCTGGGAGAAGTAATAGGATATGGCTTTTCATCCAATGGCGGACATATTTCAAATCCTACTGTGGACGGACCAGTAAGGTCACTGCATATGGCAATAAAAGATGCCGGCATCGCGGCAAATGAAGTTGACTATATCAATGCACATGCTACATCAACACCCGCGGGGGATAGCAGCGAAGCCAAAGCAATTCATGAAGTTTTTAGCGCTCAAAAGCCATTGGTAAGCTCTACCAAATCAATGACAGGTCATGAATGCTGGATGGCCGGAGCCAGCGAAATCGTCTATTCGGTATTAATGATGCAAAACTCCTTTGTTGCGCCTAATATAAATTTTGAAAACCCTGATGAAGATTCTGCAAAATTGAATATTGTAAAAAATACAATGGAAAAAGATATAGTCGTATTTTTGTCCAACTCTTTTGGGTTTGGGGGAACTAACTCGTCCCTCATTGTCAAAAAATTGATTTAATAACCTGTTTGTTTATGACGAATACAGAAATTATTGGAAAAATACAATCCTTTTTGATCACAGAATTTGAAGTGGAAGAAGAAAAGATTGTACCTGAGGCGAATTTAAAAGAAACACTCGGTTTAGACAGCCTGGATTATATTGATGTTGTAGTGGCCATCGAAAGCATTTTCGGCTTCAAAATGCAGCCCGAAGACCTGACCAATATTGCTACTTTTCATGACCTTTGTGACTTCGTGATTTCAAGGGTAAATGCCAAAGAATTGATCTGATGTCTTTATGGCAAGGAAAATCCAAAGGAACCCGGCTGGGGTACCGCATTTTTGTGTGGGTGCTAAAAAATTTTGGTGTCCTGCCTGCCTACTTCCTGCTCAGGTTTGTCGTAGTGTACTTTTTTTTATTCTCCTGGAAATCTTCCCGGCAAATTTTTCACTTATACCATCGCAAGCTCGGCTATAGCCGGTTTTCATCCATTACCAGGCTTTATAAAAACTACTATTTTTTGGGTCAGAGTATTATTGACAAAGTAGTGGTTATGTCAGGCATAAAAAACAAGTTCAGCTTTGATTTTGACGGGGAAGATAACCTGCGAAAAATCACTGCACTTCAAAGAGGAGGCATTTTGCTAAGTGCCCATATTGGTAACTGGGATGTTGCGGGGCATTTATTAAAACGTCTTGAAACTCGTATTAATATCGTCCTTTTTGACGGCGAGCATGAACAAATTAAGGAGTATCTTGAAGGAGTAACCGGGAAGCGCAATGTAAATATTATCGTAATTAAAAACGACCTTTCCCATATCTATCAAATAAGCGATGCATTTAAAAATAACGAACTGGTTTGCATGCATGCTGATCGTTTTATAGAAGGAAATAAAACACTGGCAAGTGATTTTTTGGGAGAGAAAGCAAGGTTTCCGCTCGGTCCCTTTTTATTAGCCTATAAATTTAAAGTGCCCGTATCATTTGTGTTTGCAATGAAAGAAAGCTCATTGCACTATCACTTTTTTGCAAGTGATATCAAAGAATATCATCACGCGGAAAAAGAAGTTGCCCTGCAGGAAATGCTGCGCGACTTTTCAAAAGAAATGGAAAGCAAAGTAAAAAAATACCCGGAGCAGTGGTACAATTATTATAATTTCTGGCAATGATAAAAATGAATACCCCGGAAGAAAATATTTTACCATTGATACCACAAAGGCCGCCGTTTGTGATGATTGATAAATTATTGTTCTGTGGCGACACCACTTCACGTTCGGGATTATTGATCAGGGACGACAACATTTTTGTTGAAAATGGTGAATTCAGGGAGCCGGGCCTGGTGGAAAATATTGCCCAGACTGCCGCAGCAAGAGCAGGATACATTTCACAAATGGAAAACAAGCCGGTTCTGATAGGGTATATAGGATCAATCAAAAACCTGGAGGTCTATTCTTTTCCAAAAACAGGTGATGAATTAGTTACTGAAATTACCATAGAAAACCAGATTTTTGATGTAACATTAATATCCGGGAAGATCAGTTGCGATGGGATGCTTTTGGCTCAATGCGAATTGAAAATTTTTATTAAAAATCAATAAAACATGATCATTATGAAACGTACTTCCAAATTAAACTGGCTTTTTGCCATTTTATTATTTTGCGTTGTTTCTACCCCGGTTTTTTCGCAGGGTTTAAAAGATGTTTTTACCAATAGCGAATCACCCCTTTTTTACCTGGGTATTGATTTTAGCAAGGCACGCCTGCTTGATAATGGCAATCCTGACGATATACGCAATAATCTGTACAGGAGCATTAACCAGTTAATAGTAAATGAGCCTAAGAAATATGACTTAAAAGGAGCATTTCATAAGAGCAATATTGACAGCGATCTCAGCCCGGTATCTGCAAAGAATGAAAAAGCGAATATTAACGACATCATATCCACCAATTCCGCAGATTTTACCCGCTTCAAAGAAAGCGATATAGCCTCTATGGTAAAAGACCTGGACTTATCGGGAAAGAAGGGAATAGGTTTATTATTTGTGATGGAGGCAATGCGCAAAGCAGATAAAAAAGGAGATGCAGCTATCTGGGTTACCTTTATAGATATGGGAACAAAAAAAGTATTACTGACAGAACGTATCGAAAGTAAAGCATCCATGGCTATCGGCTTTCGTAACTATTGGGCTTCCACTATAAAAAACTTAATTGATATTATAGATAAGAAGAAGTATAGCGAATGGAAATCGAAATACAGTAGCTGAATATGGAAATAGAATTGAGTAACCGCACAGAAGTATTGGTACGTTTTAATGAGACCGACCCCTTAGGTATTGTATGGCATGGGCATTATATACGTTACTTTGAAGACGGGAGGGAAGCCTTCGGAATGATGCACGGGCTGGGTTATCTTGATGTGTATAAACATGGCTATGTGATACCTGTAGTAAACGTACAGTGTGATTTTAAGCGGCCCCTTCGATATGGCGACAGGGTTATTGTAGAAACAAAATATATCCCCTGTGAGGCAGCAAAAATGAAATTTAGTTACCAGTTGTTCAATGCAGCAAATGGTGAACTGGTAGCAACGGGTTCTTCTGTCCAGGTTTTTTTAGATAAAGAAGGTTCGGTACTCCAATTATCTAATCCACGGTTTTTTGAGGACTGGAAAGAGAAGCATGTCCTGATTTAATTTTATAAAAAAATGACTGACGTTTATATTACTGCTGATAATATTTTTTCACCGCTGGGGTTTTCTTCTGCTGAAAATTTTGCGCAGCTCAAAAAATCAGTTTCGGGTATAAAAAAGCAGGATGATGCTACAATGTCTGAACAGCCCTTTTATGCTGCCTTGTTTGCCAAAAAGGATCATTTTATAAACGATGACGTTCAAAACAGGTTTACAAAATTTGAAACCCTGCTTATCTCTTCTATCAGCAATGCATTACAAAGCAGTGGCATTAGCCCGCAAGATAAAAAAACCGTACTCATTATTTCCACTACAAAAGGTAATATCAGCCTTCTTGAAACGGAAACATACAGCAAAGAATTAAAAAAAAGAATTGCATTAAATACTTCAGCCAAACTGGTAGCTCAATACTTTCATTTTGTCAATCAACCCATCGTTATTTCAAATGCATGTATTTCAGGACTGCTGGCAATTATAGCAGGTATGCGCATGATCCAGTCAGGACAATATGAAAATGCAGTCATTGCCGGGGCGGACGTGATTTCAAAATTTGTTTTATCCGGTTTCCAGTCTTTCCAGGCAATCAGTGAGGAGCCCTGCAAACCATTTGATGCGGCAAGAAACGGAATAACTTTAGGTGAAGATGCAGGCACTATTATTCTTTCAGCCAATAAAAAACTTTCCGGGGGAATAAAAGTTTCCGCAGGTTCGGTAAGCAACGACGCTAACCATATTTCCGGCCCTTCCCGTACAGGTGAAGAATTGCATCTTGCCATCAGTAAAGCTATGAAGGACGCCCGCCTTTCAGTAAACGAAATTGATTTTATATCGGCGCATGGTACTGCCACTATCTATAATGATGAAATGGAAGCCAAAGCTATAACATTAGCTAACTTACAATCCGCTCCTGTAAATAGCCTGAAGGGTTATTACGGACATACATTAGGAGCTGCTGGTCTTATTGAATCCATTGTTACCATCCATTCAATGAAAGAGGATCTTATCTTACCGACCATGGGGTTTCAGCATCCCGGTGTAACAAAACCGGTAAATATCTGCACCTCATTACATAAAGCGACTTTACAAAATTGCCTGAAAACTGCTTCTGGTTTTGGAGGTTGTAATGCGGCCGTGATATTTAGCAAGCAATAATTATTTTATAAACCTGAATTTATTTTGTTGTCATGAAATTTTTTTCCAAAGATAAAAAGTCAGCTTTTGAAGCCAAAGAAGCGGCCCAGTGGATTGCATTCGGCCCTGTGATTTTTCAGACGGCCCGGGTACTTAGAAATTCAGGAATATTAAAGGTGATCGAAGAAAGCGGTTCCTCAGGTATAACCATAGCAGAAATTGCAGAAAAAGTACAATTGCCACTATATGGCGTCAGGGTCTTGCTGGAATCCGGGTTAAGTCTTGGACTGGTATTAATTAACGAAAAAAAATATACTTTAGGCAAAACCGGGTATTTTATTTTAAATGATGCGCTGACAAAAACCAATATGAATTTTATTCACGACGTGAATTATAAAGGGCTCTTTTACCTGGATGAAAGTATTAAAACCGGTAAGCCCGCCGGGCTTAAAGAATTCGGGGAATGGCAGACCATCTATGAAGGGCTATCGCAATTGCCGGAACATGTGCAAAAAAGCTGGTTTAGTTTTGATCATTTTTTTTCTGATGACGCATTTGAACTTGTTTTACCGCAAGTATATAAAAATGGTTTAAAAAATATCCTGGACATTGGGGGCAATACCGGGAAGTGGGCGATTGCTTCCTCCAACTTTGCTCCCGATATTCATATCACTATTATGGATCTCCCGGGCCAGTTAAATGTGGCAAAGGAAAAAATCGGGCAGCTTGGTTTAGATAAAAGAGTTTCTTTCTTGCCCGTAAACATTTTAGATGAATCTATTCAATTTCCGAAAGGATTTGATGCTATCTGGATGAGCCAGTTCTTAGATTGTTTTTCTGAAACAGAAATCGTTTCTATTTTAAAAAGATGTTACGAAGCGCTGGAAGATAATGGCCAGGTCATTATATTAGAACCTTTCTGGGACAGGCAACGTTATGAAATCGCCGCATTTTGTTTACAGCAAACCTCACCTTATTTTACCGCACTTGCCAATGGTAATAGCCAGATGTACAGCGCCGAAACGTTTTTAAAGTGTATTGAAGATGCCGGTTTTATTATTGTTGAACAGGTTGATAATATTGGATTGAGCCAAACTTTATTAAAATGCAAAAAAAGAAAATAATAGGAACCAACTAAATGAAAACAGAAAAAGTAGATGTGCTGGTGATTGGTGCCGGGCCTTCGGGAACCGTGGCAGCTTCTATTATTAACAAGGCAGGCTTTACTGTTAAGATCGTGGAGAAAGTAAAATTTCCACGGTTTGTCATCGTTGAAAGTTTGTTGCCGCGTTGCATGGAAGCATTAACAGAAGCAGGTTTTGTAGACGCCGTAAAAGAAAGGGGATTCCAGGAAAAATTCGGAGCCAAGTTTGTGAAAAACGGAAAGGTCTGTGATTATTTTTTCGCCGACCAGTTTACAGCAGGGTGGAACTGGACATGGCAGGTGCCTCGTGCTGAGTTTGATAAGATACTGGCTGATACGGTAGAAAAAATGGGTGTACCTGTTAGTTACGAGACTACGGTAACCGGGATTGTATTCAATGGTTCCAATTCTGTAACAACGGTGGAAGATATTGACAGTAATAAAAGCCAGATAGAAGCCAGGTTTATTGTTGATGGAAGCGGGTATGGAAGGGTAATCCCGAGATTGTTCAATCTCGACAAACCATCCAACCTGGCACCCCGTAAAACTTTGTTTACACATGTAGTGGATACCAAACGATCCATAGATGATGAACCCAACAGGATTACTATTATCGTGCATCAAAAAGGAATATGGATATGGGTAATCCCTTTTTCAAATGGTATTACTTCTGTGGGCTTTGTAGGTGATCCTGGATTCTTCAAACAACATGAAGGCAGTAATGAAGAACAACTTCGGGCTTTAATAGCCTCGGAACCTTATTTGAGTGTACGCCTGAAAGATGTGGAAATGGTTTTTGAGCCAAAAGTTCTGGAATCATGGTCCACTACTTCTTCAACATTTTATGGCGAAGGTTTTGTGCTGACGGGCAATGTAACAGAATTCCTTGACCCGGTTTTTTCTTCCGGTGTTACGCTGGCAACTGTGTCCAGCCAGATAGCGGCTCACCTGGTCATTCGCAAATTAAATGGCGAAAACGTTGACTGGGACAAAGAATATACGGAGCCGATGATGCAGGGCATCAATACATTTCGTTCATATGTAATGGCATGGTACGAAGGTACCCTTGACACTATTTTCTTTGCTGATAACCAGGTTCCCAAATTTAAGAGCATGATATGCTCGGTTTTGGCCGGGTATGTCTGGGATATGGATAATCCATTTGTAAAAGATCATAAAACAGCGTTGCAAAAATTGGCCCGCACAGTAGAACTCAGGGATATGCTTACTGACTAAATAATCGTTTAATTATATTGAAATTATTGCCAGAAGATATATATATCACAGCCAGTTGTATAATCAGCCATCATGTTGTTTATAAAAACGAACACGCCATCTTTGAAAATAAAGAACCTGATGTAACCGCGTTCCTGGTTGCTGCTTACCATCATTTCCAATTGCAATATCCCAAGTTTTACAAAATGGATAATCTTAGTAAGCTGGGATGGCTGGCAACTGAGTTATTATTAAAAGATAGTTTTCACGCAGGAAAATACCAGCCCGAAGCCATCGGGGTTGTACTGGCAAATGCCAGCTCCAGCCTGGATACCGATATAAAATACTATGAAACGGCAAAAGACATTGCCAGCCCGGCCTTGTTTGTTTACACACTGCCGAATATTGTAATTGGCGAAATATGTATCAGGCATCATTTCAACGGTGAAAATGCCTTTTTTGTTTTTGATGAATTTGATGCCGGGTTTATGGAACAATATGTGAGCAACCTGATTAATAATAATATCTTGCAGTCCTGTATTTGCGGATGGGTAGAATTATTGGATGATCAATACAAAACTGTATTATTTTTGGTTGAAAAGGGCGGGAGTGCCCCGAACATCTTATTTACAAAAAAGAACATAAATAAAATATACCAGTCAGAAAATGGATAAATTAATGTCGGATCTGAAAACTCAGATCATTGCGCAATTGAATTTGCAGGATGTAAAACCAGAAGATATTGCCGACGATCAGCCGCTCTTTGTAGAAGGCCTCGGGTTGGATTCAATTGATGCGCTGGAGCTGATCGTTTTACTGCAACAACAATATAAGATCAAGCTTTCTAATGCGGAGGAAGGACCTAAAGTATTCCGCTCTGTAAGAACAATGGCTGAATATATTACCGCTCATCAATCCAGGAATGTATAAATAATGAGTCAGGCCGTTTTTGTTGCCGGTGTAGGTGCCATTTCGGCGATTGGTAAAAATGTCGCTGAATGTCTTGATGCACTGGAAAATAGCCGGGCGGGAATAGGCCACATGCATTACTTTAATTCTTTACACAGGGAAAGACTTCCTGTTGCAGAGGTAAAGATGAGCAATGATGAACTTGCACAGCTATCAGGTTTACCCACTACAAAAAGCCGTACTGCATTATTGAGTATGATCGCAGCAACAGAAGCGCTTACTGATGCGGGCATCGAAAACCTGGCTGCATTTCGTACCGGGTTTATTTCTGCCAATTCTGTGGGTGGCATGGATAAAACCGAAAATTTTTTTGCTGAATTCCTTTCCGATAATCAAAGAGGGAAATTGCGTGATGTGGTTCACCATGAGTGTGGCAGTATCAGCGAACTGGTGGCTGATCAACTGGGGATTAAAGAGTATGTTACTACCATCAGCACAGCCTGTTCTTCTTCAGCGAATTCCATTTTTTTCGGCGCAAGGCTTATAAAAAATAATATACTTGATGTGGTTGTTGCAGGCGGGACAGATGCGCTGACAAAATTCACACTCAATGGATTCAACTCCCTGATGATACTGGATGAACAGCTCTGCCAGCCTTTTGATGAAAACCGCCGCGGACTCAATCTTGGCGAAGGTGCAGGCTATATTGTATTGGTATCTGAAAAAGTGGCTGCTTTTTTAAAGAAAAAACCTGTGGTAACACTGAGTGGATACTGCAACGCTAACGATGCCTATCATCAAACCGCTTCTTCTCCGGATGGCACCGGTTCTTTCCTTGCGATGAGCGGCGCTTTAAAGAAAAGCGGGTTGCAGCCTGCCGATATTGATTACATCAACCTGCATGGTACCGGTACACAGAATAATGATATTGCAGAAGGTACAGCCATCAGGCGTTTATTTGATCCACGTTATCCAAAAATGAGTTCCACCAAATCATTTACCGGGCATACGCTGGGAGGATGCGGTGGCATTGAAGCTGTATTTTCCATACTGGCCATTGAGAAAGGAATTATATATCCTAACCTCCGTTTACAAACGCCCATGAAGGAACTTCCCTTTACTCCTGAGATAAATTTTATTAAAAATATACAAGTAAAAAACGTGCTTTCCAATTCCTTTGGCTTTGGAGGAAATTGCACCTCGCTAATTTTTTCAAAATCCTGAATTGAAAATGTATATAAGGGCAACGGGAAATATATCAGCACAAAAAACTTTCGGCCATCCGCCGTTTCTGGCAGAAACAGCTGAATATACCGGTAATCGCCTGTCATGTATAGAACCGGATTATAAAACGTTCATTGATGTAAAACTAATAAGAAGAATGAGCCGCATCATACGGATGGGGGTGGCCGCGGCTATGGAATGCTTGCAGGAAGCTGATGTTAAGATACCCGATGCCATTGTTACAGGCACTGCGTATGGTTGCCTGGAAGATACTGGTTTGTTCTTAACCAAGATGGTTGAGTTCAACGAAGAATTACTGACACCCACAGCTTTTATACAGTCCACGCATAATACCATCGGCGCTCAAATTGGTTTGATGCTGCAATGCAACAACTATAATAATGCGTTTGTACATCGCGGATTTTCTTTTGAAAGCGCCTTATTGGATGGTATGTTATTATTAAAAGAAAAGGAAGCGGCAACTGTATTGGTGGGAGCTATTGATGAAATTACAAATATCAGTCATACCATATTAAGCCGTATGGGTTTCTATAAGCAGGGCGCGGTTTCCAGCCTGCAACTATTTAAAAAGAACCCGGTAGCTATCGGATCCAAAGGAACGATTGCAGGAGAGGGGGCTGCATTTTTCTTATTGGCAAATGAACCTTCTTCTACTGATTATGCAAAACTGGATGGATTAAAAACTTTTTACAAGCCGCAGGGAGTAAAAGAAATTGAAGAGCATATATTATCCTTCCTCGACGCTCATTCCATTACGTTCAATGATATTGACCTGGTAATAACAGGGAAGAATGGCGATGCCAAATCAGATGAAATATTTGACCGGTTACAGCAAACTCTTTTTACTAAAAACAATACGATCAACTATAAACATTTATGCGGTGAGTATCCCACAGCAACCGCTTTTGCCTTATGGATGGCAGCTAACATTATTAAATCAGGCGCAGTCCCGGCAGCGTTGGAGTATAGCGGGTCAAAAGAAAATACCATCAAACGTGTTTTAATTTACAATCATTACCAGAACCTGCATCATTCTTTATTATTGATCTCCGCATGTTAAATTTCAGGAATACAAATATCTTTTTTACCAGCCTGCTCATTGTGTTGATCGGGGTGCATATAAGGTATGGACTACCGGTTTATATTTATCCCTTATTATTTGTTGTTTATTCTTTGATCGTTTTCTACGGTTGTTATTACGTCGGATCAAACTTTTTTATACAGATCGTTTGCTCGGCCAATACAGAAAAAAAGGAAATTGCCATCAGCTTTGATGATGGACCTGCCACGAACTATACCACTGAAATACTGCAGTTGCTGAAGCAGGACAATATTAAAGCCTCTTTTTTTTGTATCGGCAATCGCATCGCGGGGAATGAAAATATAGTACAACAAATAAAAGATGAAGGACATATTATCGGTAACCATAGCTATTCGCATCATTTCTGGTTTGATATGTTCTCCTCCAAAAAAATGCTGGAGGATATGAAGAGAATGGATCATGAAATAGAAAAGATCACGGGGGTGCGGCCGAAATTGTTCAGGCCACCGTATGGTGTAACCAACCCCAACCTGAAAAAAGCTATCATTAAGGGCGATTATACCCCTGTTGGCTGGAGTGTAAGATCAATGGATACTGTAATTAAAGACGAAAAGAAACTACTCAGAAATATCACGAGGTCATTAAAACCGGGCGCTGTTTTCCTTTTCCATGATACCAGTAAGACAACATTGAATGCGCTTCCGGGGTTCATAAAAGAAGTTAAAAATAAGGGGTATCATATCATTCCGTTGGATAAATTGTTACATTTGAATCCTTATGCGTAAACTAATTTCTCTCATACTTGTACTGTTCGCGGCGATTTCATTAAAAGCCCAGTACACCGGCTATTCACCCGTGGCTGATCTTGCAAAATTCAAAGCTGAATTTTCTGCGGCCACACAAAAGACCTCATCCATTAAGAGCGATTTTGTACAGGAAAAAAACCTGAGCATGCTTTCTGAAAAGATCACTTCTAAAGGCAAGTTTTGGTTTAAAAAGGAAAGCATGGTGCGAATGGAATACAATCACCCTTACCAATACCTGATGGTGCTGAATAAAGACAAAATTTTCATTAAGGACGGGCAAAAAGAAAATAAAATATCTGCCAGGTCTAATAAACTGTTTCAGCAGATCAATAAAATAATGATTGATTGCATGCAGGGAACAGCGCTCAATAATCCTGATTTTAAAACGAAGGTTTTTGAAAATAAAAACAATTCGCTGATTGAATTAACTCCTGTAGCAAAGGGATTGAAAGAACTGTTTAAGAACATCAATGTTATTGTTGACAATAAAGATTTCTCCGTTACCAGTATTGAAATGCAGGAGTTATCAGGCGACAATACACTCATTCGTTTTACCAACAAAGAACTGAATGCTGCCATTCCGGATTCGTTATTTACTATTAAGTAGCTGCCTGTTCGTATTCACAGCTTGCTCACCTTTTTACAGGCAAATGCAGCCGGCAACCGGCCATGTAAGCGGGTTGACAAAATTTAAGCCCGCTTTTACCGTAGCCCTCTATACTACGCAAGTGGATGTGGTCGGTAATCATTTAAGCGGGTTGTTGCTGATAAAAAAAATGCCTGACAGCAGTACCCGGATGGTATTTTCAAATGAGATGGGATTTAAATTTTTTGATTTTGAATTTTCTCCCGGTGGTAATTTCAAAGTTTATTCGGTGATAAAACAGATGAATAAAAAGCCTGTACTAAAAACGCTTCGGAAAGATTTTGAATTGATATTGATGCAGCATTTGGACAGCGCTGCCGCATCAGTCCGTACAAACAACGGGCTTTTATATTATGTTTTCCCACAGGCAAAGGGCTATAATTATTATATAACTGACAGCACGGGCGAGATGCTTGTCCGCATGGAGAGAGCATCAAAGAGAAAAACAGTGGTAGAAGCGGTTATGAAAAACTATACCAACGGGATACCTGATACCATTGGCATTTCGCACAAAACATTCAATTTCAAGATTGGTTTAAAAAGAATAGAACAATAATGCTGCTAGGTGATTTTTTTACTATCCACCATTTGGAAGAAACAGGCTTTGATATAAAAGCGGGGCTGGTAATAAATGCCGGTCATAAAATATTTGAAGGACATTTTCCGGGACAGCCCGTGGTGCCGGGTGTTTGTATGATGCAAATGGTAAAAGAGATCATGGAACAGGTTATCGGGGAAAAAACAAATCTTATAAGAGCTTATGAGATGAAATTTTTGGCGATAATAAATCCACAGGAAAATAATGCGATCCAGGCTGCTTTGAAATAGAACATAGAAGAAACGGGCAATATCGTTGTATCGGCTACGCTTTTTAAAGATCAGCTTAACCATTTTAAATTTAAAGGACTGTTTGCTTTCCGGGAGCCGCATCCATAGCAGCCTGCCTTTTATATTTTGCTGCTTTTAAGGATGTTGGAAATAAAAACTAAAGCCTGCTGAAATTTCAGCAGGCTTTAGTAAAAGTCATTAGGGAAAATGTATTGTATTAAAAATTAAACAACGCTCCCACACCAAATACATTGGGTTTGTCTTCATTAATTCCCTTCATATAAGAAAAACGTACTTCAATGTTTTTATGTGCTCTTCCTACACCAAGACGAAAACCTGCATTCGCAGCCGGTCCGTAAGCATTGGTACTTTTTGTATCGGTATACTCATATCCATACACATCTGTTTCGGTTGTAATAAAATCACCATGGTGAAAGCCAAACCCCGCGCCAACAAAATAGCCAAACTTGTCCATGTTATCTTTTGTAGAACCCCTGCCCATATTAAGACTGATAATAAATGGTACATTAGCTACAAATCCGATAGACCCATTATCATAAAACCCGCTTCCGGAACTGTAGTAATAATTGGTAGAAATTGATATACCGGCAGTCAAAGGAACACCCGCGGAAAGGGAAAGGCTTTCTGTTTCTAAAAAATTAAACCGGGGATAATACGTGAAGCCTTCGCCAACAGTTACATCACCTCCTTTTGCAGAGCCTACGAATATGGTAAGACCGGCGCCATGCATAAAGCTTTGACCGAAAATAGTGCCAACAGTAAAAAAAAGAACAAGGGACAAGATAATTTTTTTCATACTAAAAGGTTTGATTTTAAAAATAGAAAATCACCGTTCAAATAGATTTTAGTGATCAAACTATCAGGCAATATTAATAAAAAAAATTAAATAAAACTATCCATGAAAACATGTCTATAACATCTATAATTTTGAAAGATGAGCTTCAAATTTAAAGACCTGTTGGGTTTCCAGATGCCGGGGTTACATCAGTTGTTATTTCCTTCTGTGCAGATTTTTCGGGAATTAACCAATTGATAAGATCGAGTGCGGGCCCGGTCATAAACGTAGTGACAAGCGCCATCAATACCATCATAGTAAATATTTCGGGAGATAGTATTCCAAGGTCATACCCGATATTTAAAACGATCAATTCCATAAGCCCTCGGGTATTCATCAATACGCCGATGGATAAGCTGTCTTTCCAGCTTTGGCCTACCATCCTGGCAGCAAGGGCGCTGCCTCCAAATTTCCCGCAGACGGCTACCAGTAATATCCATCCGAATGTAACCCACAAATGACCTTCATTTAATAAACCGATCCGGGTTCTTAAACCTGTTATTACAAAGAACAAAGGAAGTAATAATATGATGCTGACATCTTCAATTTTATCAATAACAATTTTCCGGAAACTGAAACCCGATGGCATGATCACTCCTGCAATGAATGCACCAAACAATGAATGTATCCCGATGATGGAAGTGATATAAGATGATATGATCAGTATGATGAAAAATAAAGCGATGATCGGTGTTCTTCTTTTTTCTTTGTTGGTATAAATATTCCCCAATCTTTCCAGTGCCGGCCGCACCACTTTGAACATCAGCAATAAATAGGCGACCGCAAAGCCAATGACATACAAAACACTGATGGATGATTCGGATTTTACCAATGCAATAACCGCCGCGAGTATACACCATGCAGTAAGGTCATCAACAGCGGCACATGTCAGGACCATAGCCCCAAGTTTCGTCCGTGTAAGTTTTTTTTCCTGTAGTATCCTGGCCAGTACAGGGAACGCGGTAATGCTCATGGCGATTCCCATAAATAAGGCAAAGGATAAAAATGAAATGCCTTGCGGAGCATAGCCCTTGTAAATGAAATAAGCGAGGCCCATTCCCAATGTATAAGGTATGACGATGCTGGCATGGCTGATGATAACCGCACCATAAGCCTGTTTACCGATAGCCTTCAGATCCAGTTCCATCCCAATAATAAACATGAAAAGGATTAAACCGATCTGGCTAAGAAAATTGAGCGTTCCCAATGAAGCGTCCGGAAATATAAAAAGATTCAATTGGGGAAAAAATAAACCAATGATGGATGGCCCTAATACAATGCCCGCAACGATTTCTCCAATAACAGCCGGCTGTCCTATTTTTCTGAATAAAAAGCCAAACAGGCGTGCAAATGCTATGATAATGATGATCTGCAGGAGTAATACAGCCAGGGGCTCGGTAAGATTGTGATTAACTGAATCGGTGAAAGTATAAAAACTATTGCCGGTAGCTGGCGACGCTGCTTTTTGTACAGGCTGAACTGCTGATCCCGGGGTTTGCAATGCATTGCCTTGTTTTACGATCCAGTAAATAAAAGCGCCTAACCCGGTAAGGATAAGAAAATAAAAAATAGTGCTCCATATTTTCTTCATAAATAAAATGAAGTTGTGGGTATATTCAATAGATAATATTCATAAGAAAGTATTGAAAGAATCTTTTTAATTGTTTTAATTAAGTTATCACATTTTTTAAATGAATGAAATGATGAACGTGGTTATGCATTTTGCAGAAAGGTTACAGGTTATATCCGAATATTCCCGTTATGCTAAAAATAGTACCTTCGTTTCAATTTATGAACGAATTCGACAGCATTATAATTGGTTCAGGAGCAGGAGGGCTGTCAGCTGCACTTTGCCTCGCCAGGGCAGGCCAAAAAGTTGCTGTTGTTGAACAACATTATGTGCCGGGCGGATGGTGTCATAGTTTTTACATTGATGGCCATCGCTTCAGCCCGGGTGTACATTATATCGGGTTGCTTGATAAAGGCCAATCCACCAGTAATCTCTATGAAGGTTTGGGAATTGCCAATGACCTGGTTTTTTTTAGAATGAATGCAAGGGCTTATGAACATTGCTGGATAGGAGAGGAACGTATCCACATGCCTGCTGAGGTGGATCAGT
>JAATGJ010000047.1 GCA_015654695.1 Chitinophagales bacterium | reverse complement strand
CCTTACCATGCAGCAGTTAAGTATTATGTTCGAAGGACGGCTGACCGCAATTTTATAAAAAAATTCCCTCTCTCTCTTGCGGCCTAGGCCGCAAGAGAGAGAGGGATACAAGAACTTTGACACAGTTTACTTTACACTCCCCCATCTTTTGTAAATAACAGAAAAGTACAATCTTACGTCAATGCATCAGTCGCCCTTCCGTCACTATACAATCTCTTTTCTTTATCTGCAGGTTGACTATTTGCTTTCCCGGCAACAACAATAAGCCTGGGAGATTTTCTTATATCATAATTACTGAGTTGATAATCGCCGAATACTTCCTGCACCTGCATACCCTGGAAACTGAGCATATCTGTAAAATCTCCTAAGGAAAACTTGGCTACTTTCTCCGTACAGTCAAACGGCTTTGTTAATGAAGCATCAAGCACTTTGATGGTTTTATAAAAGTGAAACTCATCCTGCCATCTTTTTATGTCGTAATTGGTACCGTTAAGCTGTTTGGTTTCTTCAGGTAATAAATGATCTTCGGCATAATGAACATTCAGGTAGTCAATAACGAAGGTTCCGCCGGGTTTCAGGCTGCGGGCAATCGTACGTATGGCGGCATCATGTTCCCTCCTGGTTCTGAAGTAGCCGAAACTGGTAAAAAAATTATAGGCATGATCGAAATAGTTGCCCCAGGACGGCAATCGCATATCATGTACAAAAAAATGAAGTTTATCAGATGCTGATTGGTTAGCGTATTCAATACTTGCCGGTGAAATATCAATACCAGTTACATCGAAACCAAGCGAAGCAAATATTTTGCTATGCCTTCCTTTGCCGCAGGCTATATCCAGCAAGCGGCTTCCGGGTTTTAATTGCAGATGCGCTGCCAGTTTCAGGATAAATGCAGCTGCTTCTTTTTCATCCCGTTCAAAATATAGTTTGTGATAAAAGGGGGAGTTGAACCAGTCTTTGTACCACTCTTTTTCAGTCATACTATTCAGTCTTTCAACAAAAGTAAGGACTTAGTGGCCGGTAAATTGTTTTCCCCATAGTTTGGTCCGGGGAAGTGGGTGCACCCGAAAAACCGTATTTTTGCTATCCCAAAAACAAACACCACCAGTGGCACTGATCAAGAGTATATCCGGCATCCGGGGAACAATAGGAGGCCTGCCCGGCGAAAATTTATCCCCCGTTGACATCGTCAAATTTACGGCAGCATACGGCAGCATCGTAGCCAAAAAAGCAAGACCAAAAATTGTTGTAGGCCGTGATGGCCGCATCAGCGGCCCGATGGTCCGCGACCTGGTACTCAGTACATTGACTGCTCTCGGTATTGATGTGGTTGATCTGGGTCTTTCTACTACACCAACGGTAGAAGTAGCGGTAAAAATGGAAAACGCTGATGGCGGCATTATTCTTACCGCCAGTCATAATCCCAAAGAATGGAATGCATTGAAACTGCTGAACAGCGAAGGAGAATTTATTTCTGCAGCTATTGGGGCAGAAGTATTAAAAAAAGCGGCAGCAGAAGATTTTGTTTTCGCCAATGTGGACAAGCTGGGGACGGTAACTCTCAACAATAGTTATTTGCAAAAGCATATTGATGCCGTTATAAAATACCCGTTGGTGGATACAAAGGTTATCGCCAAACAGGATTTCAAAGTAGTAGTGGATGCAGTTAATTCTACCGGCGCCACCTTTGTGCCTGCTTTATTAAAAGCGCTGGGAGTAAATGATGTGATCGTGATAAATGGAGAAGTGAATGGAAAATTTGCGCATAACCCTGAACCATTGCCGGAACATCTTACACAATTAAGCAATGAAGTAGTCAAACAAAAAGCGCATCTCGGTATTGCTGTTGACCCGGATGTAGATCGTCTTTGTTTTGTATGTGAAGACGGCAGCATGTTTGGTGAAGAATATACACTGGTGGCCATAGCTGATTATGTATTGAGTAAAAGAAAAGGGAACACCGTGAGTAACATGAGCAGCACCAAGGCGCTGAAAGAAGTGACGATCAAACATGGTGGTGAATATTCACCGTCAGCAGTAGGGGAAGTGAACGTGGTAACGAAAATGAAAGAGGTGAATGCCGTGATCGGTGGTGAAGGTAATGGTGGCATCATCGTTCCTGATTTTCATTATGGCCGTGATGCGCTGATTGGTATTGGCCTGTTTTTAACTCACCTGGCAAACTATGGCCGGAGTATCAAATCGCTTCGGGGTACTTATCCTGATTATTTTATTTCCAAGAATAAGATTGAACTGCAAAATGGATTTGATCTCAGCTCTATTTTTGAAAACATAAAAAAGAGGTACAAGAATAACCCTGTTAATACCGAAGATGGTTTAAAGATAGAATTTGATAATGACTGGGTGCATCTCCGCAGTTCCAATACAGAACCTATCATCCGCATTTATGCTGAAAGTGATTTTGAATCGAAGGCAAATAATATTGCGCTGAGATTGATGCAGGATATTAAAGAGTTTATGTGATAAATTGAAATAGCTGCAGGCATTTCTAAAGGACTAAAGCTCCGCCCGGATCTTTTTTGCTTTCAACCAATTGATCAATTTTTCCTTCACTTCAGATTTTTCTTTGAGGGTCAGTTTTTGTATATTAGGTGAAGTCCAATTTTCAACTGCATCGAAATAAATTAAAATATCAAACTGTGGTACACCGGATACCTCCAGGTATATTTCAAGCATTTTTTTATTTTCGACATAATAGATTTTTCCTTCTCTGCCCTTAGATGTGATATGGAAGCCGGTTTTTAAATTAGTCCCTGGTGTTATTTCTTCCTGGCGGATTGTTTTTTTTCTGATAAAATAAAAAATGCGTTCGGTTAGCAGGCCATAAAAGAAACAGTTCAATAACAATCCGGCATAATAAACCACTGCACCACCCTGGTTATTTAATTTCCAAAGTAATGTATGAGCAGGAAACCGGAGAACAGAAAATAGTTTAGCTAATGTTATCTCAATGGGGTTTGTGCTAATTGTCCCTTCGTCCTTAGCGGAAGCGGCAATAAAAGCTAAAAGAGTTAAGATCCCGAAAATCGCAGTTGCAATGAAGAATTTTTTCTTATTGAAGTTTGAAAATAACACGTTAGGGTTTTTAGCGTGCAGTTAACTTGTGAACGTCCTGAATTGAAATTATATTAACTTATCCGGTGTTATCGGCAATTCCCTGATTCTTTTCCCCGTTGCATGATACACCGCATTAGCAACGGCTGCTGCAAATCCTACCATACCTACTTCTCCCATACCTTTTGATCCAATTGGGTTAAGTATCGGGTCAGGTTTGTTGACAAATAATACTTCTACATGCGGTACATCTGCATTCACGGCCACATGATAATCGGCGAAATTATTATTCACCCAGCGGCCATAACGATGATCTATCACCCCTTCTTCCATCAGTGACATGCTGATGCCTCCCACAACAGAACCGATGATCTGGCTTTCTGCCGTTATCTCGTTTACAATTTTCCCGGCATCTATGGCGGATACAGCTCTTACTACTTTTACCACACCTGTTGATGCATGTACCATCACTTTTACAAAATGCACCGCATACGAAAAAGCGGAATGGTTTGCCATGGGATTGCCTTTTTATTCTTCCAGTATTTCAATTTGTGGTAATCCCGAGTTTTTTATAGCATCCGCATAACTTATTTTTTTTGACCTGTCTGAAGCCAGCACCATATAGCCATTTTCAAAAAGCAGGTCTTCAGGTTTTACATCATGTATCGTTTCAGTATGAAAAATGGAATTGTCTTTAATTAAGTCAGCCAATTTTTTCTTAACACTTACACATACATTGTTTACCGCAGTGCCTAAAGTAGAGGTAGTGCCGGAGCCGCCCTGCGAAGGTCCGGGAGGAAGGTTGGAATCTCCCATCTCAAATTTTATGTTGCGTGCTGGTAAACCCAATGTTTCAGAAGCGAGCTGGGTCATAGCTGTAGCCGTACCCGGTCCCATATCCGTTACGCCACTTTGCAATATCAATGAACCATCCGGTAAAAGTTTTGCCGCTACTTTTGCATCGCCTCTCCAGGCTACAAATACTCCGCTTCCGGTACCGTAACCGATCAGCCAATCACCTTCTTTCATAGAACGTGGTACGGGGTTGCGGTCATACCATTTTATTTTATCAGTACCCAATTGATAGGCTTCTTTTAAAAATTTACTTGAATAGGGTTTGTTTCTTTCAGCATCCGTTTCCGCATAGTTGCGCAAACGAAATTCAATCGGATCCAGTTGCAATGCATAGGCTAGTTCATCCATTGCTGATTCCAATGCATAAGCACCGGTTGTTTCACCGGGGCCCCGCATCCAGGTGGGCTGACTGAGATCAAGCGGATAGACTTTATAACTGGTTTTTACGTTGGGGCATGCATATAAAGATTTTGATCCGTTAACGATCCCTTCAGTAAACTCCTGGTAAGAAGCCGTCATAGCTATTGCTTCATGTGTAATGCCCGTCAGTTTTCCATCTTTAGAAGCGCCCATACTCATTTTCTGTATGGCCTGCGGACGGTAACCCACCATGTTAAACATCTGGTTTCTCGTCAGCATCAGTTTTACAGGTCTGCCAATTTTTCTTCCGCCTATTAAGGCAGCCATGGCATGGGGCCATGTATTAAATGCGGAGCCAAAAGCCCCACCGATAAATTGTGTGATGATCCGTACGTTTTCTTCCTTCAATCCAAAGGCCCGCATGATATTTTGTTGCGTAACTTTTAAAGCCTGTGTTTTTTCATATACTGTGACCTTATCCTGTCCTTCCCAAACCACCGTGATGCCATGAATTTCCATAGGGTTATGTACTTCGATAGGCATGCTATAGGTGGCTTCTATCTTTACCTCAGCTTTTTTCCATGCATCGGCTTCACCCCGAACATAATCCTTATAACCATTTCCTTCTAAGGCTTTTCCTGTTTTTATCGCTTCGTCAAGATCAGTATTATATTTTTCTTCTTTGTACGACGCCTTTATTAATGAAGCCGCATAAACAGCCCTTTCGAAAGTATCGGCGATTACTACTGCAATTGGCTGGCCATTGAAACGAATGATATTATCAGCAAATACATTGTAGCCTTTTTTAATTTCAGGTACAGCTGCCTGGGCAGCAATCTTCTTATATCCCGGTACTTCAGGACAATTAAGATGCGTAATAACAGCTAGCACGCCCGGTGCATTCTCCGCCGCTTTTGTATCCATTGTCGTGATACTGCCTTTGGCAATAGTACTGTTCGCCAATACACCATAGACCATACCGGGGAATTCATATTCGGCTGAATACTTTGCCGTGCCGGTTACTTTTTGTACGCCATCTACCCGGTCTAAAAAATACGGGGTGGTTGCTATTGTTTTGTCCATATAATAATTGCCTGATTAATAATGAGAATTTTTTTGACCAGCTTTGGTACTACTATCATCGCCTGTTGTCTCAAATCTTCCACTGGAAGATTTGCTCACTTCATCGTTCTGTTCGTTGTTCAACAACCCACCCCGGTTTCCCCAATTTTTTGTTGTCCTCAATTCGCCCCTCCAAGGAGGGGATGAGTCTGAAAATTGAATATTTTCTAGTTACGATTTTCAAAAACTTCATTTCTATTTGAGTCTTCGAAAAGCGGGGCTGTGTTTAGCATCCCCTCCTGGGAGGGATAGGGGTGAGTCACTCCCGCTTTCTTGATTTTGGATTTTCTAAAGCAATTCTTTTCCTTTTTACAAATTCATTCACTCCATGCTTCTTTTCATGATCCAAAATCCATCTTTCGATTTCCCTTACTACAGCTTCCACTTTATTTACTACTAACAATGCGTCAAATCTCAAAAAATGTACTCCCATCATTTCTAATTCTCTTTGTCGTATTTCGTCTTTCTGCATTACCTTCTCATCGAGGTGTGTAATTCCATCAACTTCTAAAGCGAGTTGCAGATCCTTGCAGTAAAAATCAACGATATAATTTCCAACCGGTCTTTGCCTGTCAAAATCATAACCCATCAATTGACCGTTCTTTATTTCATTCCACAACTTCACTTCGGAATAGGTCATATTCTGGCGAAGTTTCTTTGCCAGTTCTTTCAGTTTCGGGTTATATAAAATGATCTTTCTTATCATTGGGTTACCCACCCCGGTCGTTTCAATTTAACCATTTCCTAAATTCGCCCCTCCAGGGAGGGGAGGAGTCTGAAAGCCGACGTTTCTACTGCGCCGCCTTCATCAACGCCTCCACAATCGCTATGGGCCCCATCTTCAATTTAAAATCATTGTGTCCATAAGCCTTTGCTCCCTTCATCGCCAGTTCAGCCGCTTTGGTAAAATTTTCTTTTGTGGCAGTTTTGCCGGTTAAAAACTTTTCCGCTTCTGTTAATCTCCATGGTTTGTGCGCTACACCACCCATGGCTAATCTCGCAGCTTTGATCGTATTGCCGTTTAATTCTAATGCAGCAGCAACTGATATCAATGCAAAAGCGTAAGAAGCCCGGTCTCTTATTTTTAAGTAATAAACGTTTTTAGTAAAATTATTTTTGGGAATAGTAACACCGGTTATCAATTCACCTTTGAGCAGCGTATTATCTTTTTCGGGGTTATCCCCCGGCAAGCGATGAAAATCTGTAAATAAAATTTTCCGTTCACCTTTAGGCCCGCTTACCGTTACAGTTGCATTCAATGCCGCCAATGCCACACACATATCACTTGGATGAACAGCTATACATTTATTACTGGCGCCGAAAATGGCGTGCATACGATTGTAACCCTGGAAGGCACCACATCCGCTTCCGGGCTGGCGTTTGTTACAGGGCATTGCGATATCATAGAAATAGGTACATCTTGTCCGCTGCATCATATTGCCTCCGACCGTCGCCATATTTCTTAACTGCGCGGATGCACCTGCTTTCAACGCCATCATCAATAAAGGATATTTTTCCTTCACTATCTCATTTTGCGATACTTCACTATTGATGGCCAGCGCACCGATTTTTAACCCGGCAATTGTTTCTTCAATATCTTTTAGCGGCAGGTTGTTGATATCAATCAACCGGGTAGGGGTAGTTACGCCTTTTTTCATCAGGTCAATAAGGTTGGTACCGCCAGCGATAAAACCACCGGTTGGATTTTTTGCGAGTGTATCCACCGCAGCTTTTACAGAGGATACTCGTGTGTATTCAAAGTTGATCATAATGATTGTCCTCCTTTTTTAACATCCATGATGGCATCAACAATATTGGGATAAGCGCCGCAACGGCAAATATTACCACTCATAAATTCTTTTATTTCTTCTTCATTGCTGGCATGGCCCTCATTGATACAAGCTACGGCCGACATGATTTGTCCCGGGGTACAATACCCGCACTGAAACCCGTCATGTTTAATAAACGCTTCCTGCATCGGGTGCAGCTTATCACCATTCGCCAGGCCTTCGATAGTGGTAACTTTTTTCCCTTCATTCATTACAGCCAGTGAAAGACATGAGTTGATGCGCTTACCATTTACATGAACGGTGCAGGCGCCGCATTGTCCATGATCGCAACCTTTCTTGGTGCCGGAGAGGTGTAATTGTTCACGCAGAAGATCAAGCAGCGTCACTCTCGGTTCTACAGAGAGGCTATGCGCCATCCCATTCACTTCTATCTGCAAAGGCATCTTTTCAAACAGGGCGGCGATCTTTTCATCGTTTTCTCCTGCTTTAACTATTACCGGGGAGGCAACTGCAAGAGCGGCTAATGCCGTTGATGTCCTGAGAAAGTTCCGCCGGCTTGCATAGAGATTTGTCTCGTTATGGCCGGGGCAAGTTTTTTCGTTATCCATAGAAAAAATATATGTCTAAATTTACCGTATTATTGGCAATGCCAAAATTATTTATCCGGCGCACGGTGTGAAAAAAACTATTCAATATGATCTTTACCTGTTTTAAACGATATTTCTTTTTATATATACTCATACTGGCTTCTTCCTGTTCGGTGATAAGCGGGTTAAGTCATAAGCATTTCTCTTTTACCAAAAATGATAAGCGAAAGAAATTAGTGTACAGCCTGCCGAAAGGAAAAGCAGAAGAAAAGTTCAGGGTGGGGGAGAATGAGGCTAAAGAACAATTCTACTATTTTGGCGACGGTTCGGTATTTTATGTGGCCCGGCATATTACCTGGCAAACGATAAACAAATTCCGTATAGACGGGCTTGGATTAAAGGATCAGCAGGGAGCAAGGACATTCAGCGGAAAAGACGACAAGGGTTTATACTGGAAAGAAATTCAGTTTGATGATTTCAGCATAGGATATGGTTATGTTATTGGCGACCGCCTCGAACTTTTTAATGATGCCCTGAATTCAGTTAAGATCAGGTAAATGATCTTGTTATATAAGTCCACTATACCAGTAGCCTTCACCAGGTAAATTCTCTTTATTGAATACCTATCTTTGCGCCTCATTAATAATAAAGCTGCCTGCCCGCAACTCGCAGCTAAAACCTGCCTGTCGGCAGACAGGGCTCAATAACCGCTATGGATCGTATTTATTTTGATAACGCCGCTACTACAGCATTGGACAAAGAAGTACTGGAGGCTATGTTGCCCTACATGACGACGCATTTTGGTAATCCTTCTTCTATTTATTCCTATGGAAGAGAATCAAGACTGGCGATTGAGACCGCAAGGAAAACGGTAGCGAAAATTTTGAATGCTCATCCGGGAGAAATATTCTTTACCAGTGGAGGTACTGAAAGTAATAACACGGCTATTTTATCTGCAATACGTGATCTTGGTTGCAAACATATCATTACTTCATCCATAGAGCATCATGCAGTGTTGCATACCGTAGAGCATTATGATACTACGGATGAAATAACCAGCAGCTATGTGAAATTGCTTTCTTCAGGTCATGTTGACCTGGAGGACCTGGAAGCGCAACTGGCATCCCAACCGGAACGTTGTTTAGTTACACTCATGCATGCGAACAATGAAATTGGAAATATACTTGACATAGATGCGGTAGGCAATCTTTGTAAAAAATACAACGCCATCTTTCATTCTGATTGTGTACAAACCGTGGGTCACTACCCGCTGGACTTCAGAAAGACACCCGTACATTTTATCTCCGGCGCGGGCCACAAGTTTCATGGGCCGAAAGGGGTTGGGATATTGTATGTCAATGATAATATAAAGATCAAACCATACATTTTTGGCGGGGGACAGGAAAGGAATATGCGGGCAGGTACGGAAAACCTGTATGGTATCGTTGGCTTTGCCAAAGCCCTGGAACTGGCGACTAACAATTATGAAAACGACAGCCGCTATATCCAGTCGCTGAAAACCTATATGATTGAACAACTAAGAAAAAATATTAAAGGCGTTCAGTTCAACGGCGACCAGGAAGGCGAATGTTTATACACTGTACTAAGCGCTGCATTCCCCAAAACAGAGAAATCAGAAATGATCCTTTTCAGCCTTGATATGCAGGGTATCTGTGTATCCGGTGGCAGCGCCTGCAGCAGCGGGGCGGATATAGGTTCTCATGTTATCCAGGCCATCAATAATAATCCCAATCTTGTCACTGTCCGTTTTTCTTTCAGTAAGTATAATACAAAGGAAGAAGTGGATAAAGTGATGACGAAAGTGAAGGAACTTATTTAGTCACTAGTGAATGGTGTCATTAAAACCAGGATTTGTAATTCACTATTGACCATTCACAATTCACCCTCCATAAAACAATTCTCCCGTTTATAAAGAAAAATTTGCTTCTCTACGAAATTTCCGTAGATTTACGAAAATTTCGTAGAAATGAAAAAACTAACACACACAGAAGAAGAAACCATGCAGGCCGTATGGCGTACCGGTGAAGGCAATGTAAAAGCCTTTATGGAAAATATGGATGAGCCATCTCCCTATACCACTGTTGCTTCTGTTATCAAGAACCTGGAAAAGAAAGGATACCTCAGCAGCCGTTTAGTCGGTAATGCCTACCTGTATAGCCCGGCTGTAAGTGAAGAAGAATATAAAAAGAAATTCATGGGCAATGTTGTGAAAGAATATTTCGACAACTCGTATAAAGAGCTCGTGAATTTTTTTGTAGAGCAAAAGAAACTTTCCGCCAAAGAACTGAAAGAAATTATCAACATGATTGAGAACGGAAAATAATTAACCACTGCATGATGATCAAACAACAACTGTTTACTTCAAAAGGTCTGTGGAATGCGGGAGCCATTATCCTCCGGGTAATTGCAGGGCTCACTATTTTTAAATTTGGCCTGGAGTTATTTGCTGATGATAAAATGAACGGGTACAGGGACTGGCTTACTGACCTGCATTTTCCTGCACCGATGCTGATGGCAAAGCTTGGGAAGATATGTGAATTGGCTGGCGGTGTATTGCTGGCACTGGGATTATTTACAAGGCTGGCCGCAATAGCATTGATCATTACTATGTCTGTTATTGCTTTTGTAATGGGCAACAGCGGGATCCTGGATGCGGATTCATCTTTGCTGTTATTGCTGATCTTTCTTCATTTTCTGTTTACCGGCCCCGGCAAATGGAGCCTTGATCATTTATTATTTGAACGCCGGAAAATTCAACATCCAATAAAACATTAACTATGTCACTGCTCATACAATACCTGGTAAAATTATCCATCAGCCTCGCGATAGTGTGGTTGTTTTATCAATTCGTTTTACGAAAACTTACTTTTTATAATTCCAACAGGTGGTACCTGGCCGGATACACTTTGCTGTCATTCCTTATTCCATTTATTAATATTGCACCTTTGCTGGAGAATAACAGGATATCGGGCAATGAAATGGTGCAATTCATTCCTTCCGTTCATCAATACACCATCGCCCTGGAAGAAGCCAGCCAATGTCCTGTACCTATCTGGTCCACCCATTATGACAAATGGGATTGGATGGCATTTGGCCTCATCCTCGGTGCAGGGATTTTCTTCCTGCGTTTTATTTTTCGTTGTGTTTCCTTTTTCAACATGCGCCGCAAAGCCAGGCTGATCTCCGGTGATGGCATGAAGCTATACCAGGTCAATGATAACATTATCCCTTTTTCCTTTGGCAACGCTGTTTTTATCAACAGCGAACTGCATACAGAAGAAGAACTGCAGGAGATCATACGCCACGAGTTTGTACATGTAAAACAAAAACATACGCTGGATATTATCTGGAGCGAATGGCTTTGCATTATCAACTGGTACAATCCATTTGCGTGGTTACTCAAAGCTTCTATCCGGCAGAATTTAGAATTTATCGCTGATAGTAAAGTACTGGAAAACGGTGTCAGTAAAAAACAATATCAATACCTGTTGCTGAAAGTCATCGGCAACAATCAATTTAGTATAGCACAGAAGTTCAATTTTTCTTCACTCAAAAAAAGAATAGCCATGATGAACAGACTTAAATCGGCCCAACTCCATTTGGTCAAATTCCTTTTCGTATTGCCACTGATGGCAGTGATACTGATCTCTTTCCGGAAACAGATCGGTGATACCTTAACAACCAATCAAAAGAATGCACCGGTGATAACCGCTCCTGCTTTTGTAACAGATTCAGTTCCTGCTGTGACTGAACCTAATGAAAAGGGGTATATCATCAGCATCAAAGACAACAAAGGCAATTGCACGGTAGTAGTAAAGGACAAGAATGGTAAAGAAGTCGAACGATTATTGCTCACTAAGTGGAATGAAAACGAAAAATATTACGAAGAGAAGTATGGTGATATTCCTCCGCCGCCACCACCTGTTCCGCCGGATGCACCCGCTCCACCGGATGCACCAATTCCTTCAACTCCTCCAGCTCCGCCTGTACCGGTTAAGTTACCTGAGTTTGTAAAAAGCATTGACCGCAACCTGGAATATGTAGAAGTATGGTTAAAGAATGGTAAGAGGGAAAGTTATAAGCTGACTGACCCTTCTCAAAAAGCAGCTTTTGAAAAGAAATACGGCAAACTTCCTGAGCCACCTGCGCCACCAGTTCCTCCCATGCCTCTTGTCCCGCCCACCAAAGAAAAGGAAGTAGCCATGCAGACGGCTGAACAGGAAGATAACCGGGCAAACATCAGTAATGATTTCGAAATAACAGATAAGAAAGCGGTAATGCGTCTGAAAAATGGAAAAGTAGAAAAATATGACCTGGCCGATCCGGAACAGCGCAAAAAATTTGAGGGAAAATATGGCCGTATCGTCAACGTAAGCGAGAATGCAACAGGTGTGACGGCTCCCTTTGTTGTACTAAGCAGCCACTCAGGGCAAACAACGCTGGCGGCCCTGAACCCTTTAAATGATGAGATCATGGTAGTAGATCCGAATGATATTGAACTAACAGGCAAAGAAGAGATACTTATTACGATAACTAAGAATGCTACTCCTGATCAATTAGAGATTTTCAAAAAACAACTGAAGGAAAAAGGGATCGAACTGCAATATGATAACATTGATTACAATGATGGCATCCTCACCAGTATCAGCGGAAGGATGAAGTCAGCGGACAGGCACACTAATTTCGTCGCCACTGATTTTAATAAACTGGTGTTATCGTTGGTACGCAAAGGAGATAAAACTTATTTTAAAGTAAGTGTGACAGATAGTAAAATGGTTATCTGAAACATATAAATGGAATATTTTACCGGGGCGCAGCAGAACAAAGTTCGCTGCGCTTTTCTTTCTTTGCGTACGCTGCTGGAAATAAAAAGATGATCAGGGCAGAGCATGGAACGAAGGATATTGTCCAATGTTTTTCATCTAAGCAGGTAAGTCCACTATAAACTTGCAACAAGTCATCGCCAGTGTAGCCAAAGTCCGGCTCATTTACTATTCACTTGCTTTCCCTTCGCTTTGCTCAGAGTCGCAATGATGACTCACCATTCACTACAAATAATACCATGGATTTCTTTTCGCCGCCCAGATATACTTCCTGATATTTCTAAGGAAAGCCAGCGCCATATAAATAATGATAGGGGAGCCCATTGTCAAAACTGACGCATAAATAAAATACTGGCGGATCTTGCTGGTGGCAATGCCCATCCGGGCGCCGATGGCCGAACAAACCCCGAAAGCATTCCACTCTACAAAGTTTTTGAATCTGTTCATGCAGCTAAATTAAAAAATTGTAACAAAACCTGCAATAAGCCTTTTTAACAGGGCCGTTTTCCGTAAATTCGCAGCACTTCGAAAGAAGTCCACAGTCGACAGTCAATAGTCGACAGTATCGCTCCGAAACTGTGGTCCGTCGTCTATCGCCTGTGGTCCAACTTATAACGCTGAACTCATAACTCTAAAATAAAGACATGGTATTTGATCTCGATCTCATCAAAAAAGTATATTCGGAAATGCCCGGCAAGATCGCCGTAGCAAGGAAATTGGTGGGTAAGCCACTTACACTCTCAGAAAAAATATTATACTCTCATTTATCCGGCACCGCTATTACACCGCATGTGAGAGGGAAGGATTATGTGGACTTCGCCCCGGATCGTGTGGCTATGCAGGATGCGACTGCCCAGATGGCTTTACTGCAATTTATGACGGCAGGACGCACTACAGTGGCCGTTCCTTCTACCGTCCATTGCGACCATTTGATACAGGCGAAGATTGGCGCTGTGAAAGATCTTCAACTTGCTATAGAAACGAACCGTGAGGTATATGATTTCCTTTCTACCATTTCTGACAAATACGGTATCGGTTTCTGGAAACCCGGCGCCGGTATCATTCACCAGGTGGTGTTGGAAAATTATGCGTTTCCGGGTGGTATGATGATCGGAACCGACAGCCATACTCCTAATGCCGGTGGCCTGGGAATGCTGGCGATCGGCGTAGGTGGCGCTGATGCGGTGGATGTAATGGCAGGCCTGCCCTGGGAATTAAAAATGCCCAAACTGATCGGTGTTAAACTCACGGGTAAGATGAGTGGCTGGACTTCCTGCAAAGATGTAATACTCTGGGTAGCTGGTCAACTGACAGTAAAAGGAGGTACCGGTGCGATCGTTGAATACTTCGGACCCGGCGCCGATAGTATGAGCGCAACAGGAAAAGGGACTGTATGTAATATGGGCGCTGAGATAGGAGCAACCTGCTCCGTGTTTGCGTACGATGAAAAAATGAGCGCTTACCTGAAAGCAACAGGACGTACAGAAGTAGCGGCCCTTGCTGATGGTATTAAAGAACATCTCCGTCCTGATGAAGAAGTAGCCGCTGATCCAGCAAATTATTATGACCAGGTGCTGGAATTAGATCTCAGTACACTGGAACCTTATGTCAATGGACCGTTCACTCCCGATCTCGCTACACCGATCTCTAAAATGTCAGCCGCGGTTAAAGAACATGGCTGGCCTGCAAAATTAGAAGTAGCATTAATCGGCAGTTGTACCAATTCTTCGTATGAAGATATCAGCCGCAGCGCCTCTATTGTTGAAGATGCGGTAAGCAAAGGATTAAAAGCAAATTCTGAATTCACCATTACCCCGGGCAGCGAACTCGTTCGTTATACTATAGAAAGAGATGGTTTCATCAATACATTTGAAAAAGTAGGCGGTGTGGTACTGGCCAATGCCTGCGGCCCCTGTATCGGTCAATGGGCAAGACATATTGATGATCCCAACCGCAAGAATACGATCATCACTTCTTTCAACAGGAATTTTGCAAAACGCAATGATGGTTTGGCAAGCACCCATGCTTTTGTTGCCAGCCCGGAAGTAGTAACGGCGATGGCCATTGCTGGTACGATTGCTTTCAATCCATTAACGGATAAACTGAAAAATAATATGGGTGAAGATGTATTATTAAAAGAACCTACCGGTTTTGAATTACCGCCCAAAGGCTTTGATGTAGGCGATGCCGGTTACCAGGCCCCTGCTGAAGATGGCAGTAAAGTCCAGGTAGCTGTTGACCCATCTTCCAAACGTTTACAATTATTAGAGCCTTTCAAAGCATGGGAAGGAATTGATCTCTATGGTTTGAAATTGCTGATAAAAGCAAAAGGCAAGTGTACAACGGATCATATTTCTATGGCCGGTCCGTGGTTGAAGTTCCGGGGTCATTTGGATAATATTTCCAACAATATGCTCATTGGCGCTGTTAATTTTTATAATGAAAAAACAGACTCGGTAAAAAACCAGCTTACCGGTGAATATGGCGCAGTTCCCGCTACGGCCCGTGCATACAAAGCTGCCAATACCGGCAGCGTGGTAGTAGGAGATGAAAACTATGGTGAAGGATCATCAAGGGAACATGCGGCGATGGAGCCAAGACATCTTGGTGTACGTGCTATTCTTGTTCGCAGTTTCGCCCGCATACACGAGACCAACCTCAAAAAACAGGGTATGCTGGGATTGACCTTTGATGATAAAGCCGATTATGATAAAGTGCAGGAGGACGATACCATTGATATACTTGGACTGGTGACATTTACCGAAGGCAAACCGCTTACGGTTGTGCTGAATCATGCTGATGGCTCCCATGATGAAATTGTAGTGAACCATACGTATAATGAACAGCAGATAGAATGGTTCAAAGCAGGCGGGGCATTGAATGTGATCCGCTCAGAATTTGCGAAATAATAAAAGGCTTTACTCTTTTTTTAAAATAAATAGCCGGTTCATTGAACCGGTTATCTGTTTTTTGAAGGTGGCTGGGCAACAGGTACATTCAAAAGGCTGCTAGATTATGTTTGTTCAATCAATTTTTTAGCACGGCGCATTGCTTTTTTTGCCTGGTTATTTAAAATCAATTTGTATAAAGGAATAAGTAAACGGAGCCAAAATTTATTCTTGAAAACAAGAGTATTGGTTTGTGTCCAGAGAGTTCCATTGTTTAGGTTTTCATAAGTCCAGGAACCACCGCCCGATTCAATATAAGAAGATGTAATTTCTTTTGCCGCTAAAGTGGTTTTAGAAGGTCTGTCATCGAGCTTGTAAATAAACGTCATCAGGTTATTTCCCTTTGTTTTTAACCTGATAATTCTCTGTGGGGCTGCCTGCAAAACTTTTGCTTCTACAATGGATGTATCCCATTTACACCTGTTTTCATAATTCTGTGTAAAGTCCCAGACCTCTTCCCTGGATCTGTTGATGAAAATGCTTTGATGTATTGTTATTGCGTTTGGCTTCATTGGTCAGGTGCTATGCATCGTTCCTTTCTCAAATAGAAGATATAAGTATAATTATCAGGGTTCTTTAGAATATTACTATTCCGTCCGCCCGGCTACCCAAAACTAAATTTATAAATAAAAATTGATGATTTTCACATAGCTAAACCTGCAGCCAGGCAGCTTAATCACGTCCTTCCCGGTATGGTGTCAATATGGAAAACGAAAAGCTGAAACATGGTTGTCTGTCATTATTTTGGCAAGCTACCTGCCAGGCGACGGCGCAATTATTTATTTCATTCCTTCAGGATATTATTTTGGATCAATCCATTAACAACGGAAAATATTTGCCTTCTATAATTTTAAAATGCCAGCGCTGATGGCCTGCAATCATAAAGCCAAGTGATAATACGCAATATTGCATACCGTTAAAGCCGTTTCCAAGTTGATGTAACATTTCAGGAGAGAACGATTTATACATCGCAATAAAACTTTTTCTAACTAATATCAATTCTTCAAGCAAATCATCAATTGTCCTCCTGTGTGCATTTGCATTTTTGGCATAAACATCCTCGTCATAGGGTATCATTTTTTGTTTGTCTCCTCTGGCTATAGCAGTAATCCGGTACGTGAAAACTCTTTCAGTATCTATAAAATGCTGCAATATGTCTTTAATCGTCCATTTGCCGGGAGCATATACTTTATCGCCTAATGCTTTCCATTTTTCGACGGGTGCGTTTTCTAATTCCTGTAAGCTGGTTTCCAAAGCCTCCGTATAAGATACATTGTCTGCCAGGTGGATGTACCTGTCAAAATATTCCGGCATTTTCCTGATGTCTGATTTTTTCATGTATTTATTTTTTTATTACTTCTTTAAATCGGGTTTCATAAACAATTGTTGCCTGCATAATTTTTACATCATCCTTATATTTTACTTTGAGGAGTTCAAAAATCTCCTGCCCTCCCGGGTCTGCCAGAATAATGATGAGCTGCACATGTTGAAAAATATCATTCAGATCATTATCCTCCAACGACTTTTTAAACCGGCTAAAAATTATGGGATACCCTAAATGACCCTTGCCTAAAGCAGCTAAAGTAGTAGCCGCAGCAAAAGGATAATCCCAGGTAGCTGTTGCCAGAAACCATCTGGGTGATTGGTTATCCCGGAGACATTCTAAGGCGAAATCAATAACCCGGGCATCCGCTAACTGCTGCATCCCATTTAAGGCGCTAATGCGGCTTTGACTTTTCCAGGAAGGTTTTTTATCAAGGCTTAGTAAGATATCGAAAGCTTTTGCATTTTTTGTTTTGCCAAGTGCAATAGCAGCAGCATTAACTACCCTGTCACTTTCATCATGGAGGGCGTTTATATAAATTTCACTATATTTTTCATCCATTGTATTTCCTAACATAAACAGCGCGGAGACTTTCAACCAGGGTTTGTCTTTTTTTATAATGCCTGACAGCAGGGAAATTGTTGTTTCATTATAGGGCATGGGCAATATATTTCGCAATGTTGTAAGTGCATACAATCTATATCTCCAGTAGTGATTTGAAGTAATTTGATTTTTCAATACATCATAAACCAGTTCTTTGTCTTTGTGAGATGTAGTTTCCTTTTTGACCAGGATTGTTAAATCGTCAATAGCTGAAATTCTTCCTGCAACGCTTATATCATTTTCGGCCTGGTAGAGTAATGCGCCGAACGTTTTTTCAACTGTCTTTTCACAAAGCCAGGTATCTTCATGATCAAAATTAATTAGCCCTGGGGCCTCGGCAAGCCGGAAAACGAAATTATTTTCTGCTTTTGGTTTGATAGTTACCCATTCAATTTTATCATTAATTTCTATTTCCACTTTTCCTCCAAAATATTCCGCCTGTGAATATTCATTGGCTGAATCTGGTTGCTGAACCTGTTTTACACGGATGGTTAATTGTTTGTTTGTTGCATCATATTTATTAGAAATTTCAAATTTTGGCAAACCAATTTTATAGATCCATTGGTCAAAAAACCAGGAATAAGATTTGCCGGTTGATTGTTCAATGGCTTTTTGAAAATCAATTGTAGTTACCTGTCTTCCTGCATTTGCTTTCACATAATGTTGAATAGCCTTCCACCAGGCATATTCACCAAGTTCTTTTTGTAGCATTCTCAAAATCAATGCTCCCCTGTATTTGGAATAATTATCAGGTGTGAAGCTGTTCAGGTCCGTCATTTCCGTTACCACAAGAGGATGTTTATATCCCGTATTCCAATCATTCAATACATTCCCTTTTTCAAAAGGGAGGTAATACGTCAGGTATTCCTCCTTTCCATTTTTCTCAGCAGTATAGAGTCCTGCGAAGTATTGTGTAAACGCATTGTTCAGCCAGATGTCGTTCCAGCTTTTGGGCATAATCGTATTGCCAAACCATTGCGACGCTAATGCCTGTGCAGCTACACCATCCCACAAATATTTCCAATCTTTATGTACCCCATAATCGTCAATATAATTATCAGAAATAGTACTGACACCATGTTGACCGTTCAGGCCCGGAAATGGATAATCCTGCACTACTACCTGGGTATATTGCCTATATGGATAAGGGTAGCCGGTTTTTCGGGAAATAAATTCCATCATAGCCGGTAAGAGTTCTACCGTAGCTTTTACCGCTTCTTTCTCATCCGGGTAGCCAAATGTGTTTATGGGTATGTTACCAGCATGCTGTTGTACGTTGAAATATTCACCCGCTACAAATGAAGTCAGATAATTAGGATATGGATTTTGTGCTTCATAATGAAACGTCCGGGTGTCATCCTGGTTTTCTTTTATTTTTACGAGATTCCCATTAGCTATTACCATCAAAGGTTTTTCAACAGTTGCAATAAATGTGGTAGTATGTATATCTGCGATATCTTCATTGCAGGGAAACCAATAGCAGTTATTCTGAGGTTCACCGCTACTCCAGATTTGTTTTCGTTTTGTGGGTGTTGCAGAAGTGGGTTGAAAAAAACGAATACCCTTGCCAAAACTTCCTCCAATATTGTTGGGGTCTGAATTGTTTTGGTAATTGGTATGGTAATTTATATCCATGGTGATGGTTTCGCCAGGCCCGTAATGTTTATCCAGGTTAATTTCTAATCCATTGTCCCTGTCGCCACCATCATAATTGAAATGTAAGTTTCTCCCGTTTGACAGGATGATTGAATGTATGGTGAGCATGCCGGCATCTAAATGGATGGAGTTTGCTGCTGCTAATAGAACAAAAGAAATACTGGCATTTCCGAAAGCCTGTTTCTTTTCCCAGTTGAATTTTAAATCCAATGTAACGTGTTTAACATCTATTTCCTGCGCCGGGAGTTGTTTTACAAGGAAGAGCAAAAAAATAATAGGTTTAACCGGAAGTTTCATTGTTAATCCTCGTTTAAGTGTTCGTTTAAGTATGCTTCAAAATTTGGTTTTCCCGTTGTCAACACATATTTCACCCATGCATTCCTTTCAAACCATAGTATTGAAAGTTCCCAGGCACATGTGGAAATGCCATTTCGGGATGAAAACTCCTCAAACTTTTCACTGGCCGATTTTGCTAAATAAACATAGTGCTGGAGCATATTATCGTCAATCCACCAATTGATAACTGCAAAACAACCGTCTTTGCATTCATGAAATATTAGGGTAGCTATTTTGTAGATTTCTAACGGGGTGATTTTACTTTTTTGCAACCACGAATTCAGATTTTGTTTAGCTTGTACGATATACGCAGGTGATACAAATTCCTGCCTGTCAGATATACTGTATAGTTTAATTGTCCAGTCCTCTTGCTTAAAAAGCTCAATAAAACGAATGGGTCTTGATGTGTAGGGCGCCATTAGTTATTTGCTTAAAATTCTAAGTACCTGTTTTTCGCTTTTTAAACCAACTTTGTTTGCAATTTCTATTCTCGACAAATCAGGATTATTGCCCCAGTCTCTAATTTTCTCTTTCCTGATAATATTTATGTATTCATTTACTGTTATCCCCGTTTCTTTTTTAAAAATCCTCGTAAAGTTTCGTTCGCTCATATTGGCTATACCGGCCAGGTCTGCTAAGCTTGTTTTCCTATGAATATTCTCAAAGATCCAGTCCTGCACTTTATGAATACCTGTGTGTATATGTGTCCGGAAATTTAAGAGTTCGCTTTGTTGCGCGGAACTTCCATTTCTCCTGCTATACACTACCAGTTCCCGGGCGACTAAATGTGCAAAATGACTGCCTTTTAATTTTTCAATTATATGCAGCACCAGGTCTATTCCCGAAGCGATTCCCGCGCTGGTGTAAATTCCGTTTTGATCTGTAAACAGGATATTTTCTAACACTCTTGTTTTGGGATACATAGCCTGCAGGGTGGCTGTTTTTTTGAAATGCGTGGTGCAGGGAACACCGTTTAACAAACCTGTTTCGGCCAAAGCAAATGCCCCGGCGCAAATACTGCAGATATTTACGCCGTTTTGATGATTACGCAATATCCATTTGAATAAGTTTTTGTTTTTTTTGAACTCTTTTGAAGTGAGATAAGATGCGTTGGAACCAGGAATTATTAAAAAGCCGCCTTTTGGAAAATGTATTTTAGAAAAATGCTTCACGTCTCCAATGGGTAATCCCGCGGATGTAATTATATTTTTTTCCAGCCTGCAATATTCAATTTCAAAATCAGCGCCATAGTCTATGGCTTCGTGAATAGCCTGGTCAGGTCCGGCCAGATCCAGGATGTGAATTTGAGGTAAAAGGAGAAAGACAAATTTTGTTTTCATTTTTGCTGCTAATTGACTTACGCAATATTAGTATTAATAACTATTATTCAGTAGCCATTAAACAGACATTACCGGCCATGTAGTTACGATTGATTCAAATAGAATTTTGTATGGTTGCTTGCGTCTGAACCCCGCTGTTTGGCAAAAGCCATTATATCTTCATTTCTATCATCCATATATGTCCAAATGGATCTTTCACCTCTCCCTGTCTGTATCCGTAATCATAACTTTGAGCAGGGGATACTAATGTTGCTCCGGCTTCTATTGCCTTAGATATAGTCTTATCAACATCTGGAACAAAAAGTCCGATTAATACAGTTATTCCATTGATGCCCTCAGGATTAAATTGTCCGGCGCTTAATTTTTCTTCATGAACATGAAATAATGCATCGTCAATGGATAGTTCAGCCACGTGGATAGTGCCATCATCATTTGTCCATCTTCTCAATTCAATAGCACCAAATGCTTTTTCATAGAAACTTATATCGGTAATTCCACCTTTTATGTAAAGTTGTGGTGCAAAATATGTTCTTTTTGTTTCATTCATATCCTGGTATTTGTCATTTTTAGTAATGAACCGCTGATATAGTTTCTGCGAACGTTAAGGCTTTTTGTCGTGCTGATATGCTGTGTTCCATTCAGCCGGGACAGAAGCTTATTGAAAAATTGATGTTGAACTAAACTATTTTATTTCGCTGCTGCGTTAATCATTTTTTCCAACACTTTTATATCAACGTCCTCCAGTTTATTGATATAAAGGCAACCGGTGCCGGTCTTGTATTTACCTAATTTTTTGAACGCCTCAGCATGCCGCTGCAGATCAATAAGGTGTAATGATAAATTAGTTTTACGCGGGGAAAAACCAATTTTGAACCAATCTACTTCTCTGCCGCTGGCAGGACTTTTATATCGTACATTCCCAAAACCTATCATGGAACTGCCCCACATTTTAGGCTTTTCCTTTGTAGCTTTTTCCATCATTTTAACTATAACCTGACTGTCTTTACGTTTCTGCTCATCCGGGAGACTATCAATGAAGCCAGCTACACTGGCTGAAGTTTGCTTAGTTTTAATTTCCGCTAATTTACCCATATGAGATGTTTTTATTTGAATTGATGAGGACAACGTCAGGGTTTGACGAGAAGCCGATTGAAAAACTGATGATGAAGTTAACAACTAAAAGCTAAATAGAATTCGGTCAAGCCCGATATTAGCTGATAGTAGTACAACAGCCGATTGTTATTCTGTCCGCCAGCCTTGCGGACCTTTTGTTGTACTAAACCTTACGGTAGTATGGGAAGCCTCTGATCAGATCAGAGGCTTTTGCTTTGCATCATTAATCAATTAAAAAAATGACATGCAAAACAAACACACTACCGGACTGCAAACTGCAGCCAAAGATTATGT
>JAATGJ010000130.1 GCA_015654695.1 Chitinophagales bacterium | reverse complement strand
ATGGCATTACTGAAACTGGTGTATCTGGCATCACAACGTATAGCCGAAAAATGGACGATGCCCTTGCAAAACTGGGGCCTTACCATGCAGCAGTTAAGTATTTTGTTCGAAGGACGGCTGACCGCAATTTTATAAAAAAATCCCCTCTCTCTCTTGCGGCCTAGGCCGCAAGAGAGAGAGGGATACAAGAACTTTGACACAGTTTACTTTACACTCCCATAGGAGGAGTAGTTGCACATAAGTGATCCCCCCTGACGCCACCAGACTTACCTTTTCTTTTTAAAGATATCGTCATTCTTATTTTATTGCAATCGTTTTCAAGATTGGCTCCTATTTTAGGTTCTTGTTGAAGAATGAAGAAATAAAAAAGACCCGTCGCTAAACTTTGTCTTCAGCAACAGGTCTCGGGAGTAGCCCTTTAATTACTTTTTTGCAGGCACAGCCTGTGCATATTGATATACTCCCCCCAGTTTTTTGATGCATGGCATTACGAACCAAACGCTTAAATTATGCTAGCAAAAATTATTTAGCAACATCAAAGGCTCTAACGTAATAGATTTTATAATTATCATTAAATCTTAGCTCCTGAACAATTTCTTTGCAATCATTTTTCTCTCTGCAATAAAACGCTCTTATTAATGCCTTAATTCCTGAAGTATCAACTGTATTTATTGCAATTGAAGTGCTATCAAAGTTGAATTTTTCATCTGGAAATTTTTTCCAAAATTTTTTATCCCCTTCCAACATCTGATCAAATGGAAGGTTTAATTGTATATAATATCTTTCAAGGGTGTCCGTAAATAGGCTTTTTACGCTATCAAGGCTTTGAAAGAATCGTCTTTTTAAAAAAAGAGAAACCTTTGCCTGTATTATTTTTTCTTTGCTCTGTTCTTTTTTTAAATTTAAATTAACTACTTCCAGGCTATCCTTAGTAATTGCTATTTTCTGGGTTTTTTCCTCATTCTTTGAAATACTTAATGAAGTATATACGACAAAAATTAGAGCAGCAATTACTATTATTAAAATTGAGATGTATGTCCTTCGCTTCTTTTTTTGTTCATTTCTTTTGATGAGACTAATTAATTCATCTTCCTTTAAGCTATTCATTTTATAAGTTTTTAATAATAATAGTTTGAAGAAGGGATTTTATGTCCTGCTGCTCTTTCTCATTGTCTTTATTAATTTCTATATTCAATCTCAACGTATTGTAAGTTTTAATATTCCCCTTTTTATTAAAAAACTCTTTCAATGAAAATCCACTTAATGATGTAATAAAAGTGCCTCCCGAGGCTGCAATTGTCCTTGCAGTACTTCCTGAGATAATTGTCTGGCTAATTATTAAAATTGAAAATCCAACGATTAAGATGCAAATTGTATAAGCGATAAACTGCTTGAAAGAGTTTTGTTGTGTTTTGATTAGCTCATTTAAGATTGTAAGGTTGTTCTGATACATATCCAGATTGCCTTTTTCAATAGTAACCAATTGTACAAGTTTTAAAGTTACATTTTTTTAAGAGAATTGTGAGCCATTTTTCTTCTTCTCAGCCGAGTCTCACCACCCAGCCTTATGTGTAGCCTGAACCCGGCGTAAATATGCCCCACTGCACTTTATCAGGAATTCTTTTTAAATTTGAGAAATGCTTTAAAAGATGAACTCAAAAGTATCATTTCAGGAGCTGGCCAGGTTACAAAAGGAACTGCTATCCAAACAATCGCCAACTACATTAGAAAAAGCAAAGCTACAGGTGCAGATACTAAAGACAAAGAGCTTGTCAAAAAGCAGGAAACAGCGGCAATCTTAAGCTATGTTTCTCAGCCGAGTCTCACCGCCCAGACTTGTGCGTGGAGTGGACTAGGCATAAATAAGCACAAACTGACCGTTGTAGGAGAGGTGGCTTTTATTTCTTAATTTTAAATTATGACAACAACGTATCGTCTTCATGTCAATGAGCTTTCGACAGAGGTAATTAACTCTATCAAGGCGGCATTTAAAGACAAGATAGTGGAGATTGTTGTATCAGATGAAGTGGACAAAGCAGATGTGGAAGTAATAAGAAAATATACGGCTGATGAAGACAGTTTAAAATTCTGGATGGCAGAGGAAGAAGATTTATACCAGGATTATCTTAAGAAAAAACCTGAATGACAACCGGCGATATTGTGCTGATACCTTTTCCTTTTTCTGAGCTTACGCAAGTAAAGTTGAGACCCGCTGTAGTTATCGCCGAAACAAAAGACAAATACAAAGACCTGATCCTTTCAGCTATTTCCTCACAAATACCGGCTTCCCTTTCAACAGCGGAAATAATTTTGAAACCGGATTCTCTCAACGGCCTTAGAATTTCATCAGTTATTAAAGTTGACCGGATATTCACATTAAAGTCTGAGAAAGTTGTTACGACAATCGGCAGGTTATCACGGTCCCACCTTATAGAATTTAAAAATGTTTTTAAAAGCCTGGTTGATTAGAATTTTTCTTCTCAGCCGAGTCTCACCACCCGGCCTTGTGCGTAGCGTGGACTCGGCGTAAATATGCCCCCACTACACTTTATCAGGAATTCTTTTTAAATTTGAGAAATGCTTTTAAAAGATGAACTCAAAAGTATCATTTCAGGAGCTGGCCAGGTTACAAAAGGAACTGCTATCCAAACAGTCGCTAACTACATTAGAAAAAGCAAAGCTACAGGTGCAGATGTTAAAGACAAAGAGCTTGTCAAAAAGCAGGAAACAGCAGCAATCTTAGACTATGCACAGTCTGATTTTTTAAATGGTTTGATTATCAGCTCAAAAATAAGTTTTAAATTCAGATTTTAACTTAGTAGCGGAATTGCTACCTTTGTCTATGACTGCAAGAGAGTTGATAAAACTGCTCAAGAAAGATGGCTGGTTTGAAAAAAATCAGAAAGGAAGTCACCTTCAATTGGAACATCCAAAGAAGTAAGGAAAGGTAACGGTTCCCATTCATACCGGGGACATACCCAAAGGAACATTGAATTCAATTTTGAAACAGGCCGGATTGAAATGACCGGCGATTAAACTTTAAAGATTTAACCCGGGTAGTTTATGAAGTTATTACTGACCATCGAAAAAGATAAAGGGAAATTGTGGGGCCGTGTTACTCATAAAAGTAACCTGATTACCGATTGTGCCAGCAGCATAAGCGCCCTCGAAAAAAAGATGGCGAAACTGTTGAAAGATTTTCATGGTGTCAGTAACCCACTATTTTCCCATAGCTATGATCTGACTGTATTCTTTGAAGAATACGATTTTCTTAAACAGTCGAAGATTGCGGAGCTGGCCGGTATTAATCCGGGACTGTTGCGGCAGTATGCATCTGGCGTAAAGTATCCATCTGCAGAACAGGTGCTGAAAATCGAAAAAGCCGTCCATGACCTGGCCAGGGAACTGCAATTAGTTTCATTGGCTGTGGCTTCTTAAATGTTATAACTTCTCAGGCAATTAAGAAAGCAAAATGATTTATAAACTAACCGCTAATAAGAAAGCCGCAGGTGGGAGCGGCAACACACGAAGAAAGCACGAGCTTAGGATGTTGGCATGATCAGCATCAGGAGGCCTTTCCCTTGTTATATGACACACTTTCTATCCATCCCCTGATCTCATCGGGAGTACGGTTCAATTTTTTAGCCAGCCTGTCTAATAAAGGTTGAGCCTGGCCGGGGTCGCCGATAAGATCTTCATCAGTAAGGTCAGTATTGATCTCTTTTAGTTTTTCTTTTACTTCCTCCCAGGGTGCTTCTAATTTTAATGCTGTATTCATAATCTGGGTGCAACAACAAGTGAGCCAAACAACTTCTATAAACTTTCCAGTATATTCAAAAATATCTTTTCCTCTGCCTGCAGATCGCCGTCATTGCTTTTTTTACAAGCTTCCATTTTATCCAGCCATTTTTCCATCTTACCATTTTCATACAATTCAAGAAGGGAAGGATGAACATAATATTTTTTACACACCGTCCTGGTATTGCCCAGTTGCAGGGAAACTTTATCCAGCACTTCCACTATTTTTTTCTTGGCTTCTTTTTCATTTTCAAATGAACCGGTTTCCTTTATAGCATTTAACGCCGCCACCGATCCGCACCATGTGCGGAAATCCTTTGCTGTAAATTCTCCTTCCGCAATGGTCTTTATATAATCATTTACCATTCCCGATTCTATAGACTGTCTTTTACCTTCTTCATCTATATATTGAAACAATTCTTTACCCGGAATATCACGGCACTGGCTCACAATCTTTGATAGTTTTTTACTTTGCAGGGATACCGTGTGCTCTACGCCTTTTTTGCCCCGGAAGGTGAATTTAACGGCGCCGCTTTGGATGTTTACATGCCTGTCTTTTAAAGTGGTAAGGCCAAATGATCCATACAGCTTTTCATAAAACTCGTTGCCGATACGTATGCCCGTTTTTTCCATCAGGCTGATAACGGTGGCCAATACTTTATTCATGGGCAATCCCGGCAGAGCAAGATCTTTTTGCACCTGTTTGCGGATAGCGGGTAATACTTTACCCAATTCCAGCATCTTGTAAAACTTGGTTTTATTTCTCAATTCATTCCACAGGGGATGATAGCGATATTGTTTCCTGTTCTTTATATCTTTTCCTGTAGCCTGCAGATGCCCGTTCGGTAAACTGCATATCCATACTTCTTCCCATGCCGGGGGAAGCACCAATGAATGAATGCGCTGAAGATCGCTTTTGTTTTTTACAATCTTGCCCTTGTATTTATAGATAAACCTTTTCCCTGCTTTTATTCTGCTGATACCTTCGTCATTGCTGTTTACATATACTAACCGTACAGCCTTTGCTGTAGCAACAGGATCGCTTCCCAGTTTTTTAAGGCGTCCACTTTTCATGGCAATGGGGGGCAAGGTTTCAGTCATTACTTAGTGGTTTATTTACAGGTAAAGTATAGTATCTTTTTATAAATGATGTATACGGTTTTGACTAGTCAGGCACAAATTATACCACTTTACAGAGGCTGAATAAGATCTCTTTTTAGATTTGTTGGAAGATGAAGAAATAAAAAAGACCTATCGCTAAACTTTTAGTGTTCAGTGACAGGTCTCCGGTGCTAACCTTTTAATTACTTTTTCGCAGGCACAGCCTGTGCATATTGAAATAATTCCCTGATCTTACCATTTTCCAACCGATAGTCTTCGTGGTAAATCTTATGTTCTTTTTTCCCATCTTTATAATCATGTGATTCATCTATCCATTGAAGTACCCATTCATGTCCCTTATCCTTATTATCTACAGCAATAGCATTGATATACGATTGTCTGGCATCGGTCATTGATCCCCGCCATGTTCTTATCGTTGCTACAACGGTGTCCCGGACAGTATTCATCTCCGAACCATCTTCAAAAACAAGATGTACAGAATCGGCAAAATAAGAGCCAATATTGTCTAATTTACCGGCAATAAAATCCGCATTGAAATTCATTACTGCAACGGTGTTTTCGGATTTACCGACTGAAACTGCTCCCTCGTAAGACAATTTCGCTGGTAATGTAACTTTAGTTGCAGCATCAGTTACTTCAACCTTTGTGTCTTCTTTTGCTTTCTCGTTGTTGCAGCCCAGCATAAAAATACCTGCTGCGATAAAAAACATTTTTTTCATTTTTAAAAAAATTTTGGATGGTGAATAAAAAGGGGACTAAGGGAACTTCCACGGATGGTATAAAATATGAAAGTAGAATTAAATTCTGAAAAGCATTTTTTAATCTATTTACCGGAAATACAAGGTTCATCCGCCTGATAACGGGTCAGGCTTAATAGGCAATATCATTTTTCGAAAATAGTTCCGCTTCCTATTTTTGCTTTTCAGCCGGGGTTTACCACCCAGGCCTTGTGTATGGGTAGGCACGGCACAAATGAAACTAATCTATGGCTCACAAACGAAAAGGCCAGTTAACAATAACTAAGGAATGGCCAGGCATCTGAGGAAATTCTGGCGAAGACAATTCTGGAAAGGTGAACGGAATGCAGGGAAAAAAGTTATCCGCCTGGAATTAGAAAAGAAAGATGATGCTGTATGATACTACGCAGCCAGTGGGTCTTTCTTAACCACATTCAGTAACTCATCCCTTAAAAAACCTTTAAGGCTGAGGTCCTCGTCTAACAAAGGCCAGTGTATGCCAGTATCTTTGCCGGTAAGTTCATATTGCAGCAATACATCTTTTTTAGCGGATTTTAAATTCTTATAAGAGCAAAGCCGTTGATGGAGGATGGCTTTGGTATTTAGTATAATAAGCATGGTATCCGATTCAGGACGCACATCAATAGTTTCAATGCGGATACCCTCTTCGTGGATGAGCTTTTCAATCGCGTCATATTTATTTACTGAAGTATTCATACCACTTTGTTTTAAATAATTCTGTGTTTTCAACGGCTATCTGCCAAATCTTATTTTCATCCGGTTAGTAAATCCGTACATCCAGGCAATTTCCAGTAAAAGAAAGCCTCATTTTTATTAATTCAACGCGCAACTTACAGATGTTTCAGATAATGCTCCGGGTCGTTTAAAAAAGTTTTCGTGATGCGGTAATGGTCGGTGTCTTTATAGTTTACCTGTTGCATGCTGTCTTCACGTATTTCATACAACAAAGCATCCCGCAGGCCCATTAAAATAGGAGAGTGGGTAGAAATGATAAACTGCGCATGGCCGCTTTTCACTACTTCCATAATAAAGAACAACAGCGATAGTTGTTTTAACGGGGAAAGAGCGGCTTCCGGTTCATCCAGCAGATAAATTCCTTTGTCACCGATCCTTGTTTGCAAAATTTTCAGATAGGCTTCGCCGTGAGAAAAAGCCTGCATATTTTCTCCATAGTCCTTTCGCATCTGGTAGAGTTTGTAATTCATGCTTTCGCTCATTTGATTAATGATCGAATCATCCACTACGCCTTTTAGTTCGCTGAGGTCGCCTGCTATTTTCCGGCGTTCGTTTCCCACTGAATTAACAAAGTCACTAAAATCTTCCGCCCGGAAAAAAAATCCCTTACTCGTTTGCCGCTTCCATTCTATTTCTATATACGGTTGCAGTATCCCGGCTGCTTCAAAACCAGCATTATCTTTTATAAAACCACTTATCAGCGGCAGATTGAGTTGAAGCGCTAAGCTTTCGAGCAAGGTAGATTTACCGCATCCGTTATCTCCGATAAAGACCGTGACCTTATTATCTAACTGTATTTGTTTGGCAAATTGTACAGCCGCTATATTAAAAGGAAATGGGGATTTCTTATTCGTATTGATTGAAAATGATTTCAGGAAAGGCATGAGTAATAATTAGGCTAAGCAAAATACAGAAATAATAAAAACAAGTTTCCAAAACCAGGCCCCGCTTTTTACTCTGCGTCTAATCGGTAGTCTGACTGTCCGGCCTTATATAAAAAGTAGAACCACCCTAAAGATAATCTCTGCATAGCTACTTACGGTTTCGTAATGTTATCTTAGCAGAATATTGCTTTTCTTCCTTTCATTTAAACAAGAAACATGGAAACAGAAATATTCACTCTTTGTGATTTCGCACAGGATGCCGGGGGCAAACTCACCATTGTCGGAACATTTGACCAGATCGGCAGCGCTACTTTCCCCGTAGTGCATCCTGCCTGTTCGCTTGCCTGTCGTTTACGTTTTTCTGAAAAAGAATCAGGCGTGCATGATTTCAAATTAAAACTGGTGGATACGGCTGGTAAAAATGTTATTGCCCCGATAGAAGGAAATATCAATGTGGCAATACCGCCAAAGGTTCAGTACTCCGCTATAAATATCATTGGCAACCTTAACCAGTTGAAATTTGAAAAAGAAGGAAGGTATTCTTTTGAATTGTACGTGGATGGTGACTGGGTAACCGGGCTTCCATTGAATTTGATAAAGACAGGATAGGTGCTATTTGATAAACTTTCAACAGACAATGAGATTCCTTTACAATTTATGCAGTATCCGCATTTATCACAGCATCAATCATTATCATTGTACTATACTGTTGCAGAATTTTCAAAATGTTAAAGAACTGTAATTAAAATTCATTTCCTTTCTCTCTCAATTAAGCAAAATCATAGTTGTTTTCTGCAAGTGATTAACTATAACCGTTTAACTACTTACATACCATCATCGTAAATCTGCTATTCACTAACTAAATGCTGCAATTCGTTCATTGTTTGCTTGGAACATTACTTGCTATGGCGTACATTTGCATATCAATTTGAGCATTGTATAGTACTTACAAACAGGGTGATTCAACTTGCTGCCACAGCTTCTAACGATTCCCAGGTGTTTTCTTCCCAATAGCTCAAACATTATTGTGTAACCATTAAAACAGGAAATATATCATGAAGAATGATGTGATGCCATCTATTATACAGATGGATGCAGAAGAACTGCAACAATTAACGGCAGAAGTAAAAGAAACAGTAGCCACCGGTATTCAACTGCCTGGAACAAAGGAAAAGAAAAAGTCTTTTGGAATAGTAGATATGTGGAATATCCGCAGGACTGCTAAGTCGGCCAGCAGCATGCTGAGAAGGTAACCGCGTTTCTTAACAACTTCGTTCAAGCCATCCCCTTTAAACGGGATGGCTTTTTTCATTTTATTCATTTACCGGTAAGCCGCAGGAGGGTAAGGGTATAAAAAACAAAATCCGTCCCACCTAAGGCGGGACGGATTTTGTTATCTTAAAAATTTTATTACATGATATCCATCGCTTTTACAAAAGCAGTGGTTTGAAAAGGCAGGATAAGTGTCAGCCACGGCCAGTGACTATAGATAGCAAAGATCAGGGCTGCGGTAGATGCAAAAAATAAAAGCCACCATAAACCTTTGTACTTCTTAGTTTGCTCCATGTAGTAGTAGTTTTGTTTTATTTGCCGAAGGCGGTGCAAAAATAAGCCCGCCATCTTAAAAAATGAAATGAGTTTTTAATTCTTTTTTGCGCGGAAATAATAGTACCACTCCTGGAACCAATGCCCCGGTCAATGCAATGATCCACTTGGCTGCGACTATAAAATGATAGAGGGCAAATTCATCCCCTATAACAGGTTCCTTCACCCATTTTATCAACGACAGGTTTTCATATATATCACCGGCCCAGGCCGCCAGTTGAAGCAGGGCCAGCAGGAATAGCATTTTCTTAAATACGGATGACCTTACCTTTCCCCTTACCATCATACACAATGCCGCTATACCCGGGAAAACACCTGCCATAAATGCGAAATCAAAATGAAGATGATAATTTAGAATGGTCTTTATAGGATCGCCAGGGTTTCCCAGGAGAGCCATCACTTTTTCCTTTGAATAAAATAGCTCCAGCCCCATGATGGTGAACTTTTCGCCATTTACCAGTAAATCGCCCTCCATCCACTTCATACAAAAGGCGGCGCCAATAAAAAGTCCGGCACAAACGAGGAACAGGTTTTTCCATTGTTTATCGCTTACATTCATGTGGTTATAGATTTTTTTCTCAGATTATATGAAATAAAAATACGAACCTTGTTTGTTTTTTCTACTTTCGTGAAAACGTGTATTCCAGACACAACCTATTCATGATTTAAAGACAGAATCAACGATTGCGATGAAGCTTCAGTTTTACATTCGGTTTTATACAGAGTTCGGACAAAGTTTATGGATCAGCGGGAATATTGATGAGCTGGGAAACGATGATACCGCCAATGCCTTGCTTATGGAATACCTGGACCATGAATTCTGGAATGCCAGGGTAGAGATCAATAAGAAAGGATTGCCCAAAAACGGTATCCGGTATAAATATTTTCTAAAAACAAAAGAGGGCGAGCTGGTCAGCGAATGGGGACATGACCGGACCATTGATGTTTCCCGGAAAGACCTGTCTGAAATAGATGTGGTAGATACCTGGAACCATGCCGGGGAATACGAGAACTCATTCTTTACCGCGCCATTTAATAAGGTTTTGCTCAAGCAGCCGCTACCTAAAAACAAAACAAAAGCGGCCAAAGACTATACCCATGTTTTTAAAGTGAAAGCTCCTTTGCTGAAAAAGCATGAGGCTGTTTGCCTTCTTGGTAATTGTGAAGCATTGCACAACTGGTCAACTTCTGAACCTGTTATATTATCCAAAGATGGAGACTGGTGGATAGCAAAACTGAATATGTCCGGGAATAACCTCCCTGCGTCGTATAAATATGGCGTGTTCAATACTAAGGAAAACAGCTTTGTAAGATATGAGACGGGTGATAACAGGTTAGTTTATGATAGTGGTGAAAGAAGTAAAGCCACCATTCTGCATGATGGATTTATCCATTTGCCCAACGATACATGGAAAGGAGCGGGGGTGGCTATTCCTGTTTTCAGCCTTCGCAGTAAAAACAGTTTTGGAGTGGGTGAGTTTGCTGATATTAAACTATTGGTGGATTGGGCAAACGAAACAAATCTGAAGCTGATACAGATATTACCCATCAATGATACAATAGCTACCAATAGCTGGATGGATTCCTATCCGTATGCAGCCATTTCCGCATTTGCCTTACATCCATTATATATCAACCTTGCAAAAGTGGCCGGCAAAAAATATGTGGATAAGGTAAGCGCTTTAAAAAAGAAGCAAAAGCAATTAAACGATCTGCCTGTAATGGACTATGAAGAAGTGATCCGTTTTAAGTTAGCCATGCTTAAAGAGCTTTATGAGGTAATGGGTAATGATTGTTTTGAATCAGAAGATTATAAAGAATTTTACGGAGGAAATAAACACTGGCTGGAACCTTATGCCGCCTTTTGTTTCTTCAGGGATAAGTACAAGACAACGCATGTTGAAGAATGGAAAACTAACGGCGATTACAAGAAAGAAGAAGTTGACCGCTTATTTTCCGGCAAGTTCGCTTCGAAGAAAGATGTGCTGTTTTATTGTTTCGTTCAGTATCACCTTCACCTGCAATTGAAAGAAGCGGCTGATTATGCGCATAAAAAAGGAATTGTATTAAAAGGCGATATCCCCATTGGTATTTATCGTCACGGTTGTGATGCCTGGGTGGCGCCGGGGTTATATAATATGGATGCGCAGGCCGGCGCGCCGCCTGATGATTTTACCGCTGTTGGCCAGAACTGGGAATTTCCTACCTACAACTGGAAGCAAATGCAACAGGATGGTTTTAGCTGGTGGAAACAGCGGTTTGAACAAATGAGCGGCTACTTCGATGCGTTCCGGATAGATCATATACTGGGCTTCTTCCGTATCTGGAGTATCCCATCCAATGCGGTACAGGGAATCATGGGCAGGTTTGTTCCCTGCCTGCCTGTACATTTTGTTGAGTTTGGAGAAAACGGTATCTGGTTTGATGACCGGCGATTCTGTAAACCATTCATCAACGAGGTCATATTACATGAAGTGTTTGGCGACATGGCAGGTACGGTAAGATCGGAATTTCTTCTTCCCAATGAATCGGGAGGTTATGATCTGCAGGCAGATTTTGCTACGCAACGGCAGGTGGAATCTTATTTTGCCGGACTACCCAGTTCAGATCTGAATGAAAAATTAAAACTTGGCTTATACGATCTTATTTCCAATGTCATATTCTTTGAACAGGAAGGATCAAGAGGACAGGAGTTTCATTTCCGCATCTCCATGGAAAAAACATTATCGTTTAAATACCTAATCCCGCATATACAGCATAAGTTAAAAGAGCTTTACGTCAATTACTTCTTCCGCAGGCAGGATGATTTCTGGAAAAAAGAAGCCATGCAAAAATTACCCTTTCTGAAGAATGCGACCAACATGCTTATCTGTGGTGAAGACCTGGGTATGGTGCCGCATTGCGTGCCGGAAGTAATGAAGCAACTGGGTATTCTTAGTCTTGAGATTCCGCGGATGCCCAAAGACCTCAATAAAGAATTCTCTTATCCCAATGATGCGCCGTATATGTCCGTGATTACTTCATCCACACATGACATGAGTACTATACGCGGCTGGTGGGAAGAGAACCGGGAAAAGACGCAACATTTCTATAATCATGTGCTGGGTCAGTGGGGCGATGCTCCTTACTTCTGCGAATCATGGATCAACCGGGCTGTCGTCATGCAGCATTTATATTCACCCGCTATGTGGAGTATTTTCCAGTTGCAGGATATATTGGGAATGAGTGAAATACTTCGCCGGGAGAAGCCGCATGAAGAAAGGATCAACAACCCGGCAATATCAAAACATTACTGGCAATACCGTATGCATATTTCGCTGGAGGAACTTATCAAACAGGAAGAGTTCAATAAAGAATTAAGCGAGTATGTAGCCAATAGCGGAAGATGAGTTAAAAATTAAAAACCCATACCCGGGTATTTTCAGCAAAGACTTCTGCTACTTTTACACCTTACATTTTTAATTTTTACTTTGAAAATCTCTTACTTCCCATATAACTTAAAATTCCGGCATCCTTTTACCATCTCCAAAGGAACAAAGACACATCAGCCCACATTAATAGTAGAACTCGAACATTTCGGCATCAAAGGCTATGGAGAAGCTCCGGCAATTGCTTACTATAATATACCTGTAGAAAAGATGATTGAGGATATAGAAAGGAAGAAAACCTTCATAGAAAAATTCGCTTTTACTGAACCGGAACGTTACTGGCATTATCTTCACCATTTACTGCCGCAAAACAATTTTTTAGTGTGTGCATTGGATATCGCTGCCTGGGATATGTTTGGTAAATTAAAAAAGAAAAAACTCTATGAACTATGGAATGCTGATATTTCAAAAAATCCGGTAACAGATTATACCATCGGGATAGACAGCATTGATAAAATGGTAGCCAAGTTGAAAGAAAAACCATGGCCCATTTATAAAATAAAAGTGGGCATAGCCGATGATATCGCCATTGTAAAAGCGCTGAGAGAAAATACTGACAGCATATTAAGAGTGGACGCGAATGCCGCTTGGGATGTAACTACCGCATTGAAACTTATTCCCCAACTCAAAGAGCTGGGCGTGGAATTCGTAGAGCAGCCATTAGCTAAAGACGACTGGGAGGGCATGAAAATTTTATACAAAGAGTCCCCCCTGCCATTATTCGCTGATGAAGCTTGTGTGGTGGAAAGTGACGTAGAAAAATGTAAAGATCATTTTCACGGTATCAATATCAAACTCACCAAATGCAGCGGCATCACCCCGGCATTGCGCATGATAAAAAAAGCAAGGGAACTGAACCTGGAAGTCATGATCGGCTGCATGAATGAATCCACCATTGGCTCCGCAGCAGTGGCGCATTTACTTCCCCTTATTGACTATGTGGATATGGATGGCCCTTTATTGCTGGAAGAAGATGTAGCTACCGGTATTGAATATGATTATGGCAGGATCATCTGCAGCGATGAACCGGGATTAGGTATCCGCTATACCGGCTTGTTTCAAAAGTAAAAATCCAATAAAAATGTGGGGGCAACGAGGAAAATCCGGAACTTAATTTACTTACTATTTACACACATCTGCCTTCTGGATTTTATAAATTACTGCTAATACCGGATTACCGGCCTTAAATTTGCTATTCCGGTTCTTTTATTCTTAGAAACCAGCAATTATGAAAGGTATCCGCATAGTGATCATTTTCTTATTCTTCGTATCAGCTATCTCCGCACAGCGTGTGCATGTTGGTGTCTTTGGCGGTTTGGCTGCGTATAATGGTGATCTTACCGAAAAGATATTTCCCAAAAAAGTTACCAATGGCGCTATCGGCGTTTCAATAAACTATGAACTGAAAGACCAGATCATGCTTCGGGGTGGGTTTACGTATGCTATAGTAGGGGGCGCTGACCGCTTCAGCAACAATCCCGAATTGGTAAAGAGAAACCTGAGCTTTGAAACGTCCATAACAGAGTTCAGCGTAATAGGTGAATATTACCTGTATAATTTGTATGAGCGCCGTTATTCACCTTATATATTTGCCGGGCTGGCCGTTTATCATTTCGACCCCTATGCTTATAGCGCCACCGGTGATAAGATATTTCTGAAACCCCTAAGTACAGAAGGGCAGGGCCTACCCGGTTATCCTGCCCGTAAACCTTATAGTTTAACACAGGCCGCTATCCCGCTTGGCGCCGGTATCAAATTTGCCATCAATGATAAATTCAGGATAGGACTTGAAGTGGGTATCCGGAAATTATTTACCGATTACTTAGATGATGTCAGTAGTATATATGCTGATCCCAATGATCTGTTAGCCGCCAAAGGCCAGCTTGCTGTTGATATATCTTATCGTGGTGATGAAGTAGCTGGTGGCAGCACAGTTTATCCTGCCAAAGGTTACCAGCGCGGTGGCCAAAAAGTTAAAGACAACTATTACTTCACCGGCATTCATCTTACTTACCGGTTAGGCAGTGGCAATGGAAGCGGATTGTTTGGTGGTGGCGGAAGTAAAAAGGGATTGGGTTGTCCAACTGTTCCGCGATAGTTTTTATTCTCCAGCTATGCTGTTGTCGCTTTCTCTATTTCTGCGTTTTATTGTTAAAACTTATATTGCATGGAGAAACAGAATCTTTTCCTCTCCAACACTTATTTTATGAAACCCAATGCTCTTCTTTTTATTCTTGTATTGTTCCTGGGCGCCTGTTCATCTCCTCAAAAAACAACGTCAACTAAAGAAGCCTCATCTGCTGAGAAAACAAATTCCAATGTAAACCAGGATGGTTCGTCTTTTGAAAATGCAATTATCCTGAAACAAAAAAAAGAAAGGGCAGGAGTAGACGCTGAATACAAATGGCTGGCTGAAAATTATCCCGGTTATACAAGAATCAGGCAGTCACTCAAGGGCAAAGGGGAAAAGTATTACGATATTATAACAATCAAAACTAATGACGGGGGAATAAAAGAAATTTACTTTGATATCACCAACTTTTTTGGGAAATAGCAAAAGTATAAATGCCGGTGTTCTAACCCTTCTTTGCTATATTTCTGCTTAACTTGCGCAGAGAAGCAATATCTTTTTTTCACAATGCTTATTTTATGAAAACAATCTATTTTTTTTTAGCTCTTGTCATCTTACTGGCGGCCTGTTCGTCATCCAAAAAAACAGCACCTAAAAAAGTTTCCACTAATAAGATAACACGTACCGATATATTCCGTGGAGGTACTTCATTTGAGAATGCAATTGTTATCAAAGTGGAAAACGAAAGAACAGGAGTGGAGGAAGAATACAAATGGCTGTCTGTGAATTATCCGGGCTACTCAACCATCAGGAAGTCACAGACAAGCAAGGGAAAAAAGCATTATGATATTATAAAGATCAAAACAAAGGATGGGCAGGAAAAAGAGATTTATTTTGATACTACCAGTTTTTTTGAAAAATGGTAAGCCGGAGCAACTTTTGCATCTTTGTTTTGTTTACATGAAAATAACTTTCGTTAATGGCCTACAAAAATCAGCAGCAGTTTATTGACGCACTGGAAAAAGCAGGAGAACTCATCCGCATCAAAACTTATGTTGATCCCAAACTGGAGATAGCCGAAATAACAGACCGCGTCAGCAAATCAGGAAATGGCGGCAAAGCATTGCTGTTTGAAAATACAGGATATGATCCTGCCTGCCGGCAGGCAGGTTTCCCGGTATTGATGAATGCCTATGGCAGTGAGAAAAGAATGTGCATGGCGCTCGGCGTCAATCATCTTGATGATACAGCAAAAGAAATCGAAACGCTGTTCCGGTTACTGGCATCCCCCAAAGAAGGCATATTGGATAAATTAAAACTGCTTCCTAAACTCGGGCAGTTCGCCAGTTGGATGCCAAAAGTAAAAAACGGTAAAGGAGAATGCCAGGAAGTGATCATGAAAGATCCTGACATCACTAAGCTGCCTGTTATCACCTGCTGGCCAAAAGATGGCGGTCCGTTTGTAACACTACCCATCATTCATACCAAAGATCCCAATACCAATTCCCGCAACGTAGGCATGTACCGTATGCAGGTCTTCGGCCCCACGCTTACCGGTATGCACTGGCATAAACATAAGGTAAGCGCCAAACATTTTGCAGAATATAAAAAACTAAATAAGCGGATGCCCGTCGCCGTTGCATTGGGTGGTGATCCTGTATATGCGTATTCAGCTACGGCTCCATTGCCGGAGAATGTGGATGAATACATGTTAGCCGGTTTTCTCCGCAAGAAAAAAGTAGAACTGGTAAAATGTATCTCGCAACCCGGTGTAGAAGTACCCGCTGATGCGGATTTTATTATTGAAGGTTATGTTGACCCCGGTGATGAACTGGTATGGGAAGGTCCCTTCGGCGATCATACCGGTTATTATTCATTACCGGACTGGTACCCTCGTTTTCATATCACGGCTATCACGCATAAAAAAAATGCTGTCTATCCTGCCACTATCGTTGGCATACCGCCACAGGAAGATGCATGGCTTGGAAAAGCGACAGAGAGAATTTTCTTAGCGCCTATTAAAATGACCATGGTACCGGAGATCATAGATATGGATATGCCGGTAGAAGGTGTGTTTCATAATCTCGTGATCACGAAAATTAAAAAAGATTATGCCGGCCAGGGGCAAAAGGTAATGAATGCTATGTGGGGCGCCGGGCAAATGATGTTTAATAAGATATTGGTGATGACGGCCTCCCCAAACCCCTCCAAAGGAGGGGCTTACGAAGAATCCTTTAAGATCAACGACTATTTGAGGTTGGCACAGGATGTTTTTAAAAACCTGAACCCTGCTACTGACATTTATTTTTCTACCGGGCCGATGGATGTATTGGATCATAGCTGCAGTAAACTTGGATTTGGCGGTAAGATGTGTATTGACGGAACGAAGAAGTTTGAAGAAGAAGTGGATGATAGCTACCAGTTGCCGGTTGCTGGTTACCAGTTAAGCGAAGAGTTTATACAATCGAAGTTTCCTGAAATAAAAGCGGTCAATGTTTCTTTACTAAAAAAAGAAATCCCCTGCCTGATCATTTCTGTAGAAAAAAACAGGAAGGGGCACATAAAGGAACTGCATGAACAGATCTGCGCATTGAATGAAATAGAAGGAATAAAGATGATCCTCTATGTCGAACATACTGTTGACGCCAACGATCTGCCCATCGCCTTGTGGCGTTTATGCAATAATCTCGATCCCAAACGAGACTCGCTTTTATATAAACGACCTGCTCATAACTCACCTGTTGCCCTGAACTTGCCGGAGGGCGCTACTCATAACTCCTATTTCGCCTGCATGGGCTTCGATGGTACCCGCAAAACAAAAGAGTTCGATGACTTTCACCGCGACTGGCCCAATATCATTGTAGCCGATGATGCCACTATAAAAGCAGTAGATGACAAATGGGATGAACTGGGAATTGGACCTTTTCTTCCTTCACCTTCACTGAAATTTAAAGAACAGATGTATGGCGAAGAAGCGGTAGTAAGTTAAAAAAATAACGAATATTGAACAGGGAATGATGAACCGCGAAGTCATCATCCTGCATCATTCGATATTTCTTGTTCCTTGTTCGATATTCAATATTTTTACAAAACCACATGTATTCTGCTATCAACATCCTTATGACCGGCGGCGGCGCACCAGGCGCACCCGGTATCATTAAATGCCTTTCGCAGGAAGCGAATTTTACTGTTATAGCTGTTGACGCCAATACCAATGCAGCGGGCCGATGCCTGGTTAAAGATTTCCAGGTTATTCCCCCGGCCGGTGATCCCGCATTTATTGATACGGTGCTTGCTTTATGCCGCGAAAAAAATATTCATATTGTGTTACCATTGGTAACAAAAGAACTGATCCCCCTTTCACAACATATTAATGAGTTTGAACTGGCAGGAGCGAAGCTATTGGTATCCCCGGTTTCGTCGTTAGAAATAGCGAACGATAAAAGCAGGCTCTACCAGTTTCTTCAATGGAGGGGAATGGATGTTCCTGATTTCCATGTGGTAGAAACGATCCAGCAATTTGAAACCGCCGCCGGCGAATTAGGTTATCCCGGTAAAACTATCTGTTTCAAACCATCCATATCAAATGGCAGCCGCGGGTTTAGAATCATCAGTACTACTATGGATGAACATTATTTACTGTTCAATGAAAAACCCAGCTCAACGTACATTTCTTATACCGATGCGGTAAGAATTCTTTCCTCCAAACCATTTCCTGAATTGCTGGTAAGCGAATATTTACCCGGTGAAGAATATTCCGTGGATTGCCTGGCGAATCATGGTAAAACAATTATCACCGTTCCGCGTCTCCGCAAAAAGATGATCAATGGCATCAGCGTGGAAGGGGCATTTATCAAAGACGAAAGCATTACCAGTTATTGCACGCAGATCATTCACGAATTACAATTGCATGGTAATATCGGCATACAAGTAAAAAGGTCGGCTGCAGGAAAATTTTTGATACTTGAAATCAATCCCCGTGTGCAGGGAACTATCTCCGCAGGCCTCGGTGCCAGTATCAATTTGCCTGTCCTGGCTATCAAACAGGAGTTAGGCCTCCGCATCCGCGAAGAAGAATTACAGGTAAGATGGGGCACAAAGTTCACCCGCTACTGGTCCGAAGTGTTTTCAAGTGAATAATGAGTGGTCAATGGTGAATACGAGGCGCCAAAAAATTAACAGGCTATTGTCTCTGCAGGGAACCCATTCACTACTCACTATTCACCATTGACTATTGACCACTCACCATTCTGATTTTTTCCTCCGTCAGTATCTCACTAACTTGCCCTAAATTTCCCCGATGAAAAAAGCAAGTGCAGGATTTTTATTGAGTTTACTGACATTTATGGGTTGCGCCCAGCCACAGGAAAAAGAAGCGCCTGATAATAATACATTGCTCTGGAAGATCAGTGGCAATGGTCTCACCAAATCATCCTACCTGTTTGGTACTATTCACATGTTATGCGCTGATGACGCCGGGCTGAGCGATAACATGAAAAGGGTGATCCGCAAAGCGGACGAAGTATATTTTGAAGTGGACCTTGACAACCTGGTAGAGATGTTTGCCGTGATGAGCAAAATGAAAATGAAAGGTGATACTACGTTGCGCGACCTGCTGACAGAAGCTGATTATGAAAAAGTAAAAGCCTACTTTGAAACAAAAGGTTCCATGCTGCCATTCTCGATGCTGGAAACCTATAAACCCATTCTTGCTCTTTCTACGGTACAGGAAAGTTCGATGAAATGCGACAACATGGCCATGATGGAGCAGGTGATCATGGAAGAAGCCAAACAAACCAAAAAGAAAATAAAAGGGCTGGAGAGCATGGCGTACCAGGCGGGAGTATTAGACAGCATTCCTTATAAAGTACAGGCCGACCAGTTGGTGAGTTATATTGATAACATGGGTAAAAATAAAAACGAGGACGCCGAACTGGAAGAAATGATGACAGCCTACAAAGCGCAGAACCTGCAGCAACTCGAAGAACTGATGATGAAAACAGATATGGGCATCGGCAATTTTACTGACGTATTATTATACAACCGCAACCGGAACTGGGTAGCCAAACTAAAAGAATTGTTGCCGGAAAAAACATTGCTGATAGCTGTAGGAGCGGGGCACCTGCCCGGCGACCAGGGAATCATTAATCTTTTGCGCAAAGCAGGCTATACCGTAACACCGATAGAAAATAAACTAAGCAGTGCGAAAGAAATATAACAACCGCTTTGTATCCTGGTAAAAAATGCTGCAACTGAATTTCTCACCTTTTCCCGTCTTAACTACCGAACGACTGGTATTAAGACAACTTACCGCGGAAGATGAGAAAGAAATATTTGCACTGCGCACAGACGACGCCGTAAACAAATATCTTGACAGGTTAAAAGCCCGTTCTGTTGAAGAAGCCCGGAAATTTATTCAGAAAATAAACAAAAATATCAGCAATAATGTAGCGGTATTCTGGGGCATCGCTTATAAAGATGAGGATGTATTGATCGGCACGGCCTGCTACTGGAATATTATAAAAGAAAACGACCGGGCCGAGATAGGATATGAGCTATTACCCGAACACCAGGGAAAAGGCATCATGCAGGAAGCCATCGCAGCCATCATTGATTATGGATTTGACACCATGAAGCTACACGTGATTGAAGCGGTAGCTCAAAAAGATAATCAGCGTTCTCTCCATTTGTTACAAAAATTCAATTTTACAAGGGATACAGAACAAGAAAAGAAAATGGAAGGAATGGAAGAATATAAGGATGCTAACATTTACTCTCTGCGCAGCATAGACCGGTATATAAAACCGTCAACGGATAATTAATTATCTCTTCGCACTGCTGTAAAAAACTTTCACCCTTTTTATTACCGTGAAAAAACCCTGCCCAACAGGGTGAAAGAACCCGTTGCCATTTGAAAAGAAAGTTTGAGTTTTATCACACGGACAACTACACAATTTTACAAATGTAATAAATGCATTAACGGATTGGATCAACAAGGGTTGTCCAAACAATGTCTCTGCTGAAAGCGCAATTCCTTACTCCTGATAAGCATCAATTGAAATAAATAGGCGCCTCAAAAAGCTATTTATTGCCGGGAAGACGGAAAGGCGGAAAGAAAAGGGTAGTTGAATTACAACACTTACCGTCTTATCGCCTCCTATGTTTACATTTTAGTAAAAATAGTTCTTTGAGAGAGAGTTAAGATACCAATAGATTTGAAATAAAAAGGTGAAAAAGGGGTGAGAGCGGATTGTCGTCAAAACAGCTATCAAGTATGT
>JAATGJ010000108.1 GCA_015654695.1 Chitinophagales bacterium | reverse complement strand
CGTCGCAGACACCAATCCTCTGAATTCCCCGTTCTGGATCGCCCGCATAGCTCGCCAGTCGGCGCTGACTAAGAATCAATGAATTTCTCGGAAACATTCATACGGCGCCCCATCGCCACCAGTCTCATGATGGCCGCCATCGCGTTGTTTGGCCTCGTAGCATATCGATCGCTGCCGGTCAGCGATCTGCCCAACGTCGACTTCCCCACGCTGCTGGTCACCGCGCAGCTGCCGGGCGCGAGTCCGGAGACGATGGGCTCCTCGGTCGCCACGCCGCTCGAGAATCAGTTTTCGATGATCGCCGGCCTCGAGTCGATGACATCGGTCAATTCGCTCGGCTCGACGCAGATCACGCTCGAGTTCGACCTGAACCGCAGCCTCGACGGCGCCGCGGTCGACGTGCAGGGCGCGATTACGCAGGCGGCGCGCCTGCTGCCGCAGGGCATGCCGACGCCGCCGACCTTCACCAAGGTGAACCCGGCAGATCAGCCGATCCTCTACCTCGTGATCACTTCCACCACGGTGATATTAAATGTGTTGTACCCGATATTGAAGTTGTGATTGAACTCTTGTTTCAGGTTAGGGTTACCTATTTTAATATTTGTTGCATCTGACACATCCGGTACATTTTGCAACTGCGAGGTAGAAGGCTGGTTGGTTCGTCCGTTATAGCTGAACCGGAAATTCTTGCTGCGGCTGGGTGTGAAGTTGAAATTGGCAGTAGGAAAGAAATTAGTATAACTGGCTATTGTCAGCGAATCCTTACCTGTAAGTGCCTGGCGGCTCATACTCTCCAGTGTTGATTGCTGTACGCCTATTCCCAGCTGGTAATTGTATTTTTTATTCTGCACCCTGAAATTGGTTCCGAAGCGGTGCGCTTTGAATTTATTTTCAAAATCATTGGTCAGGGGAAGATTAGGGGTATTATATTTCTGGGATAAAGGATCATAGTCATGTGTTATTTTATTGGAGGTATTATTATTAAATGTATAAGCATAATTGAACTCCATTAATTTATTCAATCCCACAGGTTCTGTATAGGAAGTGCTGATCACATTATTATGTGTATTGGTGGTTTGTTTATTTGCCTGGTTTTGCCTGATCTGCCGGTAAATAGTTCCTGTACTGGTATAGGCGTTGTTATTGGAAATGGTAAAACCATTGCTTTCGCTCTGACCAAATGTATTGGACCAACCGAGTGTAAATGTTCTGCCGGTCTTTCTGAATCTTTTACGATACAATAAATTATTGTTCCAGTTTATACCATCCCTTTCATTTGTATTTTGCCGCCTGCTGGTAGCTCCCAGGTATTCCATGCCCGGAATACTGGATAAGGTAAAAGAAGTATCCTCGTTAAAATTAGATGAATGCTGAATAGTGATAGCTGGCGTGAAAAGAATGGAACTTAAGGAATCAATCTGTGCTTCTATACGAAAATTGATCCGGTGATTTTGATTTTTATTATTGGAATATACTGCCCGGTCCATAATGGCTGCAGAATCATTGGAAAAAAAGCTCTGGCGTAATGTGCTTTGCCTTTGTTCATTATTGGAGTTGGAAAAGAAATAGCTCCCGGTTGCTTTTATTTTACTGGTCCATTCATCGGTATAGTTAAGTCCGGCTGATAAAGATTTAATGATACCCGTGCTTGCTCCGCTGCTAAAGTTGCCCAACCCAGCGGGGATGCCACCACCTCCTCCACTTCCACCAGCACGAACGCCGCCCATCATCTGCATCCCGCCCCCGCCACCCATTGAACTAATGATATCAGAAAAAGAAAAACCTTGTTTGTTTATATTATTAGTATTGAACAAAAGTGATATTCGTTGTACGCCGTTAAATTTATTAAGTGTGAGATTGCCTTCATACCTGCCCTGGTCTCCATGAGCTATTAGTGCTTTTCCGAAATACCCTTTATTGCGATCCTTTTTCAACTTTATGTTCATTGTTTTACTGCGGCTGCCATCATCTATCTTAGTAAATTTTGCCTGGTCGCTCATATCGTCAAACACCTGTACACTTTCCACCATATCAGCTGTAAGGTTTTTTGTCGCCAGTTTGGGATCGTTGCCAAAAAACTCTTTCCCATCCACATATATTTTCTGTACCTGCTCTCCCTGTGCTTTTACTGTACCTTCTTTGTCCACCTCTACCCCAGGTAATTTTTTCAGCAGGTCTTCTACTGTCGCATTGGGCTGTGTTTTAAAACCGCTGGTATTGAATTGCACGGTATCTCCTTTCACCACTATCGGCGCTTCATTGGTTACGGTTACGCCGCCGAGTATTTTATAGTCTTTTGCAGGACTTACATCGCCGAGATCAATTTGTTTTTTATCAGCCGTAATAGAAACCTTTTTAGTAAATGGCTGGTATGCCTGGTGAGAAATAACTAATTCGTAGTTGCCTGCTTCCAGGCCTTTTATTTCAAAAGCGCCTTGCTTGTTACTAAGTGTAAACGTGATAAGAGAAGAATCTTTGGCATTGATAATAGAAACCGTAGCATCAGTTATAGCTTGTTTGGAAGCGCTGTCAACGAGTTTTCCTTTGATGTTGCCATCAGCCTTCTGGGCCATGGCAGCGCAGGATGCAACCAGGGTAAAAACCAGGAGCGTAAAGATCTTTCTCATAAGCGGTAAAATGTGTACGAATTTAGACGTATTGGAGCAGAATAACCTGCGGAATACAGCTAAAATGACGCAAAACCTGATGAACGATAAAAAAGAACAGGTGAATGCATTAACTATGAGAAAAATTTCTAAAAGTTAGCTAAACAAATACTCTACGTCTTCCCTTGTGAGTGACTTCACAAAACCATTATCATCTGATATAAGCTCCCTTGCCAGTATTCGTTTCTTTTCCTGCAGCTGTAAAATTTTATCTTCAATAGTATCCTTACAGATCATGCGGTAGGCGAATATGTTTTTGGTCTGGCCGATACGGTGTGTCCGGTCAATAGCCTGCTGCTCAACGGCCGGGTTCCACCACGGATCAACGATATATACATAATCGGCTGCGGTTAAATTCAAACCAACGCCACCTGCTTTTAATGAAATTAAAAACACCCTTACTTCATGATCGTTTTGAAAACTTTGTATGGCTTTCTCCCTGTCGGGTGCGGAAGTACTACCGTCAAAATATTCATACTTGATACCCAGTTCTTCCAGTTTGGCCCTTATCAATGCCAGCATACCAAGAAATTGCGAGAATACCAATGCTTTGTGGTCACCGATATTTTCTACTATCTCTCTTGACAGTTCATCGAGCTTGATAGAATGGTTCTCAAATTTTTCTTCTTCATTCAATATAGCGGGCGAATCACATATCTGCCTTAGCTTCATCAATCCCTGCAAGATCGTAAGCTGCGAACGCTGAATGCCCTGGTCCTGTATGGTTCCAAGTATCTTATCCCGGAAATCATTCCTGTACGCATCATAGATATTTCGTTGCTTATCTTCCATCTCGCACCACAATATCATTTCCTGTTTTTCCGGAAGATCTTTGGCTACCTGTTCTTTTGTACGGCGAAGGATGAACGGGTATAATATTTTACGCAGATGATCCTTTCTGTCCGGTTCCCCGAATTTATCAATCGGTATAGCGAATTCCTGTCTGAAAAATTCCATGGTGCCCAGCATGCCGGGGTTCAGGAAATTCATTTGCGCGAAAATATCAAAGGTGTTATTCTGCAGCGGTGTACCACTCATGCACAAACGGTTCCTTGCATTCAGCAAACAGGCGGCCTTTGTTACTTTACTTGCAGGATTCTTGATCGCCTGCGATTCATCCAGTATCACATAATCAAAATCAACACTCATCAGTAACTTAATATCGCTGCGCAAAGTTCCATACGTAGTAATGGTAACATCATGATCAGTTATTTCTTCTTTTACCCTTGTCCTCGACGGGCCATGATGAATACGGTAAGTTAGCAGGGGAGTAAATTTCTTTATCTCATTCTCCCAGTTATAAATAAGCGTAGTAGGACAAACAACCAGCGCTTTTAATTTACCCTGGTCTGTTCTGTAATGTTCCAGGAAAGAAAGGGCCTGTACGGTTTTACCCAAACCCATATCATCCGCCAGTATACCGCCCCATTTAATATCTTTTAAATAGTTGAGCCATTGATAACCGGCGATTTGGTAAGGGCGCAATATTGCTTTTAAATGACCAGGCGGTTCAATTTCTTTGATCTTGTTGAACTGGCGCAGATTTTCATATTTTTCTTCCAGTTGAACGATCAGTTCTTCTTCATCACGGGTCTCATATAGTTCGTCCACTACGCTGAGGTGAAAACGGGATAATTTAAGATTGTTGTTGCTGCCTTCTCCAACACGGAACAGCAAAGAATATTTTTTCAGCCATTCTTCAGGAAGGATACCGAGAGTGCCATCGTTTAATTGAACAAACTGCTGCTTATTGGCCAATGCTCTTTTCACTTCGGCTACCGATACTTTCTGCTCGCCAAAAACAATATCCACCTTTGCGTCAAACCAATCCGTATTGCTGCTGATAAAGATCTTTGTCTGGGGCTTGGCTGTATTGAAGCGGAAATTTTTCAATGCTTCGAACCCGAAGACCGGGGTCTTCATATCCTTCATGGCATCTACAAACAAAAAGAACCAGTTGTTTTTCAATACATCAGTTCCTTTCAGCGCCAGCGATCCCGTTTCTTCATTGATGATGAAATTGGAATGAAGGTTCTGTAGTTTGTCAACAAAAGCCCGTTCCGCCACACGGTTACGATGCACGACCATTACCATATCACCCTGGGGTACTATCATTTCATCCCGGTCCCTTGTTCTTGTTTCATATCCTTTGTAAGAAAAGGACGGTTGAAAGACGAGGTAATCCCCTTTTTCGATTAAGAATAATTTTACTTCCGGTTCTCCGGCTTTTATCTCATTTACCAGCGATTTATCAAAATCAACTTTATGTTCTTTGGTAAGCGGCAGGATAAATTCATTTAAAGTTTTAACCCAGTCATCTTCTTCTACCGTCATCATTCCTGTTTCCAGAAACTTTTCTACCAGGTGGATCACTTCATTGCTTTTCCAGAGATGTAACTGGTGATTGTATAAAAAGAATAAAGGACCTGGACTTTCGTTTTCAGTAAGATCATATTCCATACTGCCGATTTTTACACGGCAGGAAATAGTATAGTGAGAGTTTTTCTTAACAATAAAATGAGGTTTGGCCTCTTCTGCGGACAGTTGCACCTGTTCAAGATTCGTTGTTTTGAATGGCTTGCCCGCTGGTAATAAAAAAACGAGCTTATTCTCCGCTGATTCAGAAAAAACTTTTTTCAGTTTGGGCAAAAGATATTCCGCCATTAATTCTTTTGTCTCTTCCGGCAGGTCATCTTCTTCCTGGTGAATGATGTTTTCCCAGATACCGGAGAAGGGGGAGTTGCGGCTGATATATTTATTGATCTCTGTTTCCTGCAGTTTGCGCAATGAAGTAAGCAGTATTTTATCTTCTTCAGACAGTTTATCTGTTTCTACATAACGGCTGATATCCACTTTTTCAGTCTTGCCGACAAAAGCATCACCTGTTTCATTGGGTTCACCCAGTATCACATCTATGGTAAACTGCGGGTATGCTTTCTTCGTGAGATTAAAAACAATACCCAGTTTATGTGATGGCTTTATTATTACTTCCTCCATCACTTCCGGCTGTTGCTCCTGTACTTTTTGCTGGGGAATAATAACAGGTCTTACATACGCATTGGCCGAGGGCAGAGCCACTCTTTTAATACTGCTGTCAAGTACCCTTAAAAAAGGTTTACCGTCTTTATAAGCGAATTCGAATTTTCCTTTCAGGTCATCGCTTAAAGAATAACCATAGGCTTCAAGCAACTTATTTTTTTCTTTATCCCAGTTGCGGATAGTGTCAAAATAATTAGCGCCATGTGTATTCAGCAACTGGAGAAAAACAATGGTCTTGGGCAGGCACAGTACGTGATCAGCATCTTCATAATCACAACTGGTGTCAAAATTCCTCTCTTCGTTCTTGCGGATGATTACTTTATAGGTTTCATTATTTATAACAACAGATGCTTTCACTGTTTCATTTTCAGCCGATTCGATCTTGGCTTTTTGCGTACGCAGGTATTTGTCGGCTTCTTCGTAAGTGTCAGGTGATGAGAGTAACCTGAGTGTTTTCAATTCAATCGTTTTCATTTTGGCAACGGTATGCCGCTGATCGTATTTCACATCTTCGCTCTGCAGGTGACCACGGTCAATCATTTCCTGTAATTGAAACAGGGCAGCCGATTCGTGCCGGCAAATATCTCCCAGGTTATACGGGCAACTGCAGCGAAGCGAAAGTGATTTGGGGTCTTTGAACTTCTGGATATAAACTTTATAAAAAGTGGAGTAGCTGTCGTCTTTGACACGGAACACAGCGGAACCAAAGAGGTCATCATATTCTACCAGTTCCACAAAACCGATAGAATGGATTTTTTTTCCCCGGCGGATCACTTCATCTGTTCCATGAGTATAAACGTACTTAATAAGGTGCGGTAGAGCCATAATATTATTTCAATGGACAATTGGCTCCGATAGCAATCGGAGCTTATTTCAAAAAAGGGCAATCGGCAAAACTAAAGGAATATGAATTGGATTTCCAGCGAAAAAGGAAGAAAAATAAAATAAATTTTAGGGAGAGTGAATGAAGAAAAAATGGAGTATCTTGTAGCCTTTTTTTGAAAAAATAATTTTCTACTTTACCAGCAGTTTTCCTTCTTTATAGATGGGTAATACATTAGCTCCATCGGCGGTTAAGCAATAACGTATATCTTTTTCGAGACCAAAATTCATGAGGCGGTGGTAATGGGAGGCATCACTCTTTTTTAAAAAAGCAAACAGGTCTTTCTTTCCTTTTTCATACATGGCTTCCGCTATGTGTGATGAATCGCAATTGATCAAAAAATGATCTCTTACCCTGCTGATGACGGCGCCGGCAAATAAAGTATCTTCTATGTTCACCCTGTCTTTCCATGCAGCGCAACCGAGGATCACATTTTGTTTCTTTTCTATTAAATGATCGCAGACTGCTGAAAGATTGGGGAACGATCCGGTGATAATTTCTTTCGCTCCTTTGTCCAGCGCCATGTGCAATAACCGGGTACCGTTGGTGGTAGTCAGTACCAATGTTTTTCCATCTACAAATTCCCTCGGATATTCAAATGGGGAGTTACCATACTCCAGGCCTTCTGCTATCCTGCCATCTCTTTCGCCGGCGGTGACACCTTGTATCTGTCTTCCTATTTCAATACACCGTAATACGCTGTCCACCGGGATGACAGATCTGGCGCCATTGTACAAAGCAGTAGCGATAGTAGAGGTAGCCCTCAGCACATCAATGATCACAACAATGCTGTTGCTGACATCATATAAATTTAGAAGTGAAGGAGAAAGAGAGGTATATAAGACGGGTTTATTTTCCATGCTGTATCAGGCAGGCAAAAATAAAGGAACAAAATTTAATGGGTTAGTATAACCTGTCAAAGGGCAGGGCAGACGTATTAAAAATCGGTTAATACAGCACACGGATAAAACGGATTTACACAGATTTTTCTCGTTAGATTCCATATCAGTCCATCGCTATTGTAAATAAAACTTACTTTAAAGATTTTCACAGATTTATTCAGCGAAGCTGAATAAAGAATCCGTCTTCATCCGTCCAACCCGTGTCATCCGTGTTCCTTTTTTTTGATTTCAACCAGCTTTTAAGTTCGTTTTAGTGCGTCTGACCTATGGCAACGGGTTATTTTATCAGCAGCTTTTTCCATTTTTCTCCTTCAGCAAATTCCTTAATGATTTTATTACGCTGTTCGATCAGCTTTCGCATATACCTGGTAAAATATAAAACATTGAACCATTTGCCCATGGCCCCATACGGTGTTTCGAAATAAACAAGGTCTATCATGATCGTGCCGTTTTCGCAGGGCTTGAAATGATGTTCATGTTTCAGCATTTTAAAGTCACCCTGCGCCTGCTCGTCAATGAACAGGTTGGGCTTTATCATTTCGGTGATCTTCGAACGCAGCAATCTTGTTTTAAATAAATGCTTTGCCTTCCAGGTAACAGTTTCATCTTTTTCTATCAGCCCAAACCTGATCCCTGCTACGGCTTCTTCCTTATGGCTGGTCATAGAAAGTTTGTGCAGGTCAATATTTCTGCTGAGGTCAAAAACCCTTTCTACAGGAGCTTCAATAAAAGTAGTAAAGTGGATAGCGGGCATAACGGTGAATGATCGGAATTCCATGGTGACGGATTTCTGCTATAGTAGCAAAAACTTTACCATAGTAGATATTATTTAGCTAAAAGGGATCTTTGACACCTTCGCCTGTAGTAGTTTATCACGCACTTTGATGTAAATATCCGTTCCTATGCCGGCAAACACTGTCCGTACATACCCCATGCCTATCGCTTTGCCAAGACTGGGTGATTGTGTTCCGGAAGTAACTACTCCAATAATCTCGCCTGACTGGTCTTTTATTTCATACCCGTGACGGGGTATGCCCTTTTCTATCATTTCAAAACCCACAAGTTTGCGTTCCGGCCCTTCTTTCTTTTTCGCTTCCAGTATTTCCTTCGCGGTAAAATCTTTGGTGAATTTGGTAATCCAGCCAAGACCGGCTTCTAACGGAGATGTGGTATCGTCAATATCATTTCCATATAAACAAAACCCCATTTCCAGCCGCAATGTATCCCTGGCGCCGAGGCCAACCGGCTTCATTCCCTGCGGTGTACCTGCTTTAAAAATAGCTTCCCATATTTTTTCAGCATTGTCATCTTTGTCTTCAAAATAAATTTCTACTCCGCCTGCACCAGTATAACCTGTTGCACTTACCAATACATTGTCAATACCTGCAAATTTTCCTTTGACAAACGTATAATATTTGAGGTTGAGAATATCTATATCCGTCAGCGGCTGCAGGATCTTTGTTGCATGAGGGCCCTGTATAGCCAGCAGGCAGGTTTTATCAGATACATTATGCATCTCAGCTTTTTTCTTACCTGCCTGTCCGGCAGGCAGGTTGTATTTACTGATCCAGTTCCAGTCTTTTTCGATATTGGAAGCATTCACCACCAGCATATATACTCCTGCCCGTCCGGCAGGCGGGTTGTTCTCTTCTATACAATATACCAGCAGATCATCAACTATCCCGCCGTCATTATTGGGAAGACAACTGTATTGCGCCTGTCCCGCTTTTAATTTGGAAGCATCATTGCTAGTCACTCTTTGTATCAAATCCAGCGCATGTTCTCCTTTTAGAATGAACTCTCCCATGTGGCTGACATCAAACACCCCCGCATTTTTGCGGACAGCAGCGTGTTCATCATTAATACCGCTGTAGCTGATCGGCATATTGTACCCGGCAAACTCAGCCATCTTTGCTCCAAGTGCAATATGTTTACCTGTAAAAGGAGTATTCTTCATGAAGTAGTAATTAGTCCGCAAATGTAGAGTAAAATCATCGCATAGTTTTTTGGAAGAAGAGGATAATATTTCAATTTTTTAATTGACAATTTTCCTGGCGGCAACCATATTTATATAAAAAAGGGCCCTTGAATAAGAGCCCTCTTTACATGCTGCATTCGCAACATGTCCAACTTCAACCTATTTAGAAAAATGATTTGAACAGTGAAAAACCCGGCGTAATGGAATTCACAGTTACCTCTTCATTATCATCCATACTTTCTTCCCTGCCTGTCGCAGGTTTTTGTTCTTTCTGCCTTTCTTCCAGTTCTTTTAATTCCTGTCTCTTTTGTTCGATAGATCTTTTCAATTCAATACTGTCATTATCCCTGTAGCGATAGTCATTATTGATAATATCTTTTCCTGCCGCGTCTTTCAGGTTGCCGTCAATACCCATTATATAATCAACATCAGAACGGAACCGGTTCATATATATGTCATCGTCAATACTTATATTAACAACCCTGTTGCGGCGGTAATTTCTTTTTATTCTAAAACTTGTAGGGTTTAGTTTTTCATTTACTGATCCGTCAAACCTGATCTTTTTACCTACCGGTACCTGTATCTCTACTTCTACCTGCTGAAAACGGAATTTGCTGTCTTTGTCTATGCTATAACCGCTTGCCAGGTCAAGCACGCTGTCTTTTGAATTGACGGCATATTGTATTTTGTCGGCGCGGCCTAAAGCTTCTTCTTCAGTTCTGCCATACCCGTATCTTTTCAGCGTAACATGATAAGCAGAGTCAGTGCTTGCTTTAATATTGAACTTAATTGTTGACAGCTTTATTGTATCGTTAGAAAGATCCCAGCCTTCGCCGCCATCATTGATCCAGTCAAACCTGCCGGTATATTCCAGCTCTGGCTGCGATACAGCTACGATCATCTTTCCATTAGCTGGTTGGGAAACGTTAATCACTTCATCTCTGTGTTCATACTCACGAAAATCTTTTGTAATACTGGCGGCTAATAATACTGCAGACACCCAGCCTATTGTCCAGAGGAAACCAAAGGTCCAGCCAAGATAACTGTGACGGGAACGGGTCCTGATGATACGACGTATAACCCATGTAATAAATCCCACCAGCGGAATCACTAAAAAGAAGATCAGTGTTCCCCATGCATATATCTGCTGCCACTTGCTTGTCCATAAGAAATCATTAACCGGCCACCAGGCCACACCACCAAAGAGCAATGCTATTAATGCTACAAAAAGCGAAAAAGCGATAGTACCGGCTATGAAGAAAAAGAATACTTTGAATAATACACCGATAGCGTGCCCGATACCACCGCCGCTTCTGCGGGCTGTTTCATTTACTTCTCTCGCAAATGTCTTTCCCCGTGTATTGGCAAACTCCTTTGCTTTGTTTCCGAAACTTTGCGCTGATTCTTTTACTTCTTCACTCCAGCCCTTCACACGGTCTTTCACATTATCCATTCCTTCTTTTACATTTTGACGGATACTGTTTACATCCACTTTCTCGCCCCGCATTTCCATTTTTTCGTACGTACTATTTGCTTCGGGCAACACCATCCATAATATTACATAGGCCAGGATGAATGTGCTGGTTAAAGAACCAAAAACGATGTTAGGGAAAAAATCAAAATCATTTCTCCAGCTAAATCCGTCTAACAACCCGATGAGCAGGCTTAATACGAGAGGCGCCGCAAAAATGAGACGTATGGTTGAAGTTCTTGAATTGAAATAAGCAGCCAAACCACCCGCTACGCCACCGATCATCCTGTCATCCGGGTTGCGATATAACCTTTTTCCTGAAAAACCTTCCAGGTCTTTGTCCGGTAATATGATCCACAATAAAAAATATACAAAAAAGCCAAGACCGAAACCACCGAATGCGACAATAGCGAAAAGGATACGGACAATAGCGGGATCAATGTTCAGATAATTGGCTATACCACTGCATACCCCGCCAATAAATTTATCGCTGCTGTCCCGGTATAATCTTCCCCTGGCTTTTCTTTCAGTATAAGTATATTCCTGTCTTGCACTTTGTTTGGATGAACCGCCGGGAGCGGCAGCCTCCGGGGCTTCTTCAGCGTCAAAATCTTCCGGTCTTCCCATAGAAGCAATGATCTCTTCTACGTCCGCTTCCGTTACAGAAGATGCTCCTTTACGAACTTTTTCACTCATCAGTTCCGCGATGCGGCTTTCAATATCGTTGATAATTTCATCACGGCCCTCTTCATGTGCAAAGTAGCGGCGAAGACTTTCAATATAACTCTGCAGCTTTTCATAAGCCGAATCTTCTATCGGTATTACCCGGCCGCTCAGGTTTATGTTGATGATCTTTTTCATTTTAAAATAATTTATAGTTGAAGTTGGTTGTATCAGTTATTTAATGGCTGGTCATTTTTTTTAGCGAGGGCATTTACACCGTTTGAAAGCTCATTCCATGTTTGCTCCAGCTCTTGATAAAATGCTTCGCCTTTTTCCGTGAGCGAAAAGTATTTACGGGGCGGGCCTGAATTACTTTCTACCCACCGATACGTAAGCATGTCTGCGTTTTTTAGCCGGGTAAGCAGGGGGTATAAAGTTCCTTCCAGGATCTGTAAACCTGCTGCTCTCATTTCTTCCACGATGTCACTCGGGTAGGCTTCACCCCGGCGGATGACTGAGAGGATGCAAAACTCAAATATCCCCTTGCGCATCTGGCTCTGTGTGTTTTCAATATTCATAAATCACTTTTTTCTTTTTTAATAGTATATTCATTGATACAGGTCAACACCTTTTTTCTTTACATCATTTCCTTTTAGTGATCGTAACTAACTACTCTTGTTATTACCCATTTGTCATTTTTCTTTTGCCAAATCTGAACGAACTTAAAAGTTCCGCAATCCTGTTTACCATTTTCGAGGTGGCAAAAAGTATGAGCCCCGATCTCCATAGCGCCATAACCGGGTATAGGATATACTTGCAGGCTTCCTTTCACTAATTCCCTTCTCAACTGGTTGTTTTGTTTTGCCGTTGTTTTCAGGAAATTTATAGTATGGTCATAACCTGTCAGCCCCCCTTTATCATGATAAAATTCCAGGTCTTCGGCAAAAAAGGATTTAAACAGGTCAATATCTCTTGTGTTAAAGGCATTGAATACGATGCTATCCAATCCGGCAATTTCTTTATACAGTGCGGCGCCTGCCAGTGAATCCTGTTTGGACTGGGCATTGGCCCAATTGGCCACAGTCATAAATAAAACAGGGAGAAGAAAAATTTTGAATAAAAGAGATCTTGGTTTCATCTTGTTTTTGATTTATGAACCAAAGATAAGGTGATATTTGGTACTATACAACACATAGTACTAACTATTTTCAGGTAATGGCTATTAAACAGCAGGGTGATTTGCCTTGAAATGCAGGCCAGTCAACAAATTGGGCGAAATAAAATATTTTTTTTCAAGACTTGGTTGTTTTGACAAGTGGTAAATTTCAGGGACGAATGACCCATAAGTGCCATTTCGATTTACTTTGCTATATGAGCCGCTATGTCTTTCTTTTATTTTTACTCCCTGCACTTTTTTCCTGTTCAGATAAGTACAAAGCTTTCAGAAGCAACTATACTTTTCAAAGTAAAGAGGGCAACCCTGACTATAGTGATCTGCATTACTGGGCGGCTCATCCCTGGAAATGGGACCCGTCAGACAGTATTCCCAACGCTCTCCGGTATGAAAAAAGGGATTCGCTGGCGGATGTTTTCTTTCTTCATCCTACTACTTATACCCTGAAGTTGAAACTGAATAAAAATAATGCGTCCATTGATGATGATTATACCAATGCTAAGACCGATTACTCTTCTGTTTTATACCAGGCCAGTGTTTTTAACCAGCAATGCCGTGTGTTTGCACCAAGATACAGGCAGGCGCATATCAAAACTTTTTTTGCAGAAGAAAGTGAAACAACACAGCAAACATTTGAACTGGCCTATACTGATATCAAAAATGCGTTTGAATATTATATGCAGCACTGGAATAATGGGAGACCCATCATTATTGCCAGTCATAGCCAGGGAAGCAAATTCGCTGAACGATTATTAAAGGAGTATTTTGAAAACAAAGCTCTCGCCGGCCAGTTGGTAGTTGCCTATATTCTCGGATGGTCAGTGCCTAAAGAATACTTCGGCTCTTTAAAAATGTGCAGTGATTCTTTACAAACCGGTTGTATCTGTAGCTGGCGAACTCTTAGGAATGGCTATGTCCCTTATTACTTAAAATCCGAAAAGGGGAACTCTTTCGTTACCAACCCGCTTACCTGGACCACGGATGAACAGTATGCTTCCCGTAAACTGAATAAAGGAAGTGTGCTCACAAAATTCAACAAAATGTATAAACATACTACTGATGCAAGGATCAGCAACGGGTTTTTATATGTAAAAAAACCAAAGTTCCCCTGGAGCTTTTTATACCTGGGCAAAAATTATCATGTAGGTGATATCAATTTGTATTACCTGAATATCCGTGAAAATGTAAGGCAACGTATTATCGCATTTAATAAGAAATAAGTTATTGTTGTTTTTTCATCCATGCTGTTTCATCCGGCTCTGCAGATAAGACGGCATACTTTTCTACAACATTGATCAGCGCTTCATCTAATGAATTGATCAGGTTTTCATAAGAAGATCCGTTGCCGGCTTTTATCAGCAGCATCAATCCTTTTCTCCCTTCTTTTTGGTCATGGCTGTCCAGCCATTGTTGTTTTTCCTGGATTACTTTTCGCAGACCGCTATTTGCTGAAAAGTTTGTTTGAAATATCTTTTCGTTTCTAGATGCGTCTTTCCAATCACCTTCATAATAATAAACGCGATCATTTTTATCCAGTAATATGGTCAGCGCATTTGAATTGCCCAGCAGTACAGGAAAGCCGTCCTTTGTCATATTCAGGTCAACTACCGATGGCTTGCTGAGTTGTACAGTCATTACAAAAAAAGTAATGAGTAAAAAGCCCAGGTCAACCATGGGAGTCATATCTGTTTTCAGGCTATGCCTTTTCGCCCTGGCAACACCAACTCTGCGGCGGTTATAAGTGGGGATGTTTATTTCTGTCATAAGCTGTTTTACTGTTTAAGACGCAGTGGGGTCATATTTCCACAACAATATCATTATATAAAATGACGGTAGTCATAGAATGACCGGCATGGCTCTTGTTACTTTTACACTATAAAAAATAATGGTATGAAAACAATTATCATCCCGACAGATTTTTCTCCTGCGGCTATTAATGCCATGAATTATGGTGTTGATATGGCACTTGCTGTAAATGCCAGTATTTTATTGCTGCATGTATATAATATTCCCGTTTCTTATGGTGATGTGCCTGTTGCACTCTTATCAGTAGATGAGTTAAAGAAAACAGCGGATGATGCTATTGACAGGGTAAAAAAAGACCTGGAGCATATTACTTCAGGTAAATTGCAAATAACTACTGAGACCCGCCTGGGAAATATAGTGGATGAACTGGAAGAAGAATGTAAAAAGATTCAGCCATTCGCTGTAGTAATGGGAACAACAGGTTCTTCTGCGGTAGAAAGAACTTTATTCGGCAGCACCACCCTGACAGCGATCAAACACCTGACCTGGCCGGTGATCTGTGTTCCAAAGGGGAAAGAATATGGTAAAGGCATCCGCAAGATCGGGCTGGCCTGTGATTTCAGGGAAGTGGCGCAAACCACTCCTGTATCTGAGATAAAAGAATTTGTCAAAGAGTTCCATGCGCAGCTATTTGTACTCAATGTGGATCATGACAACCAGCAATTCAGGCGCGACACACCTGAGCAATCTGCAATATTGCATACCGCTCTTGAAGAAGTACATCCTGAATTCCATTTTATTACTCACCGGGATATCGAAGATGGCATTAATGAATTTGCAGAGAAAAATGGACTTGACCTCGTGATTGCTATTCCCAAAAAACACAAACTGCTGGAAGGCATATTTAAAAAGAGTTCAACCAGTCAACTGGTATTTGAATCACATGTACCGGTGATGTGTGTGCATGAATAAAGATATGCTTGAAAGCAAAAAGTGCCACTTTTAACAGGTGGCATTTTTCTTACCCGGCAACGCCGTTAACGAATTGCGATACTAAAAATAGTTACTCTATCAATACAAAAGCTGCCCAGTAATATGGCTTGTATTTAGCACGCATATCCTTTTGTGCAGCATTAAAAGCTTCTCTTACTGGCTTTCCCTTAATGTAGTAATTATAAAAAGTGGTCATCAGTTCCGCCGTTTCCGCATCAGGCACCCGCCATAAACTCAATATCATATTTTTTACCCCGGCTAGTTTGAAGGCCCTCTGCAGACCAAAGACCCCTTCATTTCCTTTGATATCACCCAGGGCTGTTTCGCAGGCGCTGAGAACAACGAGATGGGTTTTGCTAAGATCCAATTGCGATATTTCATAGGCCGTTACTATTCCATCTTCCCTGCCTTCAATAGGTGGTCGTCCGCTCCAAACACGATTGGCCCCGCTCAATACAATTCCACTGCGTAATAATGGATCATCAGATAAAGCAAAAGCATTACGATTATCGGTCTGCAATCCTTCACGTTTCTTTTTTTCAGGGCCAGGTAAAAAGAATCCATGTGTAGCGAGGTGGAGAACAGTGGGAGCGTTTCCGCTAAGTGATTTAAATTGTTCCTCTGTTGCCTTTTGTTGCGTGTAAGAGGCAGAAGAATGTATTTTATTCTTTTCAAATAAAGATTGTATTGCACTTATTTCTTTGGACGTACCGGGAAGACTCACCCATGCCTGGTGACTGCCACTACGTGAAAGACCGGAAGAATAAATAGTTGAACCCGTTTTATTAGCAGCTATGTATTTCACCATGGAAATACTATCCATAGTAAAAGCACAATCGCCAAATAAAGCGATGCTCCCTGCAATATTGGTTTGATGCGCATCTCCTGCTATTTGCCTTAAACTTGTAAACTGGCGCAATTCATATTTATCCAGCAGCAGTTGACTATCCCCGGCGGGCAGTGCATGAAAGGCTACTTTGTGTAATAAACCTACGGGTGAATAATCAATTGTTCTTGCTCCCTTCAGATACGGCAGCAATGGTTTCCAGATCAGCGCATACAAGCTGTCTCCCAGTTCTATTTTTTGTTCTTCATCCCCGGCAATTTCACTGCGGTAGAGCGCTTTGATACTTTCATTAGAAACCGATTTGGGCGAAAGTATTTTTATCAATTGCTTTTCCTCGCAGAGAGGAATGAATACAGGAACAGGATCGTTTTTCTGTACTATATAAGCAGCATATATCACACTGTCGGTCCATTGCTTATTTAACAATTGAAACCGGACAAACTCAATGGCCGCTTCACCGGCCTGCAAATTTTTTTGAACATCCGGCAGAGAAACCTGTAAAGCGTTTTGCTGGTTGCGGAATTCAGACGAAAGCATATTCAGTTCTTTTTCTCCGGCTTCTGCCTGTTAATTAATTTTTTCGAGATCATTTCGCCTGCTGGCTGCCGGTAAGGAATATTGTTTTGCCAATACATTTCTATTGGTCATCCAGCTTGAAAATAATTTACGGATGCTGCTGTCCGGGTTAGTAAGAAGAGACTCCATCATGTTTTTTGTATCAGAAAGGGAAGCAGATTTGAAAGCCAACTGAAGATTGAAATTATTTATTATCATTTCAGTCGAAGCATTTTTATAGCGGTATAACAAGCTGTTATTGGTTTCAAAAACAGAAGCGTTCTTGTCCAGGTAATTATTCTTTTCACTTTCTGAAAGAACAGTAAACGTATGCAGCATGTTTTGCAAAACAATCTTTCCGGATTGTACCAGGCCGGGTTCTGCTTTTCTAAATTGCCCGGTTTTGACATAAAGGTCAGAAAGATTGTTTAGGGCAACAGCATAACCGGGGTGTTCTTCCCCCAGTGTTTTTTTCATAATTTCTGTTGTCTGTATAAAGAGATTTTCTGCTGTATCATATTTTTCAGCATCCATATAATAATAAGCCAGGTTATTCAGGGAAGACGCATAGTCGGGATGCATTTCTCCAAACAGTTGTTTTCGGATATTTTTTGCCATACTATACAGCGGCCCTGCTTTCGCGTATTCTCTCCTATTGGAATAAAGCAGCGCCAGGTTATCTAATAAAGTAGCATAATCGGGATGGTTTTCACCTGATATTTTTTTTCTTATGGCCATTCCATGCAGGTATAAGGACTCAGCTTTGGCAGACTGGCCCACAGTTGCATATACGTAGGCAAGGTTTTGCAACGGGATTAAATAGTCAGGACTTTGTTCGCCAATAGCTTTCTTTATTATTGCCATCGCTGTAGTATAAAGAGGGATCATTTTCTCATATTGGCCGGTAGTAACGTAACCAGTAGAGCAGTTGCTTAGTAAAACAGCGTAAGTGGGTTGGCT
>JAATGJ010000106.1 GCA_015654695.1 Chitinophagales bacterium | reverse complement strand
GGTCTCGGTAAATTTTCTTTTGATGAATTACCCATCATGCGTATTGGCGCTACATCAGATATGGATGAAAGAGCTTTCACTACTTTGCTTGATAAAACTATTCAGCCGGAACTGGCACGGATTGAAGGTATCGCCAAAGTAGATATAACAGGTGGTGAGAAGAGGGAAATAAAAATAAATGTAAACAACGATAAACTTAAATATTATGCTGTTTCAATCTTACAGGTATCCAATGCTATTTCAAAAGCAAACCTGAATTTCCCAACAGGTAGTATAAAAAATACTGCGCAGGATGTGCTGGTAAGATTGAGCGGAAAATTTACCAGCCTTGCAGAATTAAGCAATCTCGCAGTTGCAACCAATAAGGATGGCAGCCAGGTATATCTGAAAGATGTTGCTGAATTATACGATAGCGGGGAAGACGCAACTTCGCTAACCCGTATCAATGGTAAAACTTCACTGGGAATTTTTATAACCAAAACAAGCGATGGCAATACAGTGGGGATCAGTAAAGAAGCTAAAAAATCTTTGGTCGCCCTGGAGCAGGCTTATGCCGCAGAGAATGTGAAATTCACCATTGCCAGTGATAGCGCCGACTTTACACTGGAAGCAGCCAACTCTGTAATTTATGATCTGATCATAGCCGTCATACTCGTGGCTTTCATCATGCTTTTTTTCCTGCACAATATCCGTAATGCACTGATTGTGATGGTGGCTATTCCAACTTCTGTTATTTCTGCTTTTGTGGTAATGGCCGCTTTAGGCTTTTCTCTAAACCTGATGAGTTTGTTGGCCCTCTCCCTGGTGATCGGTATACTGGTTGATGACAGTATTGTGGTGCTGGAGAATATCCACATGCACATGGAGAACGGTAAAAGCGCGAGGGAAGCAGCACAACAGACCTGGAAAGAGATCGGTATTTCTGTTACTTCTATCACATTGGTGATTGTAGTGGTGTTTTTGCCCATCACTTTTGTAACCGGCATCGTATCGGATCTTTTGTTCCAGTTTTCGATAGTTGTAGTAGCCGCTACTGTAATCAGCTGGCTGGTATCATTTACATTAACGCCGTGGCTGGCCAGCCGGTTTACGAAGCTCTCTCATCTGAATAAAAGGAAAGTAACCGATAGACCATTGATATGGTTTGAAAACAGGATCAGTAATTTTCAGAACTTTTTTAAAGGAATATTAAAATGGAGTTTAACTCATAAGCGCATTGCTTTTACCAGTATTATGCTAATGGTTATCGCATCATTTGCATTGGCAGGTTCAGGATTAATTGGTGTGGAGTTTGTTGCAAACGGCGACAACGGTGAGTTCCGGTTGCAGGCCGAACTGCCAAAAGAAACACCATTGGAGCAAACTAATTTTCTTACCCGGCAAATTGAAGATCATTTAATAAAAGATCCTGATATAGCCAATGTGTTTACTACAGTAGGTGCAGGAAGCGGCGGGAATATAAGTGAAGGAAACAACGCCTACATTTCTCAGATAAACGTAAAGCTGGTACCTGCCGAAAAACGGTCGCTGACTTCAACTGAGTATGCTGCTAAAACAAAATTTGATTTGTCAAAAAAAATTCCGGGAGCAAAAATTACGGCAAGCCCGGTAAGCATAGTAAGCGGTGGAACAGCGGCTCCCATTCAGTTTCAGCTACAGGGTTCAAATCTGGATACGCTATTAATTTTCAGTGAGAAAATAAAAACAATTATCAAATCTGTGCCGGGCACTTTCGAAATTAAAGCATCTGTTGAAGGCGGTAATCCTGAAATAGCCGTACAGATTGACCGTCAGAAACTCGCTGAATTAAACCTTTCGTTGGATGTAGTGGGTACTACCATGCAGAATGCTTATGCTGGTAACGATCAAAGTAAATTATTACAGGGCGATGATGAATATCCTATTAAAGTACAGTTAGATGAGTTTGACCGTATGGATATTGATGACATCAGTAACATTACTTTTCTTAATACAAAAAGAGAGCTGATACAGTTAAGCCAGTTTGCAAATATTACTTCAACAACCGGCCCATCCAGGCTGGAACGTAAAGACAAGATTACTTCCGTTACAATAGAGGCGCAGGTTTCCGGCCGTCCCGTTGGTACGGTAGGCAGGGAAATACAGTCAAAAATTGACGCATTGAAGATACCTCCCGGCATTTTTGTACTTGCGGCAGGTGATGTAAAGAACCAGGCGGAGGCCTTTTCGAGTTTATTACTGGCGTTGATGGCATCCATTGTTTTGGTGTATCTCATTATGGTGGCATTATACGACAATTATGTTTATCCATTAGTGGTAATGTTCTCAGTTCCTGTGGCGATGATCGGAGCATTTCTCGCACTTGCGTTAACAAGGACCAACCTGAGTATTTTCGGAATGCTGGGATTAATTATGCTGGTAGGACTGGTGATCAAAAACGCTAGTTTGATTGTGGATTTTGTGAACCAATTGAAGAAAGAAGGAAAGGGTTCTTATGACGCATTGATGGAAGGAACGATGGCCCGTTTCCGTCCTATCCTGATGACAACCATTGCTATGGTGATTGCAATGATACCGATTGCGATTGCATCAGGCGCCGGCTCGGAGTGGAAGAATGGTTTAGCCTGGATATTAATTGGCGGATTAACAAGCTCCATGTTATTGACCCTGATTATTGTACCCGTCGCCTACCTGGCGGTAGATACTATTAAGGGCAGAAGAGCCGCTAAGGGCGTACCCTGACACGGCATTAAATTAAATAATCTTATTACAAAGTGCAAAAACAAATTGCGGAAGCATTTATAATAGGGCAGAAAAAGGTGGGAAAAGCCGAATGAAGAATCTCCAGGTATAAAGGGGTAGCACAATGATGTTGCCATAAAACTTCTGCCGGTCCGCAAAAGCAAGCGTTTTAAAATTTGTCGAAGTAAAAATAAATAATCAAAATAAAATTCTCAGTATGAAAATTGAAAAAAAACAATCAATCATTGTTTCATTATGTGTAATGTTAATCATGACCATGACAACAAATGTGTATGCGCAAAAAGGATTTAATATAAGTGTTAAAGCGGCGCCCGTTTTGTGCAGCGTTTTTAACAAAGATGATCTGGATAATGATAACTATGAGTGGAAACCAACTGTAGGAGCAAGCTTTGGAGCAGGAATCGGATATGGCTTTACCAAAAATACGGGCGTGGCGGTTGATGTTTTATATGCTTTACAGGGGCAGCGTTACGAAATAAATAACAAAGAATTTAACCAGCATCTTAACTATATAAAAGTGCCGCTAATGTTTACCTATAACATACAACTGATTAACATATTGTCGCTTACCGGCAAAGCCGGTCCCCAGGTTAGTTTTTTAAGCAAATCACAATTATTCGATGACGACAGGAACAGCATTAAGAACAATACTAATGACCAGTTCAGGAATGTAACATTCGGAGGTATGTTTTCAACAGGCGTAAATATAAAGATCGGAAATAATTTATTCGCAACAGGTGATATGCGTTTCGATGGCGATTTCACCAATGCAGAAGACAGGAAATATGCTTTTTATCCAACCGACAGAAAGAAATCGTATAACATAACTGCAGGCCTTGAATTTGGATTGAAATATATGTTGAAATAAGATTTGTATTTCCTTTTTAAGATGTATGTTTTTTCTGGAAGCTGTTAACTAAATCAACGATATGCGTAACTATTTAATACAACCCTTTTTTCTTATTTTACTTGCAACCTGGACTGTCTCATTTAACAATTATGGATTTGCACAGACAGTGGGTTCCAGCGTAACAGGAAGCCAAACAGTACAGATCCAAAACAAGTACGGTGTTGACCCGAACACAACAATTATGTCCCGCGTTAAGCCCACTTCTCCGGATATCCAAAAGCGGTTCCGGGAAGCGGGAATGTCACCAAGAGAACATAAACTCAATAAAGGAGACAGCCTTAAGGTTGCAAAAGCCTTCGATGCGTTGCCTGCTTTGCACCAGCGCATCCTCAAAGCTCATTTACTGAGCATTAATTTTCTTGATAATATGCCCAATACAGCACTTACCTCAACTGTGAATCCGGATGATGAATTTCCTATATTCACGATCACTATTCGTGCGGAGATACTCAATCAAAATGTATCCCAGTGGCTCACGGAAAAGGAACAAACCTGCTTCATCAGTACCGGTTCTCCTTTGAATGTGTCCATAGAAGCTGGAGTGCTGGATGCCATCTTGTATGTTATCTTGCACGAAACAACCCATGTTGTGGATGGGTCATTAAAAATTGTTGAAGCCCTCTGGTCTCAGGGAAAGCTTGTCTTAAATTTTCCAAAAAATAAATTTACTGGGGGTGTTTGGTCGGATAGAGTATCTACAGATCCAAAATATATGGACACCCTGTTGGACGGTATCCGTTTCCGGCATAACGGCAAGGCTATTCCCATAGAAAAGGCGCAGTCCGTTTACCTGGTACTGGAGCGTACACCTTTTGTTTCCCTCTATGCCAGCTGTAGCTGGCACGAAGACCTTGCAGAATACCTTACGGTTTATCACTTTACCCGGCAACTAAAACAACCTTTTAGAATTATTATCCGGGATAATAAAAGGGAAATCTTCATTTATGAGCCGATGAAATCTGAATTAGTACGGTCGAGGATTAAACAGATGAAGCGCTTTTATAAAAACACAGACTGATTATTGCTATTACAGGATTCCATTAGTACTTCCTGAGTTTCGAACAGAGCTTCTTTATGGTTTTTAAAGATTAGTTTATTGCATGTGCTAAACCCCATTACGTCCTTTGCCGTAAGTAAGCATCAGCATAGATGCAGTAAGAATACAGGCATTTAATAATGCCCCCTAAAAGAAGCTGTCTGAAAAAGGGGTGCTTACAGCATCTTATAAAGTTAAATCCTGCTTCTATAAAGCTGAATAAAGTAGGCAGTTCTTTGCATTTGATTGGCAAAAAATCGATAATCTGGATTTAACGCCGGAGAATTAATACTATAATAAAGTCCCAGCGGGATCACAAATAAATAAGTCTGGTTTATCCAGGCTTTTTTTATGCCATTTACTTATATCCTATATTCGGATAAGCTCAACAAATACTATATCGGGGCCTGCTCTGACCTTGAGAGGAGATTATATGAACATAATATTGGCCACTCAAAATTTACAAGTTTGGGGATTCCATGGAAAATAGTTTATACGGAAGAATATGATACCCTTGCTGAAGCAAAAAAGAGGGAAAAGAAAATTAAGGATATGAAATCAAGAAAGTATATTGAAGAATTACTTGCGAAGGGTAGAGCATCCCGATCTTAATCGTTGCAAACGAAGCACAAAAACCCTCCTATAATTTCTATTCTCTTTACTGGTACGAAATACTAATCGCAACCGGAATATAAAATCAGCCAAATACTATTGCAACAATCATTAAAACAACTATGCAGAAAATCACTGTACCAATTAAACCATTAAAAAAATCCTGAGTTAATGCCTTTCCCAAATCTTTATATTCATTTTTCGATTCGTTTGACAACGACTTAAAAGATCGCTTTCTTCCAATTAAGCGAAAAAAGAAATATCGAACATATTGACCTATTGTCCTGATTATTGTTCTAATCAATAAAATACCTAGTAGGTCCTCCATAAATCTTATTGCTTGTTTTTTTTATTTTTGATTTATAATTTTAATTCATGACGAGGTGTCCCACACTTACACTTCATAGCCGATGTCTGGGCTAGCAGGCTTTACAATCAAAATGATTTTTTTTCTTTTGCCGAACACTCCTCACAACCTGATAAACTTCATCATTAATTGCTAATCTGCTTCTGTTATATCAACTTCAGCAATCTGATTATTATGAATTTTATAGACATTGTCGAGATTTAATTGAAACCAGTATTCCTTATCTTCTAAAAATACACTAAAAACAAATTCCATTCCTGTCGCATCAAACCCCCCTTCATACATACTTGACTGAAACATATCATCAGACTCTATTGCAGCCCACTCAGAACTATTTTTGTTTTCTGATACAATTTGCTCGCAGATTTCGTAAAACTCAGAATTTAATTTATGCTTCATTGGAAAAATATTTTCAATTAGGCGACGAGTGGCCTACACTTACGCTTCATAGCCGATGTCTAGGCCAGCAGGCTTTACAGTCAAAATGATTTTTTTCCTTTTGCCGAGCACTCCTCACAACCGGAGAACGTGGATACATTATCCTAACATCCTTTTATTCTAAAAAAAGAAATCACTATAAGTATTGAAAAAAATATTGGAACAATAAAATCAAAAAAAATCCTCAATTTTGAATGAGGCTTGACAATAGACCTCTTTACATTTTTTTTGTTCACATACACAGTTACTTCCTTTGAAAAGTCATTTCGTGACCCAGTGTAATAATGTTCTATAGTTTCTTTTTGTCCGCGATAAAAAAATTCTATGGTCGCTACCTTATTCAATGTACTAGAAGCTTCCGGGTTGTCAGCAATATCAATCAAAGTACCTGTTACAATATCCACATATTTATACATCCACAATTGCCGAAATGAAGTATAAACCCAAATACTCATAAGCAAGAGGCCTATAATCTTCGGCAAAACAAAAGAAGGTTCAAAGTACATAATGATATTTATTGAAAAATTTTGGGCATTTTCAATTCGGCGACGAGTCTCCCAAATTTACGTTTCATAGCCGATGTCTGGACCAGCAGGCTTTACAGTCAAATGTTTTTTTCTTTTGCAGAACATTCCTCACAACCGGAGGCACACCCCGGTCGCCGAATCAGAAATTACCAAGAAAATCTAGTTGCAATTTTATTCACAATCGCCTCAATAGATAATGTAGTGAGAATCTCCTCTATAAATTCTGGATCATTCAAATAAGTAAGTAACTGCATTAGATTCTGCTTAAGCTCATCAAGAGAAAATTGCTTTACAAAAAAAAAGGGAATAACAAATTCCTGATAATCTAATTTTATCATTTTCCCTGTCGAATCAATCAATATATCATCTCCTTTCAAAGAATATCCAACAAAGTCAAAATCACCAACTAAATTTTCTAAGCGAATAAACCCTCTACATTCTTTTACCTTCGGAATTTCCATGTAAATGATCGGAAATATAGGAGACGGACAACCTGAAGGGTTTTCCCAAACTTTCACCATTTTTTCAAGTGTGAATTTTGTACTGCTCATAAAATTTACTTTGGCGACGAGTGTCGGAAACTTACGCTTCGCTAGGTCTGAGTCACCAATTTATACAATCTTAATGACACCAGCGGTACGACACTAATCTGTAACGGATTTCGTCAGATCAATACCATCAAACTCAAGATAATTCATTACTGGTAAATGTCTTCTTGTGATTTTGAACAGTAAGAAGAACTGAGTGCTAAGGCTTAAATTAAGAACTCCAATCCCTGAGAATTGAATATCTCAATAAACTCTGACAAACTATTGGCGACGTTACGATATGCATTTTGAGACACATAGACACAAATGACATTATTAGTTTCTCCTTCGCTTAAATTTATTGCCCAAAAAGAACTTTCAATATTATAGTCTGAAAAAATAAAATAAAATTCTTGTTCCTTAAGTAACCACTTCCCTTCTGAATCAAACAACAAACCAGCTCCTTCCTCCGGGAGTTGATTTTTACGATAATCAGTATAAAAGACTTTGCTTTCATCCTCGGTAAAAAATCTTGAAAGAGATTTATATTCATTTAAAGGCCAAAATCTTACGAGTTTAAAATCAAAACCATTAGTAATTTTCAAAAGAAAGAGTAAATCAACAGGAATTATACATTTATTTTTTAGTTCGAAATCGTAAACCTGATCATTAATTGCGGGTTGCTTTAAGCAGCCTTCAGCTAATAATACATTTTCTATAAATTTTATTATTTCATCCTTTTTCATTTTAATCAATAAGTAAATGTACCCTTTAGACCGCTTAATTCGGCTACGAGTGTACCACACTTACGCCTTATAGCCGATGCCTGGGCTAGCAAACTTAACAATCAAAATTATTCCGGCGGCCCGATCCGATAACTATCGAATCGGGGTCAATCTGTACCCCATCTGCTTCCGTTATCTTTCGGTTACCAAATATTTAGCAATTTACAAATTATTGCTTCGTAGAACGGCGAGTGCCAAATATGCACTCACAAGGGCCATCTGACACAGAATCTTTGAAATGAGTGGGACACTCGGCGTGGAATTAGAAATCTTTCATCCCTATTCGTTGACGATATTAAAATGTAAGTTATCCCAATCATGTTCTTTAATATCTTCCAGCGTTGCCGCTATGGCATTAAACTCTTCTTGTAGCGACAAAAAAAAATTTTCTACTTTTAACTTGGTTGGATCGTAATATCCTCTCTCGCATTCTTCACAGTGTAAATAAAGTTTATTAATATGCAAGTTTTTGAAAATAAATAATCTTCCTTGATTGCAAAAGGGGCATGTCTTATACCAAAGTAGGTTCTTAATCATAAGATATTATTTATAAAGAAGGGAATCCCATAATAATTTGATTTGCTCGCAGATTCTACAGGCCGAGACATTGCCTTTCAAGGGTTGCGAGATTCGGATACACGACAAAGAAGAAAACACTACTCACAACCGGAAATACATCAAAAGTTATCGTTAATAGGAAACATCCTGAGTCATTTTGCCATTATTATCATAATCAGTTTTTTGGATAATCTTTCCATTTTTATCATACTTAATCCATGTACCAACTTTAATACCTTTCTTAAAATAAGCTCTCAGACGAATTTTTCCATCTTCAAAAGTTAGCCGTTCGCCGTCATATTTTCCATCAACAAAAAAACATTGACCAGCAATTTTGCCTCCAACATATCCAACGTGTGGCCCATTGGGTATCCCTTTATAAAAAAAAGATTTTGAAAAAAGAATTGAATACGCGGAATCAAAATATATTTTTTTAAGGCTCCAATTGGTATCAAGCTTGTATAAAAATGACATCACATACGGGTATTCATCCGCTTCCCCTTTTCTTGAATATATATAATTAGTGTCGTTGAATACTGGCTCTTTTTCCTGGCTACAGGAAGTGAGCGACATTATTAAAGAACTTAACAGAAACATTATTGTGTTCTTAATATTCATATCTGTACTTATTTGTTGGAGATGAAATGGGACCATCTCAATTTCATTACTTGGCAACAAGTGTCCCAAACTTACGCTTCATAGCCGACGTCTAAGCCACCAATTTATACAATCTTAACGAAACAACCTGCCCAACCCGTCGTCAATCTGTAACGGGTTTCTTGATTATCAAAGCCTGCCCAATGACGAGATTAGAAGCAGTGGGGTTTAGACAATTAAAACTTAAACTGAAAGCTCCCAAAAATGCCAAACCTTGAAATCTTATTAACGGGCAGTGGTCTTGGTAAAACCCTCCATACAAAATCAAAACGAAATATTTTAAAGATATTGTCAATGCCTGTACCCGCTTCTAAATAAGTTTTGCCATCCAATGTCTTGAAGAAAGATGTTGTATTGTTCAGCGCTTTGTTTTTATCGCTGAGGGAACCCCAAATGGTTTTTACATTCCAGAACTGCCGCCATTTTAATTTACGGGTAATGGGTATAAAACGAAACAGCCCCGATCCGATATTGTGTTCTATATTGACACCTGCATATTGATCGCTGATATATTCAAAGCGGTACATCAGGTTAAAAGTGCCGGCATTGTAGTAATAAAGATCATTGCCGGTGTGATTTTCTAAAAAAGTGAAAGGCAGAGTTCCGTTGATCTTACCCGCATACACTTTATACTTAAGCGTACCATAGGGGGATATTTTTATACCATCACTCACCGATGCTGCATATTTGGTATAACTATATGCGCTGTTTAAAAACCCGGTTATTCCTTTTGCAAATAAAAATTCTGCGACAGGCCATTTGCTGCCTGCTGAATACCTGAAAAAATCGCCGATGATAAATTGTTCCAGGTAAGCAAATCTCAGTTTGATGGCCAGTTCAAAATTGTTAAGCGCCTCGCCACTGCTCACCGGGAAATTGTTTTTTAAAGGCAGGTTTTGCAGGGGTGTATATTGCTGCTGTGATGCAAAGAACTCTGTAGAAAATCCTTTGCCCCAGTCTTTATACACTTCAAACCGGAGATCTTTTGCCTGCAGGAATTTACGGGTGCTGTTAGGTTTCCGGATGGCCAATGAAAAAACATTATCGTCACTTAGTTGGCCATTTTGACTGATGCCGTTATTAACATCATTTGCATAAGAAAGATGCAGTCTCCACCAATGTGGTTTTCTTTTTAGTATCCAGTAAACTTCGGCCTGCCCTTTAAATTTTTGATCCCTGGTTCCATAAGCCAGGTAAGTATGCAGGTAAATATTTTTATTAAATCCTTTATTAGTCCCGAGGTCCAAACGGAAACGGGCCCCTTCCCACTGGTTGCCGCTGACCAGGCTATACCATTTGCCCACTTCAATATTGCCGAAATTTTTATACCCCGAACCCAGGAATTTAAAATTGTCCTGCAACCGTTGATACTTTGGGTCGTGCAGCAGTTTATCTATAGTAGTGTAAATGGCTTTCTCATGTTTTGATAAACTATCGTGTCGTATTGTATTCCAGCCTGAATCGGTCAGTTGTGTAAAGCCTGTACCTGTAGTTATTAATTCTTCTACGGACTGGTTTTTAAAATGGGCTGCTATGGAATCACTGTTGATGACAATATTCTTATAGGAGGTGGTTTTTCTTCCTGTAAGCGTTAATGATTTTTTTCCCAGCACCCTGAAGTCTGCAAAAAATTTATCCCGGTGCAAAAAGATCATGCTGTCATTGACGGGTAAAAATTCCTGGAACACACTGATCCTGTCTATATAATTAATATTGGCATCCTTGCCGAGGTAAAGAGATATCTTCTGTACCTGGAAGGTTCCGCCCATCACCCATGCATCTCCTTCAAAAGCATTTTGCCCCGGGTGTTTAGGCCTGAAAACAAAATGGAATAGGGGATGACCATTCACTGATTGTGTATCCGGCACAGAAAAAGAATAATAGTTATCAGCATTGTCATGGAAAGGGCTTATAAAATCTTTATCCATTACATTCACGAAGTTGCTGTAGATGTTTACATTTTGGTTCATCACACCCAATAATTGACTCATGCTTTCTGTGATAAATCCCCTGGTATTACTTGCCCTGATGTTTTCATGCTTTCTTTTAGGATTGCGCTGGTAACTATAGTCACTTACACTTTCGATCAGGTAAGCAGGCAAAAAACCATCCGTTTCAGATACTTCAGCCAATGGTTTTATGATAAAGGAAAATGGTTTTAGCAGGATACTGTTTTTTACCCTGTCCACACTGAAGTTCTTTATATCTATTTCCAGCTTATTGTAGGCTTCATATCCAAAGTTGGGCAGGTTGTACCGGTCGTACAGTTGTTTTTTGCTCATTATCTTTCTCCATAGAAACAATCCTTTATTAACACTTGCTTTTATTACTACTTCATTATTGGCCCGCCCTCTTACTAATTGAACAGCGATGGATACAGCATCATTTAACCCACTTACCGGCATTTTAAAATCTTCGTACCCAACATAACTTATTACCAGTGTGTCCGCAGTTAAATTAATTATGCGAAAAGAAAAAGAACCACTGCTGTCTGATAGTTGGCCAATACCGGATGCCAGCAGGTAAACTGAAGCATAGCTAATGGGTTCCTGGGTATGGGCATCCCGGATACTGCCGGTAAGAATTATACTTTGTGCAATGGCAACAGGAGGTATAATCCAAATGGATAAAGCTGCTATTAAAAACCGGCGGAACTTCAAATGTGTGTTTTACAGGATGACTTACCAACATATAAAGTTAATACCCTTTATATTCCTGTATTATATATTACCAGAAATTTATTATGATAGCTTATTTTCATATTGTTTTAAATTTGCTTCTTATTTTTTTCTACTTGACAAATACAAACTTTAATGACCGGATCCATGACAGGAAGGGAGCAATTTGAACAACTTCAGGTTTGTGTTATTATCCCAACGTATAACAATGAGACGTCCCTGGCAGCGGTTATCGCAGATGTTGCCGGTTATACTCACCATATCATTGTAGTGAACGATGGGTCAACCGATACTACAAACGCTATTATCCAATCATTTTCTTTTGTACAATTGATCAGTTATGAAAAAAACAGTGGAAAGGGCTGGGCGCTTCGCAAAGGATTTGCCTATGCCAGTGAGAAGGGTTATCAATATGCCATTACCATAGATTCAGACGGACAGCATTTTGCAAAGGACCTGCCGGCATTTACGGATAAGCTGGCGCTTGAGAAAAACGCCATTATCATTGGCGCCCGGAATATGAACCAGGCTTCTGTACCCGGCGGCAGCAGCTTTGGCAACAGGTTCTCCAATTTCTGGTTCAGGGTTGAAACAGGTATCCGGTTGCCTGATACACAATCGGGCTACAGGTTATACCCATTGGAAGCGATTAACAAAATGCGATTTTTTACCCGTAAATATGAATTTGAAATAGAAGTGCTGGTAAGAGCGGCATGGAAGGGTATAAAAGTGTTACCGGTTCCCATTTCTGTTTATTATGCACCCAAAGAAGAACGGGTTTCCCATTTCAGGCCGTATAAAGATTTTTTCAGGATAAGTATTTTAAATACCATCCTCGTACTGGTAACATTCCTGTACATCAAGCCCCGCAATTTTCTGCGCCATATTTTTATTAAAAACAATTTTAAGCAACTGCTCAATGACCACCTGTTTAATCCGCATCATTCCGACGGGTTGAAAGCAGCTTCCATTGCTTTTGGTGTATTTATGGGTATAGTGCCCATCTGGGGATTCCAGTTGGTCACAGCTATTTTCCTGGCTATAGTTTTTAAGTTGAACAAGCCATTGGTAATTGTGGCGGCCAATATCAGCATACCACCTATGCTGCCGCTCATCATTTTTGCAAGTTATAAAGCAGGGGCGTTCTGGATGGGGCATCATGCCATGCCAATTGTCTTTAGCAGGTCTATTTCGTTAGATTCTATTAAAAACAATTTACAACAATATATTTATGGTAGTATTACACTGGCAATAGTGGCAGGCATTTTTTTTGGTTTGTTAGCTTTTATACTGTTGAAATTGTTTAGTAAGAAATCCATCCTCGCCCAATAAGTTGAATAGTACATGAGACAAATACTACTTAACGCCTATAATTTTTTTGAAAAACACCGCACGGCGTTTTTTGCTACAGTCGCTGCCAGTTTTTTATTGCTGGGCTATTTTGCCATGCAGGTAAAATTTGAAGAAGACATTTCTAAGATCTTGCCGCAGGATAAAAAGATCGAAAAACTCAACGAAGTTTTCCAGGATTCAAAATTCATGGATAAGCTGGTGGTGATGCTGTCTTTAAAAGATACCTCTTCCCCGGCACAACCGGATAGCCTTGTAGCTTATGCAGGCGTTTTTGCAGAAAAGGTAAAGGAACAACTCAGCCTCTATATCCTTAAAATAAATGACAAAACGGATGACGGTCTTGTCATGGAACTATTTGGCACAGTCAGCGATCATTTACCCATTTATTTGGATGATAAAGATTACCGGGCCATTGATACGCTAATAACACCTGCCAGGGTGAAAGAAACACTCGAACAGAATTTCAGGACATTGACTTCCCCGGCTGGCATTGCATTAAAAAATATGATCAGCAACGACCCGGTAGGTATTACTTTCCTGGGTTTAAAAAAATTGCAGCAATTACAGTATGATGAAAATTTTGAGTTGTACGAAAATTATGTAGTAACCAAAGATCAAAAACACCTGCTGCTTTTTATTACACCTGCTTTTCCACCCAGTAATACCGGTAAGAACGCATTGCTGCTGGAAGGTCTTGATAAGATCATTCACGAACTGGAAAATACTGATTTTAAAAACCTGTCAGCTTCTTATTTCGGCGCTACGGCTGTTTCGGTGGGCAATGCATTACAATTAAGAAAAGACTCCTTGCTCACGCAGGGAATAACCGTTCTTTTTATTATTACTTTCCTGGGAATTTATTTCCGGAAGAAAAGGGCTCCCTTTATCATCCTGGTTCCCGTTTTATTCGGAGCTATATTTTCACTGGCTGCTATTTATTTTATCAAAGGGAGCATTTCTGTTATTGCATTGGGTACTGGTTCGGTGGTACTGGGTATTGCCGTTAATTATTCTTTACACGTTTTCAATCATTACCGTCATACAAAAAATATACGCGAATTAATCAGGGACCTGGCCATCCCCATGACCATTGGCAGCTTTACTACCATCGGTGGTTTTTTGTGCCTGGAGTTCGCGGAATCAGAGATGCTGAAAGACCTCGGATTGTTTGCCGCCTTCAGCCTGGTCGGTGCATCGCTTTGTTCATTGATCTTTTTGCCACATTTCATCGCATCCAAAAAAGAACAGGCGACACATACAATAAGATCGCTATCCTTCATAGATAAAATGGCGGCTTACCGGCCTGAGTATAATAAATACCTTGTAATCATTATTCTTTTATTGACGGTCTTTTTTGCTTATTGGGCCACCAAAGTCGGCTTTGAATCTGACCTGAATAAGATGAATTTTATGCCGGCCAGGTTAAAGCAGTCGGAAAAAGATTTGAATAAGATCAATGAATATGCCCTCCAGTCTGTTTACCTGGTTACCGAAGGAACGACACTCAATGAAGCGCTGATCAACAATGAAAAAATAGTTACGGAAATACAGGCGCTTGAAGCAAAAAATATTGTACGGAAATATTCAGGTGTTTCATCGCTGATCATTTCTGATTCTTTGCAAAAAGCTAGAATTGAAAAATGGAAACATTACTGGACCCCGGAAAAGAAAGCCGCATTACTGGCCATGCTGCATAAGGAAGGCGCCGCATTAAAATTCAGTGCAACAGCGTTTGATAAATTCCAATTGCTGCTGGATAAAGATTTTCAACCCGCAGACGGGCAGGCGATGACGGATGTCCGGAAAAACTTCCTCGATGATTATATAACTGAGAAGCCGGGAAAAACCACAGTAGTAACATTGGTAAAAGTTTCCCCGGAACATAAGCAGGCTGTTTACAGCACGTTTGAAAACGAGCCAAACATAACGGTACTGGACAAGCAATACCTGACCGGTAAAGTGGTGCAGATCATTAATGATGACTTTACAAGCATTGCTTTAATGACATCCCTCCTGGTATTTTTTGTTTTACTGATCATGTATGGACGTATTGAGTTAACGTTAATTTCTTTCATTCCCATGTTCATTAGCTGGATATGGATATTAGGCATTATGGGAATGGCAGGCATACAGTTTAACATCGTTAATATCATTATCTCGGCGCTTATTTTTGGTTTGGGTGATGACTACAGCCTTTTTATCATGGATGGTTTGTTACAGGAATATAAAACCGGTAAAAAGAACCTGTCGTCTTTTAAATCATCTATTCTTTTATCTGCCCTTACCACCATTGCCGGCCTGGGTGTTTTAATATTTGCAAAACACCCGGCATTAAGATCTATCGCAGTCATTTCTATTGTCGGGATCATGTGTGTGGTCATCATGTCGCAAATTTTAATCCCGTTTTTCTTCAATCTTCTGATCAGGAACAGGGTCCAGCGAAAATTATTTCCCTGGACTTTTACCAGCTTTCACAAATCTGCTTTTGCATTTTCCATTTTCATTTCCTGGAGCATTGTATTTACGCTGGTAGGGCGGATCTTTGCCGGTCTGAGGGTAAAAGAAAAGGGGAAGCTTCTGTATCATACTTTTCTTTCAAAAGCATGCTGGATGCTGATGTATATAATGGTGAATGTGAAAAAGAAGATCATCAACCCCTTGAAGGAAGATCTGTCAAAGCCTGCCATCATTATTTGCAATCATCAATCTTCCCTGGATATTGTTCCCCTGATCATGCTGCATCCTAAAATTTTAATGTTAACCAATAATAAAAAATGGAATGCCCGTTTCTTTGGCCCGGTGATCCGGATGGCAGACTATTTTCCTGCGGAAGAGGTGGAGCAGAATATAGACAGGATTGCTGACAGAATGAAGCATGGTTACTCTCTGATCGTATTCCCGGAAGGCACCCGGTCAGAAGATGGAGTGGTAAAGCGTTTCCATAAGGGCGCATTTTATCTGGCTGAAAAATTGAATGCTGATATTCTACCCATCATGATTCATGGCACAAACTATACACTCACCAAAAAAGATGCATTATTAAAAGATGGTCAGGTAACTCTTGAATTTTTGCCAAGGATAAAATCGGGTGATGCGGAGTTTGGAAATGGTTATGTTGAAAGAACTAAAGCTATAGGGCGTTATTACAGGAGTGAATTTAATAGATTAAGAAGCGGCATTGAACAAACTGCCTATTTCAGGGAAAAACTAATTTATAATTATTTGTACAAAGGTCCAATTATTGAATGGTACATGCGAATAAAGACGAAGCTGGAAAAAAATTACCAGGTCTTCCATGAGCTGATACCGCTACAGGGAAAAATACTGGATATTGGCTGCGGTTATGGGTTTATGTCCTACATGTTATATTTCACTTCTGACAAGCGGGAGATCACCGGGATAGACTATGATGAAACAAAAATAGAAACAGCCAACCATTGTTTTAGTAAAACCCCCGCCATTAATTTTGTTCATACTGATGTGGTCAATTTTAGTTTTGAAAAATATGATACAATCATACTGGCGGACATCTTACATTACCTGCAGCCGGATCAACAGTTACAGGTGATAGAAAAATGTATCGGCCAGCTTAATCCCGGTGGCATTGTTGTTATCAGGGAGGGAAATACGGATTCAGCTACAAAACACAAAAGAACCCGGTTGACTGAATTTTTCTCCACCCGGCTGTTAAAGTTTAATAAAACCGAAAACGGGGATCTTTCATTTCTTTCCGGAAGATCTATCCGGGAAACAGCCGCCATACATAAAATGGAATGCAGGGAAATTGCTGATTCAAAAATCACATCCAATACTATTTTTGTACTGACAAAAAGCGCCGGCGCATAAAAGCATGAATAATTTTGATATTGTGATAATCGGAAGCGGAATGGGAGGCCTGGTATGCGCTGACATACTTGGCAGGGAAGGTTATAAAGTTTGTGTACTGGAAAAAAACAAGCAGATTGGCGGGTGTTTACAAACTTATGTGAGAGATAAGGTCATCTTTGATTCAGGCGTTCATTACCTGGGTGGACTGGGCGAGGGTCAGAATCTTTACCAGGTATTCAAATACCTGGGTATTATAGATAAGCTGAAGTTGCAGAAAATGGAAGAGGATGTATTTGATAAGATTATTATTGAAAATGATGAAAAGGAATACGTGTATGCCCAGGGGTATGAAAATTTTGTTCAGCATTTGCTGAAAGAATTTCCCGCTGAAGAAAAAGCGCTGCGCTTGTTTTGCGAAAAGATCAAAGAAGTGTGCAACAAGTTTCCTTTATATAATTTAAGGACGGGTGGTGATATGAATGAAAAGAACTCTGTGCTGGAAACAGGCGCCAGGGCTTTTATTGAATCTATCACTACCGATAAAAAACTACAGGCTGTGCTGGCAGGTAATAATATGTTATATGTGCTGCAATCGGACAAAACGCCTTTCTACGTTCATGCCATGATCCTGAACAGTTATATTGAAAGTTCCTGGAAATGTATTGACGGTGGTTCTGAGATTGGAAAGCTTATCGCAAAAAACATACGTGAACACGGTGGCATTATTCACCGGAATACGGAAGTAACAAAAATTGAAGTAGAAGGAGGGGAAGTCAGGTCTGTAAAACTAGCAGACGGTTCGCATATATACGGAAAGCATTTTATTTCCAATATGCACCCGGTAAGAACATTGGAGATGACAGACACGGGCCTGATAAAAAATGCATACAGAAGCAGGGTGAAGAGCCTGGAAAATTCAATAGGGGGATTCATCATTAATATAGTTTTCAAAAAAAAGGCGTTTAAATATGTAAAGCATAATTATTATTACCATAAAGAAGGATCTATATGGAATACCGCTGAACATACAGAAGAGAACTGGCCGCTTTGTTACGCCGCTTTTTTCTCTGCGTCATCAAGATCAACCGAATATGCAGAGTCAATGACCCTACTTGCCTACATGCGTTATGATGAAGTAAAAAAATGGGACAAAACTTTCAATACCGTATCAGCGAAAGATGACAGGGGAGAAGATTATGAACACTTTAAAAAACAAAAAGCGGAGATATTGCTGGATTGTGTGGAAGAAAAATTTCCCGGATTAAGAAATAGCATTAAAGAATACTATACAGCAACACCGCTTTCATACCGCGATTATATTGGAAATGATGATGGGTCCATGTATGGAATTGTGAAGGATTTCAAAAATCCTTTGAAAACGTTTATTTCTCCCCGGACCAAATTGCCAAACCTCTATTTAACGGGTCAAAACCTTAATTTGCATGGCATATTAGGAGCGTCCATGAGCGGCCTGGTAACCTGTACTGCATTTATGGGAAATGAAAGTATTATTGAAAAAATAAGAAATGCTTAAAAGAAAAAAATTCTGGAAAAGGGTCCTCTATGTATTGGGGGGGATAGTGCTTTTGCTGCTCATTGGCGCCATTTACCTGGTGCAGGTTACAAAAGTAGATCCGCCTGTTCCTGCAGATATCAGCAGTTTGCAATGGCAACGCACCGAT
>JAATGJ010000055.1 GCA_015654695.1 Chitinophagales bacterium | reverse complement strand
TGTCACCATCATTCTGGCAATTCTTGGCGGCGTTAATGCCACCCTGCGCAGCGATAGAGTGTGCCCTGCGCGGAGAATCCTGGAAGCAAAATGCTTTTACTTTATATCCTTGTTCAGCCAACGCCGCGGCGGCGGATGCACCGGCGAGTCCTGTACCGATCACGATGATCTCCAGTTTGCGCTTATTGGCCGGGTTTACCAGTTTACAATGACCCTTATAATCAACCCATTTTTTTTCTAACTGCCCGGCTGGAATTTTTGAATCAAGCATAATCAATTTGATAATTTGATATTGTTCTGATCCCGAAACACCGGGACTGTAATGCTAATTAGTTTGTTACCTGCGTTCATCTCTTTAGACCCACTGTAAATACATACTCACCGGCATCATGGCAAAAGCCAATGAAATAATAATTGAGTACCCGATGCCGGCTGTTCTTATCATTGTCATGTATCTCGGGCTGCTTACACCTACTGTTCTGAATGCGCTTTGGAAACCATGTATCAAATGCCAGCAAAGAGAAATACAAGCCAGTACATATATGATTACTACCCACAACTCCCGGAAAGTAAACTGCATTAACGCAAACATATTATGTATATGTTTACCTCCTTCCAGTTCCATTTCAGGTCCGGGGATACCTGTAAATCTTGATGGGATCCAGAAATGATACCAGTGCAGGATAAAGAATAATAAAAGAATCGTTCCCAGCAAACCCATACTTCTGCTATACCATTTGCTGCCTTTGTTGCCCATGGGTACTTCATAACCAATCTTTCTTTTAGCCTGGTTGCTCAGCGTAAGCATGTACCCTTGTATGATATGAAGGAATATCCCAAGAAATAAACCCACTTCCATGATGCGGATGACGACAGTAGATCCCATGAAATGAGCAGCTTTGTTAAACATGATACCGCCATCATTTGCCCAGATACAGGCATTGACCCCCGCATGTACCACTAAAAAAGAAATAAGGAATAAACCCGTTAAAGCCATTACTAATTTCTTGCCGACCGATGAAGTGAAGAATTCAGACCATTTCATAAGCAACTAAAAGGGAGGGGTGAATAATTTGCTGCAAAAATAGTATCGGAACACCAAATGGCAAGAAAAGTTTGAGAGGTCATTATGTCAACCTGGCTTTCTGTTCTGCGTCTATTTTTTTAAACAAATGAAAAGGTTTATAGGTACGCCAGTTGTCCAGTTCTATTAACTCTACATAGCGGTCCAGGTGGGCTTTCCGGAAATCATACTGAGATTGTTCCGGCATATTCAGGCTGACGACCCAGCCATTTTCTTCACTGGTTTCCTCAAATAATTCCTGGTAATATTCGCTGTCGCTGCTATGGAAGTTCAGTACGTTTTCCGCTATCAGTATAAATTTATTGATACCTTCGTACATGAACTTTTCCAATACCTCGCGTTTCAATTCCATGATGTCATTCTCTACAGCATCATTCCACTCTCCCATCAGTTCAATGATGGCATATTTTTCTTCATAATCAGCCAGCAATACTTTTAGATAAAGCGTCCGGCTGCCAAAATCATCCCATTGCGGATGAATGTAATAGTTGTAAACGGTATGGGTAAATTCGAATTCAGAATACACCCTTCCATAAAACGGGGAATTTTGATCTTCTTCGCTTGTATAGATATGACGCCAGTTATAAAAGGGTTCTAAATTATGCATTGGAAATTCTCCACTGCAAATATAGTAAACGATTATTCCAGATCATTTATGGTGAAGTCATTAAATAATCTTTTAATGCAGCGTATTCCGGTTTCATCACGGTACTTATTTTTTTTCTTTTCATGATATCCTTCACTGATGGCGGTAGTTCTATTGACCTGCCTGTCTGCTGTTCTACCGCATCCGGGAACTTAACGGGGTGCGCAGTTTCAAGAAAAATGCCTTTACTATCCGGATGCTTTTCGAGATATCTTTTCAATGCGAGGTATCCAACAGCACCGTGAGGATCTAATGTATAACTATGTTGCTTATATGCTTCACTGATAGTATGGATGGTTTCTTCATCAGTGATGCTGTAAGAAGACAACTTGTTTTTTAATTCGGGAAACTGGTGATGGAATATTTCCAGTATGCGTATAAAATTACTGGGGTTGCCCACATCCATGGCATTGGAAAGTGTAACAACAGCATCCCTGGCTTCCAGTCTTTCCGTCTGCAGGTAGCGGGTGACAATATCATTAGCATTGCAGGCAGCAATAAAATGCTTTACCGGCAACCCTGATTGACTGGCCAGTATGCCAGCGCATATATTTCCAAAATTGCCACTGGGTACACTTATTATGGGAGGATTGCTTTTATCCGTCCATTGTTTATATGCAAAAAAATAATAGAACTGCTGCGGCAACCATCTCGCCACATTGATGGAGTTAGCGGAAGTAAGAAAACGTTTTTTCTTTAGCTCATCGTCCATAAAAGCTTCTTTGACCATCCGCTGGCAATCATCAAAATTGCCTTCGATCTCCAGCGCATGGATATTTTTTCCAGGCGTGGTCAATTGTTTTTCCTGTACCGGGCTTACTTTTCCCGATGGATACAATATCACTACTTCTATTCCTTCTACATTATAAAATCCATTGGCCACGGCTCCTCCTGTATCACCGGAAGTGGCGACTAATACAGTTACTTTTTTATCATTGTTTTTTACAAAATGTCCAAGGCAGCGGCTCATGAACCTGGCGCCTATATCTTTAAATGCAAGGGTCGGCCCATGAAATAATTCAAGAGAAAAAACAGATTCAGTTACCTGTACAAGAGGAATAGGAAAGCTGATGGTTTCTTTTACGATCTGCATCAGTTTATCATCATCCATTGATTCTCCAACATAAGGCGCTATTATCCTGAAGGCAATTTCTTCGTTGGAGTATTGTTCAATGTTTGCAATTACATCATGATCAATTACCGGGATCGTTCCAGGAAAATATAACCCTTTGTCCGGAGCCTGCCCGTTAATTGTTGCTTCTTTGAAATCAACTAAAGGAGATTTCTTATTCGTGCTATAATATTTCATACCCTTGTCCCCTGAACTTAGATTTAATTTTAAAACTCATTTCAATAAACCTTTTGCAAGATAGCAGTAGCCCGAACCCGGGTAGTCATTTATTAATGCTTATGCGCAACCCCAACTCACCATTCACTATTCACCACTCACTATCTCCACCCCTTTCTTATTGATGGTCGTTACATAAGTATTGTATTCAATACCAAGTCTGTCATACACATCTTTCATTACCTGTTCAGTAGCTTTTGCCGTAGCTTCATTTTTGCTCAGCATAAACACCGATGGCCCTGAACCCGAAATACCGCCGCCTAATGCACCTGCCTCCTTGCATTTGCTTTTTATTTCATTAAACCCGGGAATTAAAATACTTCTTACCGGTTCGATGATCACATCTTCCAGTGAGCGGCCGATAAGGTCATGATCATTTTTTAAAAAACCGGTTACCAGCCCGGCGATATTTCCCCATTGCCTGATAGCATCTTTCAATAAAACCTGTTTGCGTAATATTTGTCTCGCATCGGCTGTACGCACTTCTATCTGCGGATGCACGACTGTTACATACAGGTCTGGTGATGGAATAGGAATAATATCCAGCGGGTGAATACTCCTGATCAACGTAACGCCACCTAAAATACAGGGCGCGATATTATCCGCATGTTTTACACCCGACGCCAGTTTTTCACCATTCATAGCAAACTGTACTATTTCATCATTGGAAAAAATATTTCCCAGTAAATGATTAGCTCCTACGGCTGCCCCTGCAGCGCTCGCAGCGCTGGAACCAATACCGCTGCCCGGTTTAATATGCTTTTCAATTTCTACTTCAAACCCGGTATTGTCACCCAGCTTTTCCATAATAGACAATAAAACAACTCCAGCTACATTTTTCTCCGGTTCAGTGGGCAGGTTAAACTCATCTTTATTGATGATCACTACTTTCGGTTCGTCCAATAGTTTAAACCGCATAATATCATTCGGTTCATGCAGGGCCATACCAAGGATATCAAACCCGCATACGAGATTGGCCACAGTTCCCGGGCATTTAACTTTTACATTTTTCATTTTGACTTTATCCTTTTTACATTTTCCCCGCCCGCATTATATCCGCAAACACCCCGCTTGCTGTTACCTCTGCACCCGCCCCTGCTCCTTTTACCACTAAAGGTTGCTCGCTGTACCGGTCCGTATAAAACAGCACCACATTGTCCTTGCCGTACAAATGATACAGGTCGTGCTTTGGATCAATATGCTGCAAACCTACTGATGCCCTGCCATTATCAAAGGAAGCGACAAATTTCAGTTTTGTTCCTTCTGCATGGGCTTTCTCATATAATTTTTTGAAATGCGTTTCTTCCTTCGCCATTTCTTTATAAAAATCTTCCACACTGCCTTTCATACAAGAAGCAGGCATGAATGAATTATTGGCGATATGATCCATTTCGATATTCTCTCCCGCTTCCCGGGCAAGGATCATGATCTTGCGCATAACATCGGTGCCGCTGAGATCAAGCCGTGGATCTGGTTCTGTGTAACCTTCATCCTGCGCTTGTTTTACCACTTCAGCGAATTTCTTTGTACCATCATAATTATTAAAAACAAAATTAAGTGTACCGCTCAGTACGGCTTGTATGCGATGCACCCTGTCGCCGCTGCGCATCAGATCATTGAGTGTGGCGATAACCGGTAAGCCTGCCCCTACATTTGTTTCAAACAAGAACTGGCAATTGAATTCCCTGGACAGGTCTTTCAGTTCTTTATAATTTGTAAAGGCTGACGATGCCGCCACTTTGTTACAGGCCACTACTGAAATGCTTTTTTTCAATAACTGGTCATAGACAGCGGCCACTTTATCATTGGCTGTTATATCTACAAAAACGGAATTACGCAGGTTGCGGGTGATGATCCCATCAATAAGCTTTTGCAAATCGGCTGCCGGCGCCGCATCCAATTTCTCTTTCCATTTTGCCAGGTCAATTCCTTCTTCATCAATCAGCATCTTCCGGCTATTGCTCAATCCTACTACTCTTACCTGTAATTTCATTTGTTCCTGTAAGAATGCTGACTGTTGTTTTAACTGGCCAAGAAGTTTAGCCCCTACATTGCCTGTTCCTACAACGAAAAGATTTACCTGTTTATACGTTGTTTCAAAAAACTCTTCATGCAATACGTTGATGGCTTTACGAACATCTTTGGTAGAAATAACCGCCGAGATATTTTTCTCAGACGATCCCTGCGCTATGGCACGGATATTAATACCATTCTTTCCCAATGCGCTGAACATGCGGCCACTGATACCGGGATGGCTTTTCATATTCTCTCCCACCAATGCCACAATAGAAAGTTCAGCTTCGATCTGCAGCGGATCTACTTTTTGCAATGCGATCTCATTAGCGAATGCGCCATCAACAGCGTGTTTTGCTTTTTCCGCCAGGGAAGAATCAATACCGACGCAGATAGAATGTTCCGATGAACTTTGTGTAATTAAAATGACATTGATCTTTTCGTTACTCAACGCCTCAAACAATCTTTTAGAAAACCCGGGAATGCCGATCATACCACTTCCTTCCAGGCTGATCAATGCGATATTGTTGATACTTGAAATACCACGGACGATATTGCCATTCTTAGTAGCGACGGATTCTATCAGCGTGCCTTCATCTTCCGGTGCGAACGTGTTTTTAATCCAAACCGGGATACCCTGGCTCATTACCGGTTGTATAGTGGGCGGGTAGATAACTTTAGCGCCAAAATGTGAAAGCTCCATCGCTTCCTGGTAAGAGATATGCGGAATGATACGGGCGTTGCTGGTCAACCTGGGATCAGCCGTCATCATGCCGCTGACATCCGTCCATATTTCAAGTGTGTTTACATGCAATGCGGATGCTAGAATAGCCGCGGTATAATCAGAACCACCCCGGCCCAGTGTCGTTGTTATGCCTTTTTTATCTGCTGCGATAAAACCGGGAATGACAAACAAGGAAGAAGATTGCGATGAAAAGAATGTTGTTACTTTTTCCTGGGTAGCGGCGAAATCAACTTCCGCCGCACTAAAGTTGGAATTGGTGACAATCAGTTGCCTTGCGTCTTTCCATACATTATCTATACCGTCCGCTTTAAATTTCGCCGCAATGATCTGTGAAGAAAGCCATTCACCATAACTGCCGATCCTGTCTATTGATCTCGCAGTCAGTTCACCGAGTAAAAAAATACCGTTGCAAATATCTTCTATCTCATTGCAGGCTGTTTTTACAAGGCTCAGCATCTGGCTTTGCTGTGCTACGGGTATCAGTTGTTTTACTGCTTCAAGATGACGTTGCTCAATGATCGCCAGCTTTTCATTGTAGGCTTCATTTCCTTCTGATGCCAGTGTAGCCGCGCTTAACAATATGTCCGTTATTCCCCCAAGTGCTGAAACAACCAGCACCGTTTTATCTTTCTGAATTGATCTTTTAACTATCGCCACCACCTTAGTGATATTTTCCGCATTGGCCACCGATGTACCCCCGAATTTTAAAACCTGCATTATCTAGTATTTAATGATTAAAAATAAGTAAGCTGATGCAATTACGAGTTTTCGTTTTATCAGCAGATGCCCAGAGTATAGTATGGAATTTACAATCCGCCGCGGCGGATTGTAATAATTGTTGTAGTGATAATAGCAGTCATGGCAACGGGTGTTGATGTGAAAGAAAAAAGCTTATGACTGTTAGTGTTTATCACTTTTTTAATAGAGGCGCAATATAGCCCGTAAATTTTGTAAATAAAATTATTTGACCGTTAACTCCGTAGCCTTTTTTACACTTCCATACTTAAGCAGCAGTTCTTTCGTTTTTTCATAATCATTCATCTGCAATCTTTCCATCAGCATTTTTACACCCCGGTCAATGAGCTTATCATTGGTAAGCTGCATGTTCACCATTTTATTGTCCTCTACCCTCCCAAGCTGTATCATAGCGGAGGTAGAGATCATATTCAATACTAATTTTTGTGCTGTTCCGCTTTTCATTCTTGTACTCCCGGTGACAAACTCAGGCCCTACAACTACTTCTATAGGAAAATCAGCAGCAAGGCTGACGGGAGAATCAGGATTGCAGGCAATGCTACCGGTGATGATCCCTCTTTTTTGGCATTCTTCCAATGCACCTATCACGTAGGGAGTAGTTCCGCTGGCAGCAATGCCAATCACTACATCCTTGTCAGAAACATTATAGCTTTCCAGGTCTTTCCATCCCTGTTCTTTATCATCTTCGGCAAACTCTACCGCGGTAGTGATCGCTTTTTCTCCACCTGCGATAATACCGATCACCAGGCCATACGGAACACCATAGGTAGGCGGGCATTCACTGGAGTCAACAATAGCCAGCCTGCCGCTGGTGCCCGCACCGATATAAAACAAACGGCCACCCATCAGCATTTTATCGCTGACCACTTCCACTAGTTTTTCAATCTGGGGAATAGCTTTGGCTACTGCGCCGGGAACTACCTGGTCTTCCTTGTTAATGTCAGTAAGCAATTCATGTATCGTCATTTTTTCCAGGTGACGATATAAACTTGCCTGCTCCGTAATCTTTTTAAATGCCATAAATTTTCATTCTGGATTCTTCTCTAAAATAATAAACCTTAGCTATGATACTCCACCAGGCCGATCATAGGGCTTTTCAACACCTTGCCCAGCTCAAATTCATAAGAGCCGCAAAGTTCCTTCAACACATCCTTAAAACCAAATGCAATACTGCCGATAAAACTCACCGGAAGCGTCCATATCTCGTTGTATTTGCATAAATGACTAAAGAAAAAGTCATTTATTCCATCTTCAATAATATTTTCAATCATGTAGTGCCCCCTGTTGTCTGCCAGAAACTTAGCAAAGTTCGCAAGATAACGGTTAGCCAATGGTTTGCGATAGACATTTTCCAAAACCTCCACAGGGTTTGTTTTGTATTTATCATCAAATTTGTACCTGAGATCTTCGTCAAAAGTATTATACAAATAATACTGCAGTACTTTTTTCCCAAGGTACGCACCACTGCCTTCATCACCTAATACATACCCGATACCAGGTGTTTGCCTGACGATCTTTTTCCCGTTATAATAACAGCAGAATGACCCGGTACCAAGGTTACATGCAAGGCCCTTACTGGTCCCGTTTAACGCCCTGGCCGCTGCCAGCATATCATCGTTTATGTCAATCTTAGCTTTTTTAAAAACTTTTTGAAATGCCTTTCTCACCATCGTAACGTTTTCAGGGTTCCGCATTCCTGTTCCATAGTAATGTATTATTTCTGCCTGTGCTGCTCCGGGTACTCCGGGTAATAATTCTTTCTGCAGTAAGTCTATTATTTTTTCTTCAGTAAAAAAATACGGGCTGATCCCCTGTGTAGTTACCGATTTTTTTTTCCCATTGCCCACCAGGCACCATTCTGCCTTCGTCGCGCCGCTCTCTGCTATTAATTTCAATGAAGCCATAGAAACATTTGTTGAAAAGGATGAACGATGTAACCATTCCGTTCAAATCCAGTATTTTGCGTCAAATTACATTAAAATCAAAGATGGCAAATAAAAAATTGCAGGTTTGGCTGCCGCTGGTTTTTTCAATAGTGATGATCGTCGGTATGTTCTTAGGCTATGGTCTTGGCGGAGGGACTGATTTTTTCAAAACGGATAAGAAAACTTCTTTGCAGGAAGCGCTTGATGTTATTCGCAGGAATTATGTGGACAAGGTCAATACGGATTCGCTGCAGAATGGCGCTATACAGGAAATGATGGGTGAACTGGATCCGCACTCTGTTTACTTTCCCCCTGTTGAACTGAAAGCTGCCAATGAAGACCTCGCCGGAAATTTTGAAGGTATCGGTGTTGAATTCAACATTTTTTCTGACACGGTGAATATAGTATATGTGATACCCGATGGTCCGAGTGATAAAGCCGGTTTGCAGATAGGCGATAAGATCATAAAAGTAAATGACTCTTCACTTACCGCAAAAGACCTGGCCACAGACAAAATAAAAGAACTGATCCGCGGCGAAGGAGGATCAAAAGTGGTATTGCAGGTACTACGAAGTAACCAGCCAAAAACTATTACTGTAACACGGGGTATGATCCCCGTGCCATCCGTAGATGCCGCTTTTATGATTGATAAAACAACGGGTTATATCAAGCTGAATAAATTTACCAAGACCAGCTATGAAGAATTTATGCGGGCCCTGGAAAGTTTGCAAAAGCAGGGATTAACACAACTGATCTATGATCTGCGTGGCAACGGTGGCGGCTACATGGATGAAGCCATTGATATGGCAGATGAGTTTTTGGATAATGATAAGCTTGTAGTATATACAGAAGGCGCCAACAATCCAAAAAGAGAATACCGCTGCAAAAGACCCGGCCTGTTTGAAAAAGGTAAACTTGTATTGCTGGTGGACGAATTATCTGCCAGCGCCAGCGAAGTACTGGCGGGCGCCTTGCAGGACTGGGAGAGGGCGACAATCATTGGCCGCAGAACATTTGGCAAAGGATTGGTGCAGGAACAATTCGGTTTAAAAGACGGATCAGCTCTCAGGTTAACGGTAGCCCGTTACTACACACCACTTGGCCGCAGCATACAACGTCCGTACGATCATGGGAAGAAGGAATACATGGATGAAATATGGCAGCGCTATTCAAACGGCGAAACATTGTATGCTGATTCTAATAAAGTAACGAAGGGTAAACCCTATAAAACAAACAGCGGCAAAACTGTTTATGGCGGTGGTGGCATTATGCCTGATATTTTTGTAGCAGTTGATACATCTTCATACCCTTCTGTCATAAACCGTATGCTTATAGATGGCCGGTTCAATAATTTTGTATATACCTATTACCTGCAGCATAAACAGCAAATAGATGGCTATACTTCAGCTACGGATTATATTTCGCGGTTCAATTACAAAGACGATATGTGGAACCGTTTTGTCAGCTATGCTGCAAAGGATACGGTTGATCTTACTACCCTCTCTGCCGCACAGAAAGAAACATTACAAAAAAGACTGGAAGCTTATCTCGCCCGTTTCAAATGGAGAAATACCGGCTTTTACCAGGTATTAAATAATGATGATCCCGTTGTAAAAAAAGCGCTGGAGGAATTGAAAAAATAAAGTCTTTTCCATATAAGTGAAGCTCATCCTTGCGATTGTAAGAGACTGAAGCAAAAAAAGCATCCGCTGGTTGGCGAATGCTCAGGACAAGGTAATAGCCTATGTTATTTATTAATCTTTGCTGCCCTTATTTTCATCCCACCATTTCTTCTCGATCTTGTAAGAACCAAACAAACCAAGACCGCCACCGATAGCAATCAGGGCAAAGTAGATAGGTACATTTTCATCGCCATGATGGCCAAACTGATTCACCTTGACGGGTAACATATAATTGTCCAGTAAATAAGCAACGAATAAACCGACACCTGCTCCAATCAGCAACAAGGACCATTTTAGATTTTTATAAGGGGCTGGCCTGTTGGCAAACTCTTTGGGATTCATGCCTTTTTCTATCATCGCCATATTCTGGCGGGTCTTCAGGTAATATATGCCGAATATCATAGCAAAACCGCCTGCAAACATGGTAAGGGGGATCAAAACTTCTGCGCCGTCCATAATTTTAAATTTTTATTGTTTTAAATATTTTGTTTGTATTTGTTCTTCTATGACTACAGCTTTTAAACCCAGGTTACCGTCATACAGAACTTTTTTCTCCGCAGCCGTCCTTTTGGGCTAAACTGCTTACATCAACTAAGACTACGGCCGGGAAAGGCCGGTTACAGCCAGGATGATATTTTTTATTTACGCCAGCTTCTGCCATATATTATAGTATTAAATAAACGTAACTTGTACGGTAACCTAACCGCTTACTATGTAGTCTTAGATACTGATGTCAACCGGACTGAATGATACAGAGATCATTAGCAAAGTGCTAAGTGGTGACCAACAGGCTTATGCTGAGTTGGTAAACCGCTACCAAAACTATGTTTTTACGTTATCCCTGCGGTTTACCAAAAACCGGGAGGATGCGGAAGAGGTGGCGCAGGATATATTTATAAAAGCCTATCGTGCTTTAGCGGATTTTAAGGGAACATCGAAATTCAGCACCTGGCTTTATACCATTGTAAATAATACCTGTATCACTTTCCTGAGAAAGAAACGCCTGCAGACACATTCGCTGGATAATGAAGGCATGTTTGAAGTAGCCGATAGCCAGGATTCAGGACTAAGGGCTAACCTGGTAGAACAAAAATCAAGGGTGGCGATGGTAAACGAGGCGATAAAGATGCTGAATACGGATGATGCAGAGGTTATAACTTTGTTCTACAAAAGCGAACAGTCACTGGAAGAGATTGCGCAGATACTGGGATTGGAAACAAATACGGCAAAAGTTCGTTTACATAGAGCAAGGACAAGACTGAAAGAAAAAATGGAAAAGCATTTTAGTGAAGAAGTAAAAGATATTTATTGATCTGCAATTACCGGATAATCCGGGGCAGGTCGCTAAAATAATTCAGAATTGACTTTAAAAAAGTGAGGTAAGAAATGAATACAGACTTTAATAACACCGGGGAGGACGGCATCGAAGAACGTCTCTGGAACTACATTGACGGCACCAGTTCTGCTGAAGAAAAATCAGTGATCGAAAAATTACTGCAAAGCGATGCGGAATGGAAAGCCCAATACGGTGAGTTGCTGGAAGTACACCAGCTTATGCAATCATCCGAACTGGAAGCGCCTTCTATGCGCTTTACCAAAAACGTAATGGAAGAGATCAGCAAATTGCATATAGCGCCGGCCACCAAGACCTATATCAATAAAAATATCATACGGGGAATCGCCATCTTCTTTATTACCCTTATCGTAGCCTTCCTGGTTTATGGTTTTGGCCAGATAAACTGGACGGCAAAAGGAGAGACTAACCTGCCGGTTGATCTCAGCAAAGTTGATTACAGTAAGATTTTCAACAACACCTACATGAACGCATTTATGATGATCAACGTAATACTTGGGTTGTTTTTGCTGGACCGGTTTTTGGCCAATAAAAGAAAGAAATTTCGTGAAGAAGTATGACCTCATACCCGGCCCCTCTCCTTTGGAGAAGGCCAGGATACCCCAATAATTGAAGATGCTTGATGATTTTTATATCAATCATTAAGTCCGGTAAAGCCCTTCTGTTCGCAGGAGGGCTTTTATTTTTTACACCGGAGTTTTCCCTTTTTGAAGTTGCTGATACAATTCAAAGGCGCTTCGTTCCACCCAGCACTCCGCCAACCTGCCATTACGAATCTTCCAGATAGCTATGCCAGTGAAAGAAACGGAACTGCCGTCGGGGCTGAGACCAAATATCCCATTGTTTTTCCCGGAACATATCCACCTGGAAACTACTCTATCTCCTGTTGCATTGGCAAATACATCCTGGTTTAGTGTTATCGCATCTAATAACAATTCCTGGAAATTTTTGACCCACTCCTTAAAAGCCAGGCGGCCGGTAATCGTTCTGCCGCCAGAAGTAATTATGTAATCTTCCGCCATCAACTCATCAATGGCGCTGAGTTCATGTGATGGGCCCCATACACGGCTAAGGAATTCAATGACTAATTGTTCTGCTGTTTCTGACGTGTTACTGGTTGTTGTCATAGTTTGATAATTTTTTTATTCGATTCATATTTCTATTTCCAGTGTTTTTACAGGTATGCCTTTCCCACCCACCATCAGGCCTGTGACCTGATCTTCTTTTATTTCCAGGTCAGCAATAAGGAGACTTGGTGAAGGATGCTGCATAAAATAACCCTGTTCAATTAAGAAATGTTTTTTCCCCTGCCCAAGTTTATCATGTAAATAACAAGCAAGTGGTCCTGCTGCCATGCCCGTGGCTGATTCTTCGGGGATGCCATAGTATGGACCAAACATCCGTGCAGTCGCATCTCTTCCCGGCACCACTGCTTCACGGGCAAAAACATAATACCCGATAAGATTATACTTTTCAGAGACAGAAGCGATAAGACCGGGATCATATCGCAGGTTTCTTAATATCTCTTTATCCTTTACACCTGCAATGAGAAATGAATTGCCGGTATTGACAATATACGGTTCGCTTTCATCTATCAGGTGCTGAGATTGCAAGCCAAGAGATAAAAGAATTTTATTCCTGTTATCTTCTGCAGAAACATACAGCGGTTTTGCCTGTTCCATAAAAGCATTATCTTCTTCCAATAAGATTTTTCTCGTGCCATCTATGGTTTCCTTTGATGACAGATTTTTTTTCAGGAAACCAGTTTGTTTGAAGTATGAAAATGCCGCAATGGTAGCATGACCGCAATGTGCAATTTGTTTGGTGGGTGTATAGAAATCGAATTTAAAGTCGGCTATGGAAGAATAAGATACGAACGCTGTCTCTGATAAACCTGTCCTGGCAGCGATAGCCTGTTTTTCCTTTCCTGTGAGATCATCGGCTCCTGAAACAAGACCTGCAGGATTACCACCCCGGCCGTTATCAACAAATCCATTAACAACCTGGACTATTATTTTTTTTGACTGTTTCATTTGATTTTTTTAGAAGTTCTGACTGAGAAATAATATGCCCATGTAATGAATAAAAGCTGGAGAGGTACCCTGAACCAGAGATAATTCACGCCGCTGCCATCATAGGTTGCTGTTTTCAGGTTAACATGATGAATGGCGGCATAAATGTTCGCCGGCAGTACCAGGACGAAAAAAATAATCAGCAGTATCGCTGCCAGTTTACGGTAACGGGGAATGAGCAATCCTGTTGCAGCGAGTATTTCAATACCCCCGGTGAGATAAATTATTTCCAGCCTGCGCGGTATAAAATCCGGGAGCATCAAAGCCATACCAGCAGGATATAAAAAGTGCCCCATGGCTGTAAATAGTAACATTATACTCATAGCCATTGTGCCGGTAAAAGATACCAGCCATACTTTCTTCACAATTCTTGTGATCAATAACCCGGTAGCGAAAGCGACTATCAGGACAATTAATGGTTCCATAAAAGTTTTTTAAATTAAAAGATTGGATAGGGTTATAAGTTTGTTTTTAATGGAATGCCTGGCAATTATTATGATACAAATTTGCGATCATGATGACGCTTTTCCAATCACGTATGATTAAAAAAACCGTTATCCTATGGTAATATTATTTGCCGGCAAATTGACTGCGGATGCGACTCAGGCTTTGCGGGGTGACCCCAAGATAAAGCGCTACCTGCCGGTCAGGAATCCTTTCTCCCACTTGCGGGTATAATTTCAAAAAATCCCGGTAACGTTTACCTGCAGATTTGGCGAGCAGGGTGCAGACCCTATGCTGGGAAGACATATATACTTCCTGGAACAGAATGCGGAAGTAACGTTCCATGGCAGGGACCTGTTTATATAATTTTTCGAGGTCAGGTTTAGTGATATGCAGCACTTCGGAATTTTCAAGACATTCAATATCGTAATCAGAAGGCGTCTCATTTATAAAACTGTGCAAGCTGTTAACCCACCATCCTTCAATACCAAACTGAAGAACATGTTCCTGGCCGGTGTCATTCACATCATACACACGAACACATCCTTTCAGGATAAAAGTTTCATACTTGCTGATATTTCCTTCCTGCAGGATAAACTGCCTTTTTTTATACGTTTTATACTTAAAGAAAGAAGTTACCAACTCATATTCTTCATCAGCCAGAAGTGTATGCTGGCTGATTTTTTCCCGGAAAAGAGGCCACATAATTATTTTTTCTTCATAAATGTAAACAGATGAAAGCAATGCTGGCATAAAATTCAAAAAGAAACCAAGTATCAGCAAATACACAATGAAAGAACCCTGTAGTCAGCCATCATAAAAGCGAAGTGAAAAATCATCCTCTACGTTCCGGCAACCCCTGCTTCTACTTTTAAAAATGTACTTTTGCGGTATTTAAAAGATTGCTATGGATATTAAGAACAACATACTTGAAACAATTGGCAATACCCCAATGATCAGGCTTAATAAGATCACGAAAGATTTTCCCTGTACCGTAGTGGCGAAAGTGGATTATTTCAATCCCGGTAACTCTATTAAAGACCGGATGGCACTAAAGATGGTAGAAGTAGCGGAACAGGAAGGCAAATTAAAACCCGGGGGTACTATTATTGAAGGCACCAGCGGCAATACGGGTATGGGCCTGGCGCTGGCGGCGGTAGTAAAAGGATATAAATGCATTTTCGTCACCACCGAGAAACAATCAAAAGAAAAAGCGGATATACTCAAAGCTGTAGGCGCAGAAGTAATTGTATGCCCTACTAATGTTTTGCCGGAAGACCCAAGGAGTTATTATAGTGTAGCAAAACGACTGGCGACCGAGGTACCCAACTCCTACCACATGAACCAGTATGATAACCTGGCCAACCGGCTGGCGCATTATGAAACTACCGGCCCGGAGATATGGAAACAAACAGATGGAAAGATCACCCATCTTGTTTGTACGGCCGGAACTGGCGGTACAATAACAGGAGTTGCCATGTTTTTAAAAGAAAAAAATCCCAACGTACAGGTATGGGCTATAGATGTATATGGCTCTTTGTTGACAAAATACTTCCGGACGGGTGAAACGGATATGAAAGAAGTACATCCTTATATATCGGAAGGTTTTGGAGAAGACTTCGTGCCGCTTAATTATGATATGAGTGTGATTGATCACTTTGAGCAGGTGACAGATAAAGACGGGGCCATTATGGCAAGAAAGCTGGCCAAAGAAGAAGGTATATTTTGCGGTTACAGTGCCGGTAGCTGCATGCAGGGATTAATGCAATTGAAAAGTCGTTTGAAAAAAGACGACCTCGTAGTTTGCATCTTTCACGATCACGGCAGCCGGTATGTGGGTAAGATTTATAATGATCAGTGGATGATCGAGAGAGGCTTCCTGGATGTAAAAACGTTCAAGGACGTGATAAGTTCCCGTGGCGCCAAACCATTAATAATTATTGAACCCACACAAACTGTTGCTGATGCCGTTGCATTAATGAAGAAGTATGACATTGAACAATTACCGGTAATGAATGGTGATGGCCCCGTGGGGGCTATCAGCGAAGGTGGTTTGTTCCAGAAGATATTCGACAACCCCGAAATAAAGAACTCCAGGGTAGCCGATGTAATAGAACCCGCCCTGCCTGTTGTTGCTTTTGACACTCCAATAGAGAAGCTCAGCTCGCTTATCAACAAAGGAAATGGCGCTGTTTTGTCAAAAGATGATGGAGGCAATTATCATATCATCACAAAGTATGATGTGCTGCAGGCCCTCGGAAACTAATCACAATAAATCCGTTATTGATATTGATCAAGAGAACAAACGGTTGCGAAGTGTTAATGACGTAGTATTACTATTCCCGGCTCGTTAATGTTACAATATTTACCGGTTGGAATACGCAGTATAGCGCAGGATATATCGTAAAAAAGTTTAGCAATTTTGCTCTACCTTATTAAAGGATAGCCAAATATATTTGTACCAGAAGTTGATTGATAGCAACAATCTGATAAGAATCCGATATCAGAACGAAAAACCAAAACATCCAATATCACCGTAGATTAACCGTCCAAACTTTACTGTCCAAAGTCCTAGAAAAAAACCAAACAGAAATCCAGTATCAGTCAACTTCTACTTTTTTCTTTGAAATCCGTTTTTACATCCAATACCTTAAGAAAGAACATCCCGGTATCTACCGGGACCAAATCCTGAAAACACCCAACCCAATCCTTCGAAAGATCAGAACCAGATCCTTTGAGAAACCAAACCAAATCCTGAGAAAAACCAAGACCGTCCAGAAAAGATCTTAAACACCGAAAAACCGATCCTTTCGAAAAAAGACCAAATCCTGTTGAAAAACCAAAACCAGTCCTTAGAAAAACCAAGACCGTCCAGAGAACAAACTGAAACCGAATCCTTTCGAAAAAAACCGTCCATTTCCCTGAAGAGCCGTTGCTGGTCACCGTGTCCAAATCCTTGAAAAGAATTATCAATCCGGAACCCTCCTGCTAAACTACTTTAGCAGGAGGCGCGGTGATAATCCCTCCGGCAAGCCCGGGAAATTCCCCCACATTTTTATCCATTGTAATTTCGCAGCAAATTGCGGCATGATTTCTTTTACAGACCAGACAGGCCATACCATCCGGCTTTCCAGTAAACCGCGAAAGATTATTTCGCTGGTACCTTCACAAACAGAATTACTTTTTGACCTGGGACTCAATGAAGAAGTAGCAGGCATTACAAAATTTTGCGTTCATCCCCGGCAATGGTTTCATAATAAAACAAAAGTGGGTGGTACCAAACAGGTAAAGATGGACATCATTCATCAATTGCAACCTGATCTTATTATTGCCAATAAAGAAGAGAATGTAAAAGAACAGGCAGAGGAACTGGCCAGGCACTACCCTGTCTGGATAAGTGATGTCAATAACTTTGAAGACGCCTGTGAGATGATAACACAGGTTGGCGCAATAACAGGTAAGGAAAGAAATGCTTTATCGCTGATCACAAAGATTAAAGCAAAATTTGCGCAACCCATAACCTATAATACAAGGCCGCGAACTGCTTATCTTATCTGGCAGGATCCTTACATGACCGTTGGCGGTGATACATTTATTCATTCGATGATGGAGACAGCAGGCTTTGAAAATATTTTCTCCGGTAAAACCCGTTACCCGGAAGTAACCGCACCTGATCTGCTTATCGCTAATTGCCAGTTACTCCTGCTTTCTTCCGAACCCTTTCCTTTCAAACAAAAACATATTGACGAACTGCAACCTCTTTTACCCGGCACTAAAATAATATTAGTGGATGGAGAAATGTTCAGTTGGTATGGCAGCCGTTTATTACAGGGGCCTGCGTATTTCAGTAAGCTTTACGAACAAATAAGATAAGGGATAGTGTATCAATACAAACCACGGCTTCTAACCCGCCACTTCCTATCCTTTTCGTATCTTACCTGCTATGAGTTTTGCAGAAAATATTCCCGAAATAAACAAAAGCGATAAGCCTTCCCGGAAAAAACCAATGTACCCGGTGAATGACAGGTTGCGGCAATACCTCCGGCTGCATGGACGTGAAGTAAAGCTGCCCGTTACCTATAACAACCTGCTTAATTATACATGGTCCACACCTATAAAAGATAAGAACGGCACTGATACTCTCTGGGAAAAAACATCTTACGACAGCCGTGAATGGAATTTTATCAGGGAAGGTTTGGTAAAGATCTATGCCATTTTAAAAACAGAAGGCGATTTTAGTTTTACCAGTCACCTGGATGTAGCCAGGATAGATTACTGTACGTTTGGCAATTCACATCCTTTCCGTATCCGTATTGTCAATAAATACAATGACAACTATGACCATTATTATATTAAGATAGCAGACGCCTCCCGTATCTATGGACTGGAACTGGAGCATATCCTTTCTCCCAACCGCATGGTATTCTTCACCTGTGAGAATACGCTGGTGGAAGAACATATACCCGGCATACCCGGTGATCTTTTTATCAAACAATTAGATGATCCTCTCACTAATAAAATACGTCTGGCGAAAGAATTCGTGAAATTCAATGAACGTTGTTTTGTCCGATTGCTCGGCGATATGCGCAGTTATAATTTCGTAGTGGATATTACACCGGATATTGAAGATTATCAATACCGCATCAGGGCTATTGATTTTGACCAGCAGTCATACGAAGGACGAAAAAATTTATACCTGCCGCAATTCTTCAAAGAAAACTATTCGTATGTACATCTCTCGATGATGCACCTGAATAAAGAATCCATGGCACAATACCAGGCCGAAGAAAGAACACTGATCACGTTTCGCCTCGCCTCTTCCCGTTACCGGATAAAAGAGTTGCTCGATATTATGTCAGATGATCATATTTCCTCGGCTAAAAAAACGGTTCAGTTAAAAGCGCATCTGAATGATCATTTCAAAACCACTATTTTTAACAAGTGCCAATCCATGGGCCAGGTAGTAAAAAGACAGTTGAAACAGACCTTGCAAAAAAACCTGATGCTGATCCAGAAAAATCTTGGAAAAACCAACGACTGATCGTATCACCCCTGTTTGTAAAAGAAAGTTATAGTAATCCAAACTAATATTACCTTAGCGCCCTGCCAGCCTGAGCTTACGCAAAAGCATGGCCCTCACGATTGCCTGCCAAAGATTATTTATCACCAAAAACAACATCTCCGAAATGGGAAAGTACAAAGCCGGGGTGCTATTCGGCGAAGAACTCGAAGCACTCTACAATGATGCAAAAGAAAACCAGTTTGCCATGCCCGCTGTTAACACCATTGGTTCCAATACCATTAATGCCACGTTAGAAGCAGCCGCTAAAGTTAATTCACCCGTGATCGTCCAGTTTTCCAATGGCGGTGCGCAGTTCATCGCCGGTAAAGGAATGCCCAACGATAAATTGCAGGCGAATATTTCCGGTGGCATATCCGGCGCATTGCATATTCATAATGTAGCAAAGTATTATGGCGTACCTGTCATATTGCATACTGACCATGCCGCTAAAAAATGGCTGCCCTGGATCAGTGGTTTAATAGACGCCGGCGAACAATATTTTAAAGAAAAAGGACAACCCCTTTTCAGTTCCCACATGCTCGACCTGAGTGAAGAACCGATCGAAGAGAACATTAATACCAGCGCTGAATTTTTCAAAAGAATGCAGCCACTTGGTATGAGCATTGAAATAGAACTGGGTGTGACCGGTGGCGAAGAAGATGGAGTGGATAATAGTGATGTAGAAAATTCAAAGCTCTATACACAGCCGGAAGATGTGGCTTATGCCTATAAAGAATTAAGTAAGGTGGGGAAATTATTTACGGTAGCGGCAGCTTTTGGTAATGTGCATGGTGTATATAAACCGGGTAATGTTGAATTGCGCCCCGTGATCCTTAACAACAGCCAGGTGCATATTGAAAAAGAATTTAAGACCGCTTCTAAACCTGTTTACTTTGTATTTCACGGGGGTAGTGGTTCACCGCAGCACCAGATACGTGAAGCTATCGGCTACGGCGCTATCAAAATGAATCTTGACACCGATCTGCAATGGGCTTTCTGGGAAGGCGTATTGAATAATTATAAAAAGAGCGAAGCGTACCTGCAGGGGCAACTTGGCAATCCTGAAGGAGAAGACAAACCGAATAAAAAATATTACGATCCCCGTGTATGGCTGCGCAAAGGCGAAGAAACTTTTATTAAAAGATTAGAAACCGCCTTTGAAGACCTGAACTGTATCAACCGGAACGCATAGATAACAGACCGTAAAATGTAAGCTATACGACAAAAGCCCTGTTTCGCCTTAGGCGGTACGGGGCTTTTTAGTGTTTTATTATATAAATACCAAACCTTCACGACCACTGCCTGTTATAAATTATGGTAATTTCACCGGCAGCAACAAAGCCAACCAGCATGACCCCGGAATTTTACAGGCATATTTTCGATAAACAAAAGAAAGTAGAAGCGGTTCCGCCTAATGAACATATCGCCGCATGGGCATTAAAGATCATTGGCCTGTTATTCCCCGAGCGATCAGATGACCTGCTGTCTTCAGTGGCTGAAGTGGAAACCGAATTTACAAAATTGGAATCGCAGCTTACCCGGATACTCAATGCAACGGCTGTGTGCAATAACTGCGATAATGCGGAAAAATCAAAAACGTTTTTTAATAATATTCCTAAAATGCACAGGTTGCTCAATAACGATATTGAAGCAACATTAGAAGGAGATCCCGCAGCTAAAGCAAGGTCTGAAGTAATACGGGCTTATCCTGGTTTTTACGCCATTTGTTTTTACCGGATAGCACATAACCTGCTACAACTCGACATTGAACTGATACCACGCATCATGACAGAGTATGCCCATTCAAAAACAGGTATTGATATACACCCGGGTGCAGAAATAGGTGAACATTTTTTTATTGATCATGGAACAGGTATTGTGATCGGTGAAACCTGCGTCATTGGCAATCATGTAAAACTGTACCAGGGAGTAACACTTGGCGCATTAAGCGTGGACAAAAATATGGCATACGTAAAACGCCATCCTACGGTGGAAGATCATGTGATCATTTACTCAGGCGCCACTATCCTTGGCGGAGAAACAGTGATCGGCAATCATAGTATCATCGGCGGGAATGTATGGCTTACTAAAAGCATACCACCCTACTCCACCGTTTATCACCGCCCCGATATTGAAGTGGTGGAACAAATCAAATCCTAGTATGGCAAGCATTATAGACTTAGTTGGTAATACCCCATTGGTTGAGATCAAAAAATTAAATCCCAACCCCGGCGTAACGATGTATGCCAAGCTGGAAGGCGATAATCCCGGTGGCAGCGTTAAAGATCGTCCTGCATTGAATATGATCCGTTCAGCTATTGAAAGAGGCGATATAAAACCCGGTGACAATCTTATCGAAGCCACAAGCGGCAATACGGGTATAGCATTAGCGATGATCGCAAGACTATACGATCTTGAAATAGAACTGGTGATGCCATCTACATCTACCCGTGAACGAACATTGACGATGGAAGCATTTGGCGCTACAGTGACATTGCTGGATAATATTGAAGCATGCCGTGACTATGCCGATGAAAAAGCAGCCAGGGGTAAAGCTTTTATATTAAACCAGTTTGCCAATCCTGATAATTATAAAGCACATTATAAAACAACCGGCCCTGAAATATGGAGGGCTACCGATTAATCGATCAGGCACTTCGTAACTGCGATGGGCACGAT
>JAATGJ010000079.1 GCA_015654695.1 Chitinophagales bacterium | reverse complement strand
GCCATCGGTCATCTTTGCTTCCAGCAGTTCATCGCCTTCATTGATCGTAATAGCGATGACGCCTGACAGTCTTTGACGGCTGAAATCTATGAGTTCCGTTTTTTTAATAATACCTTTTTTGGTGCAAAGAACGATATTATGTGATTTGACAAACTCTTCATCTTTCAGGTCCTTTACATCAAGGATAGCCCTTACTTTATCATCCGATGGTAACGGTATCAGGTTTTGAATAGCTCTTCCCTTCCCGGTTTTCTCGCCTTCTGGTATCTCATACACGTTCAGCCAGTAACATCTTCCTTTTTCCGTAAAAAATAAAAGCGTATGATGCGAGGAGGCTACAAAAAGATGTTCGATAAAATCTTCTTCTCTTGTTTTTCCGCCGATCACTCCCCTGCCGCCCCTTCGTTGTGAGCGGTATTCATCAGTAGAAGTTCTTTTTATATAACCTAAATGGGAAATAGTGATCACCACATCTTCTTCTTTGATCAGGTCTTTGATCCGTACCTCATCATCCAGGTACGTGATCTCTGTTCTTCTTTCATCGCCGTATTTATCTTTTATTTCCAGCAATTCTTTTTTGATCACATCATATCTCATGCCTTCATTGGCCAGCAGTTCTTTTAATTCGCCGATCAGCTTCATCAGTTCATCATACTCCGCTTTTATCTTTTCTCTTTCCATTCCTGTCAGGCGCTGCAGGCGTAGTTCCAGGATAGCTTTGGCCTGTATCTCATCCAGTCCCCATCCGGCATTGATCAATGCGTCTTTGGCAATATCAGGCGTAGCGGATGCACGGATAAGGGAGATCACTTCATCCAGGTGATCCAATGCAATAAGATAGCCCTGCAAAATATGGGCTCTTTTTTCCGCTTCTCTTAATTCATATTTTGTACGGCGGACAACAACTTCGTGGCGGAACTCAACAAACTCACTGATCAGTTCTTTCAGGTTCAGTGTTTTTGGTCTTCCTTTTACGATAGCCACATTGTTGATACCGTAAGAAGTCTGCAGGTCGGTAAGTTTATACAGCTGGTTAATGATAAGATTAGCCACGCCATCTCTTTTCAGATCTATTACAACCCTTGTTCCTTCTTTATTATTCGATTCATTGTTTACATGTGCTATTCCTTCGATCACTTTTTCATTTACCAGTTCCCCTATACGGTTGGTCAGTGCATCACGGTTTACCTGGTAAGGCACTTCTGTGATGATGATCTGCTCACGTCCGCTTGGTTTTGCATCCACATGCAGCTTACCACGAACTACCACACGGCCGCGGCCAAAATGCATCCCTGCTTTCACTCCCTCCATACCATAGATGATACCACCGGTGGGGAAGTCAGGCGCTTTTACATAATGCATCAGTTCTTCAATAGTGATATCGCGTTTATCAATGTATGCGATACAGCCCTCAATCACTTCCGTCAGGTTATGCGGCATCATGTTCGTAGCCATACCCACGGCGATACCGCTGCTGCCATTGATCAGCAGTTGCGGGATCCGTGTCGGAAGTATAGAAGGTTCTTTTTCAGAGTCATCAAAATTCAACTGGAAATCCACGGTATCTTTTTCGATATCATCCAGCATGTGTTCACCCAGCCTGGCCAGCCTTACTTCCGTGTATCGCATAGCCGCCGGGTCATCACCGTCCTGGTTGCCAAAGTTTCCCTGTCCGTCCACCAGTGTGTAGCGCATATTCCATTCCTGCGCCAAACGTGCCATGGCGAAATAAACAGACGAGTCACCATGCGGGTGATACTTACCCAGCACCTCTCCCACTATTCTCGCCGATTTTTTATAGGGCTTGTTGTGGTTCAGTCCCAGTTCATTCATCGCAAACAATATGCGGCGGTGTACCGGCTTGAATCCATCTCTTACATCGGGCAAGGCACGACCCACGATCACCGACATTGAATAATCAATGTAAGCGGTCTTCATCTGCTCTTCAATATTTACGGGGATGATGCGGTTGCTGTCGCTCGTTGCCAGTGGTTCCAAATTGTCTTCCATGCTTATTTATTCTTGACGCGGGTTTCTGTGTTTTTTATTTTTTCCAAAACCCAATTCCATTCTTTAACTCATTGCCATTTTATTTCACCGGGCAATTTTATCAAACCAAAGCTGGAACTGCATTTCAGAGTCTTCCAGGCCCTCCTCCCGGAAGACTTACAGGGTATCTTTTACAGGGATGGCAAATCTAACTTTTTTGAACCTTATAACCTGATAAAATAATTCCTTTTTTGACCATTTTTTCCACGTTTGTGGATTGCCAAATAATGCTGGGAAGAGCGTAGAAAAATGGCTTACTTATAACATCCCTTTTGCACTCTGCGGTATAAATTTTTCGTTGTTTTGCAATACCAATAGAAAACCCGGTGGATCATGGCGAATTATCTCCTTTTAAGAAACAATAAAGAATCCGGCCCCTATTCCGTTGATGATTTAATAGAACTTGGTTTAAAGGCTTATGACCTGGTATGGGCCCAGGGTAAAAGCGCCGCCTGGCGTTATCCCAGTGAAGTGGAAGAACTCAAACCTTTTGCTCCCGTTGTAGAAGAGCAGCCCTATGACCGGTTCTATAAAAAGCAACCTGAGACTAAAAAAGAAGAATCTCCAAAACAGGAAGTACTGGCAGTGGCGCCGGAGCATGAAAAATATATACCTAAGAAGTCTGTATATGTAACTATGCCGGGGCAAAAAAACAACCCGGTAAAAACAACTATAAGAGAAGATACTTATATTCCTCCCGTTGCTGCTGTGCAGCAAACGATCACTGTATCTGAAAACCCTGCGGCTTCCCAGATCAAGTATTCGCAGCCGCTTGATGATATCAAGGAAATGTATGTAAAGACATTGCAGGAAAGAAAGCAAAAGATGGCCAGAAAAAGTTTTTGGCTGCAGGGCTTGAAAAAAGCGGCGGTAATACTTTCCTTAGTCGCGATAGGTGTGATATCCGGATTTATTATCAAATCGAACGGGAACAAGAAACAGGATATTGCACAAAACGAAAAACCGTCACCACCTCAGCAAACCATCACAGAGCCATTGGCCAATACGGAGGATAAAAATACTACCCTGCAACAGGATGCAACGAAGGTTATCCTGCCGCCCCCGGGTGGATACGTAAATAAAGAATCCCAGCCTCGGATAGAGGATAAGCCCATCGGGCTAAAGCAAACGATTATTGAAAAGCCTGCCGTCAACCAGGATAAAGAAACGCTGCCCAAAAGCGCAGAAAGCGAAATTAAAACAAGCATTGCGGCCCGTCCTGTTGATATAGACCCTGTCACCGGCGAACGCAGCCGAAAGGTCAGGGATGAAAACAGTAACAGTAACGGCGGCAGTAATACTAACACAGAAAAAAGATCGTTTACCACCACTGCTATTTCCGGTTTGGTATCTGTAACAAGTAACGAGTATAAGAAAGTCGCTTTTGGTGGCATCCGCGATCGGCAGCGGACCAGAACGAATGATTCAAAAGATATTCTGGATAATGTGATCGTAGAGTTGCAGTACCTGAAACCAAGTGAGCAGACATTGCGTACTGACAGTATCCAGTTTAAAT
>JAATGJ010000076.1 GCA_015654695.1 Chitinophagales bacterium | reverse complement strand
GCCTGTTTTGAGCTGTGCAAGAGCTTTGTTTTTTACCGATTCGTAATCGAACTCGAACGGTTTGTCTGTTTTTTTCATTTTACTGTGTTTTTAAAGTTCCTCTTATTTAAGGACTTTGACACAGTTTAATTTACAGCCTCACCAATACAAATTCAAGATAAATTTTTGTAACAACGGAGCATCTAGTACAAATCATAATATTTCTTTTTATGCTGGTTACACCACATCTTTGGATCCGATAAATTATAAATTCTATGTAAAAGATCAAGCCGTTTCTAACGAAACTATTATTAGTAAAGATGCTGGTATTAGCCCATATTTTTACATTCCCAAAGTAGACAAGTCTGGCTTAATACTAGTACTAATTAAGGGTACATATACAAATATTGACAAATCAAAGACTTTTCAAATTAATACTTTATACTACTATAGTATGATTTCAAATACATCAGGAGTTATAAAGGGCGAAACAGAAAAATCGTTAAAACAATTTTTATCGAAATTTGAATAAAAGGTTCCCTCCGGCTCTGCGAAACTGTAGGTTTCGATGCACTACTAACCTTTGGAGGTTTTAAATGACTAATTATCTCTTATTTGGTTTCTGGTATTTCTTTCCTACCTTATCCTTGCTATGTTCAAAAATCTCTTTAAAAGAAATAAGATCAGGGTTCAGTTGATCGAAGCGCTGAACAATGAGGAATTTGGCCTGGTCAAATTAAAACCGGAAGAGCTGCCATCTTCTTTTGATAGGCCAACGACTATGCATATTGAAGGAGAGGATTGGATTGTTGAAAAAGCTGAGCCTGTTTTTGCAGAGGAATTTATCAAAGAAGGCAAGCTTGTTTTATGGCTGAAGAAAGTATTGAAAATGGATTCGCAGAATATCCGGTATCCAATACCTACAATCAGTAATGATCTGCCCGCCATTAATACCCACCAGCTCTTTCATGATTTTACTCTCAGCATTCATGAAGATGACTGGCGGCAAATAGAATTTCTGCCGAGAGGGCAATTGCCACTGATGCAGGAAGAAATGAAAATGGTAGAGGAGATTTTATCTCCAGAAAACGATCCTGATTTTGATTCCCTCAATGGATTTGACAGGATACATGTGCGTACAAAGGTCAACAGGCAATTACTCTCTGTTCCTGTCACTGATTTTATTCAATCATTTGACATTATAGAAAAAGGGAACTTAGCTATTAATGGTTATACAGGATTTGTGGAGGGTGGCTTTGCCTTTCGCAGCCCGAATCGTGTCTATTATGGAACAATAAGAGATGATCATATTCTGGAACTTTGTTTAGATGAATTTGATAGCATGGATGAAGAAATCAGTAAACTCCTGTCGCAGTATGATCTTTTACTGGTTTGCTGGTGCAGGGGAACTATTTCATCTGCTTAATAGTATAATAGCATTTCATTATAGGGCAAGTAATTAATTTTATGGCACAATACCGATGGAGCATCTGTGAACCTCAGACTCCTGAAATCATTGAGAAAGGATTAATTGAAAAGGATAAAATCATGGAAATCTTTGAACAGTTTCCCTGGCAGATCTATCTGCAGCAAATGGCTGGCATGAAAGAAAAGGATATACATTATTCACCTTCCCTGGAGTTTGAAAACCTTGAAACCAAACAAGGCGTAAGTATTTCAATTGCAGGAGAAGCGGACAAATATGAGTTCTATATTTTTTATAAAAGAAATAAAACCATAAAGACTTTCTTTGGTTTATCAACAAAAGAAGCAGCCGGGTATCTTTCTGATATAACAGGTCAGACAAAAGAGGATGTAATTAAATTCCTTTCGGCTTTTCTTAATAATGACACGATATACCTGGAAGAGAAAATGAAAAGATAAAGGGTTAGTAAATTTCCAAAACTTCCAGTTTCGCAACACTGCTATATCGCATTCGCGATGCAATAATTGCTACAACTGATAAAATGCAACAAATTTCACAGAGCCATGGATTTATAAACAAGGCTGTTTTTTTATTGATAAGCATTGTAATCAATGTTCTTACCCATTGTACCCCTGAGTCTTTTCCAAAAAGATTCACGCTTTTTTAGGGGTACAAAATTTTTGTTATAAGCCTGCTGGTAATCAATAACCGGGTCAATCATTAAGGGTTCCATACTTCTTAATGTGTCAAAGACCATAGGTATAATGCCTGCGTCTTTACTTATTTTAATCCTTGCAAAGCGCTTTAATTGTTTTGCCTGGAAGGGATCGGTAGCAAGGGCAATACTGTTAAACCCCAATTTTTTACTTTTTAAAAATGAGTAGTATAGATTTTCTGTACTATGTTCCGCTTTTGTTTCTGAAAAAACATGTTCTTTGGGGATGCCGATAGCGATGGCATACAGCGCCATAATCTCACCTTCATAATAAGGGCTATATACTGAAGAGCCTGAGTACATGATATTTTTTGCAATTCCTTTGTCAAATAAATATTTCGACCAGTAAACTCTCGCTTTCATGGTCCTGTTCCAGCCCTTCTCTGTAAAAGGGACACCAGGTACAGCAATCACATCATAACTTTTTGTTTGCGCCTTGTTTAAATACTGCCTGGTTGTTCTGGCAGAAAAAGAGCAGGATGCCATAAGACATAAGAAGAATACAATAAAAATGAATCCCAGGTATGGAAGAGGTTCTTTTTTAAACATAGAAAAATCTTTGTTCCCGCGCAGGATGCGTATGTATGAATCACTCATAGTTTTTCCAAATTTAAGTGCTTTATATATTCTGTTAGCTTTAGCAGGGTAACTGCAGCATTATCCGCCTATATCAAACTTACGGGTTCTCTGCACTAACGGATGGCTTTTGCCGTTTAAATGTTTAACTATCTCTCATTTTTTGTTCCTAATTTTAAGTAATGGCCACGCCAAAAAAATACAGGTTGGATAAAACGGCATTCAAGGCTCAGACCTTTGAGGAGGCAGATAGCCATTATGGCTCCTGGGAAAATAAAACAACAAAAGAGCGGTTAGATGCTGCGAGCTATCTTATATGTATGGCCTTCCGGGTAAAACCTTCCACCAAATTAGACAGGGTAGTATTCTCAAAACGTAAGCATGGCTGATTATTTCAACGAAGATTTCAGGGATTTTTTGAAAGCATTCAATAACCAGGAGGTTGAATATATCCTTGTCGGTGGTATGGCCGTGATCCTGCATGGATATGTGAGAACTACAGGCGATATGGATGTATGGGTTAAAAAAACAAGTGATAATTATAAAAGAATAGTAAAAGCGTTTAATGAGTTCAGGATGCCTGTTTTTGATATGATGGAAGAAAATTTCCTGAGTGATAAGTTTGATGTATGGATGTTTGGAGTAGAACCCGTAAAGATTGAATTAATGACAGCGGTGAAAGGACTTGACTTTGAAGAGGCGTTTCAAAAATCCGTGATTCACCAGGAGGATGATCTGCCGGTGCGGTTCCTTCATATCAACAGCCTGATAGATGCCAAAAAAGCTGCGGGACGTTATAAAGACCTTGACGATATCAGTCAACTTCAAAAAAGAAAGAAGAAATAAAATGATTTCCTTTCTTAACATAGCAATAAATGATTCATTTGCTGATCTTGTCTAACTGGTAGCCGAATTACATTGGATGGTATGCAATTATTAATGTTGTAAAACTAACGGAGAGAAAAACGGGATAGTTTATTTTAGAATGAATTGTGGAATAAGGCCAGACTCTGTTCAACATGCATTTTTTGTTTCGCGGAAATGCGGGTTACAGAACATGCAGGAATAAATCCTATGTCAGCATGATTGTTAACTTCAGACAACCGAATAAACCTGTAAAATGTGTATGCTTATTTAGCCGTTGTTTCTGCGGTATCACTATCAGCAGTTTCGGCAACAGGCGGGGAAACATTTTTGATCACTAACTGGAGACTATTGCTCAGGGTAAATTCAAAATCGTGCTGGCGGATAAGCTGGCGGGTCATGTCATCCTGTTGTAAAACTTCTACCAGTTCCCTGGCGATCGGGGGAGGGTTGTTCATTGTCTGGAGACGACCATTAGGCAGGGTGATGGAAAAACTGAACTTGATCTTGCGGCCACCTGCCGCCCGTTGAAAATCTGAAGCATTCATCGTCAGGGTTTGATCACCCGTAACGGAACGCTTCAATACTATTTTAAGCACGGGCAGATATTTAATCCAGGTTTGTACAAACATTGTGTGATCAGTTTCGTATTAAAATGAATAGCCAGATACAATGAAAAGAAGTAAACAGCTAAGGGGGATAAGACGGTCAGTTTAAATCACTGTAAAGGTAATGGTATAAACTGATAACAGGCTGATTAGTTTATGCCAGGCGAAGACGAATGTATTTTAAGCCTGAACACACGGAAAAGAATGTCTTTTCAGCCCGTTATACCCTTTTTAGCAGTACTATTAAAATAGCAAACACCAGTTTCAGCCGGTGTATTGCAAATAACAATTATGTGACGGGCTTAGCTTATTTTACTTTGTTTACTACCATATCCTGCATAGCTGCTTTCGGGTTTATTTCAAATACCACGCTTTTGCCGGATTTTTTACTGATCACCTCAAAGCGCAATGTGTCGCTTCCGGTCTCTTCACTGTTCAGCAGGAATTTTTTGTAAAAATTTTCTCCTTTAATGTTTTCACTGTAGAGTGCATTGCCCTCTTCATCCCTGATGGTGATGGTGAAATCATTTTCTTCCGCATTGCCGGCGAAGCTCAACTGGAAAAGCGGCTGATTTTTGATATTACCAACGAATTTTAATTCTACAGGTAATGGATTTTTGCCATCATTCGCTATGGCAGATGTAGCGGAACCTATGGAAAAAACGGTAAAGAAAGCAATTATAATAAGTTTTTTGTTGATGAATATCTTTTTCATGGGTGTTATATTTTTAAGTGTAACAGATTCGTGTTTAAAAAATTCCCGGATCGCAACCATTGTATAAAGACAAACAAAAGGGCAAGTAAAAGTCAGGATTCCCGGTAAACGGGATTTTCAGAGATGAGCAGTAAGCAGGTTATTATTCGTTTTGATCTTGTAAAAGTAAACGGGGCAGTTGGGGATATCAAGCCAACTTATCTCGTATATCAGTATGTCCAACATGGGTATTAGATCATGATGCATTATTTTTCAACGACTTACCCGGCATCTTTACATTAGCCCCATGCTTTTTTCAGGAAGCCCAACGGGTTGTTACAGGAAGTACTGATACTTTCCCGATTTAACGATGTTGTTCAAAGGCGATGGTGGCAGAAGGAAGTCAAAATGTTAGCAAAGAATATAAACTTAGCCTCGCTCCGGCCTAATGTTTCAATGTCTTTTTGTTATTGTAAATATCCCTGCATTGACACGTAAATTTTCATGCGGGTAGGCGGGAGAGTATCATAGCCTGGCATACTTTTTTGATTAATTTCACGTTACAGAATAACAACAAAACTGCCTTATCGAAATTTGTATCTTATGAATTATCCAGTATCCTCCTCAGCCGGCAACCGGCCTTATTCATTTTACCTTCTTGTAGGTTTATCTATCGCTTTATTGCTCGCTATTATTTTTGGCGGCTACAAAGTAGTGTTTCATTCCAATTCATCTGACAAGGAAACACCGGTGTCCGCATCTGGCACCACAGAAGACAGTACAAGGAAAGCCGCTGTCCCTATATTGTCAGACATAGAAGAATATGACAGCAAGATCGCACATATTGTCAATGGAGATACAACAGGCAAATGGCCGGTAAAAACCGAGTATCCTTTGGCGGGGTCTATTTTCCCTTTTAAGAGGATTGTGTCTTATTATGGCAACCTGTATTCAAAACAAATGGGGATACTTGGTGAGCTTCCGCCTGCAGAAATGCTCGCAAAGCTTCAGCAGGAAGTAGCTGCCTGGCAAAAAGCAGACTCCGTACTGGAGGTAGTTCCCGCACTTCATTATATAGCAGTAACGGCACAAGGCAGCCCGGGTAAGGGTAATACCTACAGGCTCAGAATGCCTTTTCACCAGATAGATTCTGTATTGAGTATGGCCAGCAAGATCAATGCCCTTGTATTTATAGATGTGCAGGTAGGACATAGCACCTTACAGCAGGAACTTCCAGAACTGGAAAAATACCTGAAGATGCCTAACGTACACCTGGGCATTGACCCGGAATTTTCGATGAAAGGCGGACAGGCGCCGGGTAAAGTAGTGGGTACATTTGATGCAGCGGATATCAATTATGCGACTGAATACCTCGCTAAACTGGTAAAGGAAAATAGTCTTACACCCAAAGTATTCATCGTACACCGCTTTACACAAAACGGGGTGACAAACTATAAGCAGATAAAAACAAGACCGGAAGTGCAAATAGTAATGGACATGGATGGCTGGGGACATGCCCCGCTGAAGATGAATACCTATAAACAATACATACATAAAGAACCTGTGGAATATACAGGCTTCAAAATATTTTATAAAAACGACACAAAGAACAACGGTCGTCTGCTGACACCACAGGAAGTGCTGGCGTTGAAACCGCAGCCTGTGTATATACAATACCAATAATACCGTTAACATATCTTCTTCTATTACTTGCCCCGGTCTTATAAAGCCGGGGCAAGTCATTACAGGGGCAGCGATTACTGGTTTTCCCTGGAGTCAAATTTTCTTGCGTTATTTTCGCTGCTTCAAAACAGGCTCAATATTATCAGCTCATGACGAACGCCCTGCTACAGCAGTTAGCCGCCACATTAGAAGGAGAGTTTTATACCGATACTACCATGCGTACGCTGTATGCTACCGATGCATCCGCGTACCGCGAAATGCCCCTGGCGGTAGCTATTCCCAAAACAGAAGAGGATATAAAAAAGCTGATCGCTTTTGCAAATACAAACCATACTTCTCTTATTCCCCGAACAGCCGGCACATCGCTGGCAGGCCAGGTGGTGGGTAATGGAATTATAGTGGATGTCTCCAGGAGCTTTACCAGCATTCTTGAATTAAACAAAGCAGAGAAATGGGCGCGTGTACAACCGGGTGTAATCCGGGATGAACTGAATATGTTTCTTAAGCCTCATGGCTTATTCTTTGGTCCGGAAACATCAACAGCTAACAGGGCAATGATCGGTGGAATGGTAGGCAATAACAGTTGTGGTTCTAACTCGGTCGTGTATCGCAGTACCCGTGAACATTTACTGGAAGTAAAAACGTTATTGAGTGATGGAAGTGAAGCGATATTTAAAACAGTAAGTCTTGATGAGTTTCATACTAAATGTGAAGGCGATACGCTGGAAGCGGATATTTATAAAAAAGTAAGAAGCTTGTTAAGCAATTACGAAAACCAGGTTGAGATAAGAAAAGAGTTTCCCAAAAAATCAGTGGAAAGGAGAAACACAGGTTATGCCGTTGATCTTTTACTGGAGACAGCACCGTTCACGGCCGGCGGATCTGATTTTAATTTCTGTTCATTGATCGCAGGTTCGGAAGGTACACTGGCGTTTATCACGGAGATCAAACTGAACGTGGTGCCCTTGCCACCCAAAGAAACAGGATTGCTGTGCGTTCATTTTAATTCTATTGATGAATCATTGAGGGCTAACCTAATCGCACTGAAATATAATATCAGCGCCAGTGAATTGATTGATCATTATATACTGGAGTGTACGAAGAATAATATCGAACAGCTAAAAAACCGTTTTTTTGTGCAGGGTGATCCGGGAGCGATACTGGTAATTGAGTTTGCAAGAAGTACAAGAGAAGAAGTGATAGCCGATGCGCAAAAATGCGAAGCGGAGATGCGGGCAACTGGCCTGGGTTATCATTTTCCCCTGCTTTTTGGCGCTGATACGAAAAAGATATGGACACTGCGTAAAGCTGGTCTTGGCTTACTGAGTAATTTGCCGGGCGATGAAAAAGCCGTGCCCGTGATAGAAGATACGGCTGTTGATGTGCATGATCTTCCCGCCTATATCCGGGATTTTAATGAGATATTGAAAAAGTACGGTTTATATTCTGTGCATTATGCCCATGCGGGATCCGGTGAGATACATCTTCGTCCCATCATTAATTTAAAAACAAAAGAAGGCAACCAGTTATTCCGCACTATTGCGGAAGAGATCGCTACGCTGGTAAAAAAATATAATGGTTCATTAAGCGGTGAACATGGTGATGGCCGTTTGCGGGGTGAGTTTATTAAACAAATGGTAGGAGAGAAGAACTATGTTTTATTAAAAGAAATTAAAAAAGCCTGGGATCCCCATCATATTTTCAATCCGAATAAGATTGTTGATACGCCGCCGATGAATACCATGCTCCGTTATGTGCCGGGGCAAACGACACCTGCTTTCAAAACTATTTTTCGTTTTCATAACCAGGATGTTTTGCAACATGCCGAGCAATGCAATGGCAGCGGCGATTGCCGTAAGACACCATTAAGCGGTGGGACGATGTGCCCTTCTTATATGGCTACACGTAATGAAAAAGATACAACAAGGGCAAGAGCCAATATCCTTCGTGAGTTTTTGACCAACTCAGATAAGGTAAACCGTTTTGATCATAAAGAAATTTATGAAGTGATGGATCTTTGTTTAAGTTGCAAAGGGTGCAAATCAGAATGTCCGAGTAATGTGGATGTGGCTAAACTGAAAGCAGAGTTTTTGCAACATTATTATGATGCCAACGGTGTACCGTTCCGTTCCAAACTGATCGCAAGGTTCAATGCTTCTTCTTCATTAGGCGCTACCTGGCCGGGTATGTACAATTTTATGATGACCAATGGAGCAGTAAGTAAATTAGTAAAACGTCTTTCTGGTTTCGCAGCAAAGCGTTCTATGCCGACACTGTATAAAACGACGCTGAAAAAGTGGTACGAAAAGAACAGGAAACCAGCAACCGGTAACAGGAAACTGTATCTGTTCTGTGATGAGTTTACCAACTTCAATGATACAGAGATCGGGATAAAAGCAATTCAACTCCTGGAAAAGCTGGGGTATGAAGTAGTTATTCCAGAACATACAGAAAGCGGCAGAGCATGGTTGTCCAAAGGTTTATTACGAAGTGCAAAAAAGATCGCCAATAAGAATATTGAAATGCTGTCGCCATTAATTACTGCGGATACGCCATTGATTGGTATCGAGCCATCAGCTATACTTACTTTCAGGGATGAGTATATTGACCTTGCGGATGATGACAAATTGGAAGCAGCAAAAGCACTGGCAAAGAATGTGTTCTTGATTGATGAGTTTATAGCTACCGAAATTGAAAAAGGAAATATATCGTCCTCGTTATTTACCAAAGAAAAGCGATCAATAAAACTGCATGGTCATTGCCAGCAGAAAGCATTATCATCGGTTGCTCCTTCCGTAAAGTTATTGTCGCTTCCTGAAAATTATACGGTTGAAACGGTCCCTTCGGGTTGTTGTGGTATGGCGGGAAGTTTTGGTTACGAAAAAGAACACTATGATCTTTCGATGAAAGTAGGGGAGATGGTATTATTTCCTTCGGTTCGCAGCGCTGATGAGAATACTATTATAGCTGCACCCGGCACAAGTTGCCGTCACCAGGTAAAAGATGGAACGGGGAGAAAAGCAAAGCATCCGGTAGAAATTTTGTACGAGGCGCTGATCTGAGTCACTGTTTAGTTATGCGATTCAAGTGATGCTCCTTATTCCAAAAAATTTCCCCGGTTTCTTCAATTATGTAGTAAAGTCTTTTTCTTCGCCAATAAAGTTTTTGTGGTCTGTTTCCAAAATAACCATGAGGTTCTATTATTTCCCACTTTAATGAGTCTTTGGGAGAGTCGCTAAGAAAAGGATGATAATTGTTGAATAAGTAATTTAAAAAAATAGTGTCTCCCACCAGTTTGTATCTCCCAAAAGAGGAATCAGTAAATTCTATATTGCCAGGTGTTTTGTTGTTACAATAATAAATAAATGTCGAATCCTTATTAAGGGTGAATTCATCACCCCAATAACGTTTTAGGTTTTTGTATCTGCCATACTGCCTGTTTTGGCTGTAGCAAAAATTGAAGCCTGTAAGTATGAGTAAGGAAATAATGAATGTCCTGGTTTTCATTATGTCTCTATAACTAATTGCTGGCTCAAATTATTGTTTGAGTTGAAATTTTCCTCATATTTAATAATCTACAGCATGGCTATGTTCAGCATAATTGCCAGGGATAAAGTAAAATCAACAAAAGCTGAGTTGCGTTACAGCCCGGCAACTAAATCCATTTATTCCTTTTTTTGTCCCAGGAACTGAACCCGATTTTTATCTGAACCGGATTACGAAACTGGTTAGCTGCAGATCCGATAATATACACGCCTATTTTTAATTTGTACAATGGATTGAATGGCCATTTGAACACTCTTTCCACCCCGGCGAATACTTCGGCATAGCGAAGATTTCTTTCAGGGGCAATTAAAAAACCGGCACCGGCAATTTCTCTCAGCTGCAATTTTTTGAACAACGGTATTTTGTTCAGTATCGCCCCGTTGAATTCATGCAGGTAATGCCCCTGGTAAAAACGCTTGAACACCGGGAACGTTGAATCCAGCGACTGGAATGCTTCGTTCGGGTTCATGAATAATAGCGGGTCGCCTCTTCTTTGAAACTGGTAATCTATAAGCCGCAGATCTTTCGTATTGATAAAGCTTCCTGTCTTGATATTGTATTTCGAAACTCCACTGATGCCTAACTTCAGCTCCTGCTCTATACCGAATTCGAGATAATCAAAATCCACTTTACTTTTCATAATATCCGGGATCCCTTTTCGCCAGGTAGCATAGAATGTAGGCCAGGCTGATCCGAGTATGATCTTCTCTTTGGGTTCACGGATATATCGCTGACCGGGTGTGTATTTCAGTGTCAGCTTTCCATAGGCTGCATTATACGGTTCGAAAGCTACAGCCTGGTTGTCATCCATTATATCACCAAAAAGGCTGTCTATTTTAGAATTGGTTTTATAGCCACTAACCGAACGTCGCAGGGCAATATCAAAATTGCTATAGAAAAATAAACCATTCGCCAGTTCCAGGCCATGGCCAATACCGATTCCATTGTTCAGGTAAAAATTATTCCGCTTGATCATGTTGATCCATGCATCACCTTCGAAGATGTATTCAAAATTCCGTTTTAATTCCACTTGATAAAAGCCACGATTAAATGGATTGTACATTCGCTGAAGTCCAAAACTTCCGTTTACATCACGGTTTCTTAAACCATAGCTGATATTGCCATTAGCGGCAATATTCTTTCTTGATTTATATATTTTCAAATAAAAGGCACTAGCCTCAATTCTCGTTCCGCCAAATTGAAATGGTTGATAAAGGGCAATGAGTGGCGGCAACTGCCACGTTCTTTCTTTCTCCCGGCTATAAATGGTTTGCCCGAACAGCAATACCTTCTTCCAGGTGACTTTATTGGTCACTTTGTCAATAGAATCAAGATAGGCTTTGGTATGAGTGACACGATAAATGCTGTCTTTGTATTGGATAAATCGGATCTCTTTTACTGTTAAAGGTTCTGTCCTTGTTTTTTGCCAGAAAGAACTATCTCTTTCATACGCTTCCTGCGCGGTAGAACTGACTTCGGTACCGAAATATTTTTTTGGGAACTCTTTATTCAGTTCAAAGTCATTATAAGAAACAATTGTTTCTCCCGACGATTTTGCCTTACCGCTTTTTGAATAATAAGTAAATTGCTGGCGGGTGATCATCCATGCGGTGTTTTCAACAAAACCATATTGCTGGTGAATCTCAAATAGATCGTATTCCGGGATATGATAACCGGGTAGTTTGAAACGGGAACTTAGTATCACCCAGGCGCTGTCTATAATGGTGAGTTCTCCTTCCACCGTTACATTGCTTAATTGTTTTGGTTTTATACTGATAGTATAAATTTTCCTGGCGCCTTCCTGTTTTATACTGATCATTTTATATTTATAAGCAGCAAGGCCGCTGTAACTTACCGGTGATATAAAAGGAACCTCTGACAGGACGGGGGATTTAATGAAGTTATTATACAAATTAAAATCTCCTTCGGTCAGCGACAGGTAAAACAAACTTTCGGGGTTGCCTCTTTTTACAACACCGGTTCTTTCTTCTTTTACACGGTTGCCTGTTTCGTGATCATAGTGGAGTGATATTTCCGCCATCGCCATTCGCCGGAGGTCAGCGTCTTTTTGAAGTGCAGAATCAGCTATGGGGCGTTTCTTTCTCTTTTTGGATAATGAATCTTCCTGGACAGCTTTTATATATACATTGCAGGAATAAGCTCCTGCCGCTGACAATACGTTTTCTTTATTGCGTATCACATGGCGGATGATCTCTTCCGACCTGTCTTTACTTTTTCCCCTTACAACTACTTCGGAAAGATTTTTCATTTCATCTGCTTCCAGGATGATGTTCTGGATATAATCTTTGGTGATCGTAAGCGTGATGATCTGTGTTTTAAACCCCATCATACTGATGATAAGATCATACTTTCCCTCTTCGAGGTTTAGTTCGTAAGTACCGTCTTCTTTAGTGATCACTCCTGCCTGGAGGTCTTTCACCTGTATCGTTACCAATGCAAGTGGTTCGAGTCTATTATTGGTGATCTTGCCGGAAACTTTAAAATATTGCGCATGCAGGATTGGGGAGAACAAAAGCGACAGTAATAGTAAACAGCAGTTCCGGTGCATGGCCTGGTAGTAAGTATAAAAATGCGGTAATTAGTCAACCGGAACAAGTATCTGATTATTTTTCAGAGTGATTTAACAATTGACAATGACAGATGAAGCAGGTAAACAACAGCACGAATACAGTTATTTCAGCCCAGCATTCCCTGTAATGGATGATAATAGCCATCATACATCTTACCGCCATCATGAAAAGAGTGTTATAATGAAGGCTGCCTGTTTTTCAAGCCGGGTAAGTATAGTGAGAAATATCTTCTACTAATAGCTACAGGGGTCAGTGAAGCTACAAATTTTTAAAGAGGAGATAACAGGCCCATTTAAAAGACCAGGTGGGATGTGTTTTCATTTTGCGGCAATGGGTATAAAAGAAGATGCCCCGGTAACACCGGGGCATCGTAAAATTTAAATTTCCTCAAACTGCTTATTTCATTTTGCTTATTACCACATCATCTATAAAGCGGGTCTGCCTGTTGATCTCAAATACAACCGGCTTTTCAAAATTTTTGCCGGTAACTTCAAATTTCAGTTCAGCATCACCAATTTCTTCCGTGTTTAACAGGAATTTTTTAGTGAAACTTCCGCCTTTTACATTTTCCCTGTACAATACATTTCCGTATTCGTCACGAACAACGATGGTAAATGTATTTTCTTCCGTGCCGGTAAAGGTCATGTGGAAAAGCGGCTGATTTTTAACGTTGCCGATGAATTTCAATTCTACCGGGATTACTTTCTTTTCGTCACCAGCCATTGCGGGTGAAGCAAAAGCTACAGTAAAAGATGCAACTAATGCAATAGCGATTAAACGGGTGTTGATCATTGTTTTCATAATTCTAATTTTAAAGGTTAATAATCTTTTTATTTATGATTGTTAATACGATTTTGGAGCAAGCAAAAAATGTATGTACTAATGAGTATGGGGCAACCGGGCAAACAAAAGTGGAGTTTCAAATGGGGCCCGTTAAGTGGGGAGCGGCATTTAGACCTGCCGTAGGGTATTTTTTGTTTCGATGATGTAAAAGTAACGAGCGGGCAATCGCCCCGCAAACCAACTTATTGTCCATTTGGGAACGGTAAAGCTGATAATTAAACCTTAAAACCCACTGTGATAGTGCATTTCAGGGGATGGGGTGCATGATGCCCAACGATTTTATTATTTTCAAAACGATTTTTTTACGCAGTAATAACTTTTCCATTTTTAACGATTATCCTGTTTTTTAGTAAGGTTTCGGAAAGAAAACCTCTAAGTAGCCCTGCTTTTTGGGAAAGCTCCGGCGCTCTTTTGTAATCACTAATGCGTAGAAATAAAAGGGTTTACCCGGCTTTTTTCTATTCAGTTATTCATATTAGTAAGCCATTTTTGTGCCCCGGCAATTTATTTATTATCCGCTATCTCCTTGATTCTCAAAATGGGGATATACCGTTTATAAATTTAATTTTTTGAGTAGAACCATGGGATAAAAAAAATACTATCTTCAACCGCTTTCGTAGTGGTTAAATCCCCTGGAAAAGCCAAAATAATTCAACCAAATAACCAGGAAATTGTTATATAGATGATCAGCCTGAAGTCCTTAAGACTTAGGCAGATATAAAAAAAGGAGATAAAAAATGGCATTTAAAAAAGAGATCGAAATTATCATTGAACCCAAAGAAATTTTTGTAGGTAGTAAAGACGCCCCGGTAACGTTGATGGAGTTTGGAGAGTACGAAAATGAAGATTGTGCCAAGGCGAATGAAGTTGTGAAGCAATTACTCGAAGAATATGAAGGGAAAATCCGATTCAATTTTCGTCATTTTCCGCTTACCCGTATTCACCAGCGCAGCATGAAAGCTGGTGAGGCTGCTGTGGCTGCTGCCCAGGAAGGTAAATTCTGGGAAATGCATAATGTATTGTTCAACAACCGTCGTAACCTTGGAACTACCAGCCTGAAGCTTCATTCTAAAGAGGCGGGGGTAAATAATAAGAAATTCCTTGACGACCTTGTAAATGGTATCTATGGCTGGCAGGTGCAGGATGACCTGAAAGAAGGGATAGGCCGGGGAGTGAAGGATTTGCCTGCATTCTTTATCAACGATGAGCCGTTTACCGGCAAGCCCACCTTTGCTAACCTTAGTGCAGCTATTGAGCTGGCGCTGAAGAAAACAAAGAAAAAAACAACAGCAAAACAAAGAGCATAGTTTCCTGATAAAATGGGCTCTGGGTCAATAAAAAATTAAAACCTCCGGAATTCCGGAGGTTTTATTATAAGTACTTGTCAGTGTTTTTTAATCTTCAGCGAGTCTTGTAAACTCAGTGCCATTGAATATTTTAGCCAGGTTGACATCTTTTGTCTTTTTCCAGGTTTCAATACTTGTATTGGTAACTATCCGCCAGAAATTCTTTGAGCGAAGTTCATCGTAGTCGGTTCCTTTAATGAATATACCGGTGATAGTACTGCGTTGTTTAAAGAATATTTTAATTTCTTTCTCTCCGGCATGTCTTGGAGCTACATATTTTTCAATCAGGTCATTAGTCATAATTAAAATGTTTAAAGTAAAAAAATAAAAAGGAGAGCAGTATTGTTGCCCCCCCTTTTCTATCCTGTAATAACTCTGTTGTCGGAGATAATTACCAGCGGCTGTTAGAATAAGAAGGCTTGTTATTGCTTCTTTCCTCTTTCGGCTTAGCGACCATTACTTTAATAGCACGGCCTTCAACCATACCGCCGTCAAGTTCAGCAATTGCTTTTTGAGCAGCTGCATCATCAGGCATTTCTACAAATCCGAAGCCTTTGCTGCGGTTTGTGTATTTGTCCATAATCACTTTGGCAGAAGAAACTTCACCATACTCTGAAAAAAATCCTCTTAAGTCATCATCCTGTACGGAGAAACTTAAATTAGAAACATAAATGTTCATTCGTAAATAAATTGATAAATAAATAATACTTGAGAAAAACGCAAGGCATAAGAAGACTGACTATTAGCATGTTTTTACGTAGCAGAAAGTTCATTCACTTACAAGATGCAGAAGAACTCAAATTAACGGGGCGAAGGTAAGGGTTTAATAGTTATAAACGGCTTTTATTTTTAAGAGAATACGTTAAAAGAATGGCTCCTACATGTATCCTGTAAAAGAGAAGCAGTTGAAAAAAATTACCAGCCCTGCTTGTTCTATCCTTTTACCAGTTTACCCGAAGAAATAAGTTTTTTTCTGCCATCAATTACCTGGTAGATATAGGTAGCTGATGGCAGGTTAGCCAGCCGGATATTTGTTTTCGTACTGACTATGAGTTGTTTTTTTATCAGCCTGCCACTTATATCATATAGTATAAACACAGTGCCTTCACCCGGCGCCAGGGTCATTTCAAGAATAATATCGCCCTGGAAAGGATTCGGAAAAGTTCTTATTTGAAGTGTAGTAACCTTGCCCTTTACGGTTAAAGAATGATCATTATTTTTTACAATACTGGTAAATTGTTCCGGCGCAGCAAGCGCCTTATCCGGATCATTTACTACTACAATATCATCTTCTTCCCAGAGATCATTTTGCGAAGTAGTATGTACAATGATGGAGGCATCGGCATTTATTGTTGGCTGAAAATTCCGCTGAAGCGCATTTATTTTTACGGGCAATTCTTCCAGGTCAACAAATTTACCTGTAACAGATAACCTGCTATAACGCCAGATGGAAACTTCTTTATTGGGATTTTCAAAACTGAAGTAATAGGACAAGCCGTCTTTACTGAATTGACCCGGTCCCGGATCTGAGCCATCTGGTATGGGTAATTCGCCTGCTTCGAAAAACTCATTTTCTGAAACCTTTTTATATACCCGGACTATTTCACTGCAATTTTCTGTTGACATAACAATGATCTCGTTTCCATCCGGGGAAATAGCTGGGCCAAAATGATAATTCTCTTTGATGCCTTTTACCTGGACAGGTTCACTGAACTCACCATACAGACTTTTTCTTTTTGAGATATACATTTTACCAGACTTTACCAAACATAGTGTTAATTCGTCGGCGGTCAATGAACCGGCATAATATCCATCGGTCAGGTATTTGCTTAGTATTGTCGGTTCGTCAAAAGGTTCATGTATATTATTTCTTTTGCTGATAAAAAAACGACCATGACCACCTTCCCGGTTAGAAGTAAAATATAAACGCAGGCCATCGCCGGAAAGAAAAGGATAAGCATCGGCAACACCGGGTTTATTGACAAGTTTTGTAAGCTGGCTATCAAATTTTTGTGGTTTGGATGATTTGGATATTGCTTCTTTCCCGGGATCCATCACATCCTGGCTGATTGAACGTGAGGTGCAGACATATAAAAAAATGCTGATGAAGATGAAGTGGCGCAGTTGTCGCATGGCTTTTAGTTTGTGTGAATGAATGTAAGAAAACAGACCAGGGAACGACAATAAGATGCTGTTACATTTTATTTACATAAGCCCGGGAGAATTATTTTTATTACCCTGCTTACTAGTTTGCTTTTTCAGGCGATTCTACGTTGAAGATATTGTTGGATTCTTCCTTTTTACGGATACCAAAGCTATAGCGGATATTTATTCCAAAGCGTCTTGTATCCGCTTGCCGGAACCCACTGGCATCAACAGAACCCTGTTTAATAGTGAAATTGTTTTTGTTAGTGGCAAACATATCACCCAGGCTAAGTGTCACTACCAGTTTTTCTTTGAGGAACTTCCTGTTTACACTTGCATTCAATGAGCCAAATGATGTAAGCTCATAAAATTGCTGCTGACCTTTCAACCTCATAAACCCGTTTAATGTAATAACAGAACGTTTATCAATTTTGAATGTCTGGTAAGTAAAGAAAGTCCAGGTCCCTTTCTTAAAAGACAGCGGTTGATTTTCATACAATCCCTGGTAGAAATTATGATTATACTGTACACCCAGTACAAAGAAATATCTTTTGCCCGGAGGTATTACGCCGAGACCGCGTAAATACCATTCTTTGTTTTTTCCGAGATTGTCATACGTTCTGTAAGCCTGGCTCTGGCTGGTATCCGCCTGGTAAATAACATTGGTGAAAATGTCTTTGGTATCATTGACACCTACGGCGAGGAGGGGGCGTTCATCTACACTGATATTAGCTTCATAGTTTTGAGTGAACTGCGGACGCAAGGAAGGGTTGCCTGCTTCCGAAAGGTATTGATCAACGTATCTTGGAAAAGGATTCAGTTGTTCATATACCGGTCTGCTGATAGTGCGCCGGTAAACCAGATAAGCTCTCAGGTCATAACCGGCGATCTTCATAATCACTTTGCTGAGATAGATGTAAGGAAAGAAGTCAGTTCTGTGAATATTGAAAGAAGTATCATCCGGGATGATCTGCCTTCCTTCCATATTGGTATTTTCAAGGCGTGTGCCGGCTTTTAGAACGATATCTTTTCCGAAGGTTTGCGACCCCTGCAGGTAAAGCGAATTGATATTTTCGTTGTAATTGAATGTATTGGTACGGCCCGGATCTTTTATACGGTTGCCACCGGATTCCTTGTAATAATCAGTGATACTCTTGAAATTGAGCAGGGAAGATTTTGCGCCTATTTCCAAAGTAAATCTTTTCTTCATCTTTAGCTTCAGGTCAGATTGCAGGTGGAAAAAATTCCGTTTACTATCACCTTTACCATCCCCTCCCGTAATTGTTAAAAAGGGGGTGTAAAAATAAGTAGCAAACACCTGCTCCGATTTATTCTGGGTAAAGTTGTAAAATATATCGTTGTTCCATTCAGAACCTATAGAATCAATTTTTAGTTTGCCCTCCACACCGGATCTGAAGTTTAGAGAGCTTCCATTGTTGGTTACCTGGTTCAGGTTATCGGTGAGGGTTTGGGAGGTGCTGATCTTTTTGATCACACTGCGGTTACTGGTTTTATTATCAAAATCATTCAGGCTGGCGCTGGTGCCAAAATCAATATCCCATTTTTTACCTATTGGAAAGGTGAGACCATAACCGGCAGAATAAGTAGTAGCCGGGTATTTAGTAAAAGCATCCTGGCTTAGCATGGAGTCAGGAGCAAAAATGCGGTCAGTTATTATTTTTTCGTACGTGTTCCGCTTACTGTAATTCAGGTTCAGGAATGAGCTTTTATTACCATCATTATTATTCAGGTTGAAACCGATGAACTGGTTGCCATAAGTTCCCTGTTGCATACCCCCATTTACGCTGCCAGTCATGCCGATCTTTACACCTTTCTTTAATACAACATTGACAATGCCCCCGGTACTGGATGCATCGTATTTGGCTGAAGGCGTTCTTACTATTTCAATTTTTGAAATGGAATTAGGAGGCAGGCTTTTCAGCAGGGTCGCCACATCACCGGCGCTCATCTTCATATCACGGCCATTGATCTGTACAGTAGCGGGGGTAAGGCTGCTGATATAAATATTACCATCCTGGTCAACAAAAAGCCCCGGTGTTTTTTCTATTACTTCATAACCGTTGGTAGAGGCCGCAACAAGATTCTCCGGATCAACAATGGTTTTATCATCTTCCTGGCGCATGAGCGGTTTGGATGATGTGACTACTACACCCCCCAGTGTTTTTGCGGCAGATTCTAACGAAAGAGAAAATGTTTTTTGATTGTCAGTAACTGTTATACCTTTTTCCTGTGGCTGATAATTAATAGCGGAAATTGAAATGATATACTGAACTCCTTTTGAAAGTATAAATAAAGCTACCCCGCTGCTATCGGCTACTTTTTTTTCAGACCGTAGAGAATCATTTCTGTCAGTAACAGTGATGGTAGCAAACGGAACAGGTTCTTTTTTGGGATTAGTTACTGTGATCTTAATGGGAGTACCATCCTTGCCCGACCTAACAAGTTGCGCATTCACCAGTGTTACAAACACCAGGGAACAGAAAGTGAACAATAATTTGCGGAAGATAAGAGTAAAAAATTTATTCATGGAATGATCGCCGTTAGTGATCCGCGTTAAATATCTTTAAATATAAGCCGGGGAAAATTATCATTCAGTAACGGACAGGAATTTTAAAATCTTTTAACCTTTCCAGGCGGTGAAATAAGACAGGGTAAGATGATTTATTTTTTAGCTATCCTTTTCTTATGCAGGTGTATCTCTTTTGCCTCATCAACAGAATGAGTAGCGTGTATGTTATCTTCCTTCTTCGCAAGTTCGGATAGTTTAATATAAAATTTTTTCAGGGTTTCCAGTTCTGCTGCCGTGAGATCTTCTACATCTACCAGCCGGTTACTTGCGGTGGCCGTTGCCGCTATCAGTTCATTTAATTTTAGCTGAAGGGCAAGCGTATCTTTATTCTGCGACTGCTGGATGACGAATACCATCAGGAAAGTAATAATGGTAGTGCCGGTGTTAATGACTAATTGCCAGGTGTCTGAATAATGAAAAAAGGGACCGGTTATTGCCCAGCCAATAATAATGAAACAGGCTAGTATAAATGCCAGTGGTTTCCCTGTGGCTTTGGTTACTTTAGCTGAAAATTTTTCAAAAAATAAAGAGATGGGCTTTTTCATATAAACTGATTTAAAGAATGTTGCTGATTTCAATTGCAATACCGAAATTTAATTATTCATCAAAGCTATGATTGAATTTACGGCTACGCTAAAACAATTTTCAGCACAGGGCGAAAAGACCGGCTGGACCTATATCGAGATCCCGGTGGATATTGCGCAGCAATTAAAGCCCGGTAATAAAAAATCATTTCGTGTCAGGGGAAAGCTGGACAAATATCCTATTGAGCATATCGCCCTGATGCCCATGGGTGGCGGAGTTTTTATTATGGCGGTGAATGCAGATATGCGAAAAGGTATGGGTGAAAGGAAAGGGGCGATGGTAAAAGTAAAGCTGGAAGAAGATAAAAGAACATTTCAGTTCAATAAAGATTTTATGGATTGCCTGGCTGATGAACCTGCGGCTATAGAATTCTTTAAGACACTCGCAGCTTCTCACCAGCGCTACTTCAGCAAATGGATTGACAGCGCAAAAACGGTAGAAACAAAAGCCAAACGAATAGCATGGGCTGTAACGGCTTTAGCTAAGAAGCAAGGCTATGGAGAAATGATACGTAGCCATAGTAAGAAAAACCTTTTGTAAAAAAATGCCTGCCCCGTTTCAAACAGGACAGGCAAGCGTTGGTTTCAGCGTCCGGTACTTAGTATATCTTTTCCTCTTCTTTTTTTCTGCTGATATATAGCCTCCCTGTTTTTTGTAAAACTTCTTTGATATACCGGGCGCAGAGTTCATTCGGGTTGTAATGGCTGAACTCTTTTGCCAGGTTTACTACATTCTCTTTGTATTTTTTATTCCTGGTCACTTCTTCAATAGCCTTCTTCATTTGTTCGGGCTTTGGCCATTCTGTTTTCAGGTTAATGCCCAGTTCAAAATACCCGATCCTGGCGTTGATCTCATTTTTACCTTCATGCACACCGGCCACTACTAAGGGTAATTGATTTTCTATTCCCAGCATCACGCCTCCATAACCACCGTTGGTAATATATACATCAGCATAAGGCATGATATCGCCAAAGGGAATAAAATCTTCAATCACCAGGTTGTTGTGCGGAAACCTTTTTTTCAATTCAGATGTACCAGTTCCGCCCGTAGTGGCGATGACTAATACATCTGTATCCTTAAATGCTTCCAGTGTGGGTACAAGGATCTTTTCAACATTTTTTTCAACAGTGCCTTGTGTCACTACTATTATTTGCTGGTACCTGTTCAGTCTTTCATCTGTCCATTGCGTTGTTTGTTTTTTTGACTGGTAAGGTAATAGTGAACCAATGAAACGAATGTTTTTCCCCAGGTCACTACGATAATATTCAAAACCCGGTGTACCACTTTGTAAGAGTAGGGTTGATTTTTTTACCATCAGGTCGAATACATTGGTGTTGAGTGTGTCAATTCCGTTTGCTGTCAGAACTTTTTTCATTACTTTATTTGGTTCACGGAAAAAAATAAGGTCGGCTGCTAACCGGAGTACGCTTTGTTTTATTCTCCCCCATATAGAATGGGTGGGTGTCAGTCCAAGACCTGCAGGAGGAAGATCTTTCGAAGTTTCTGTAAGCGGTAATACTCCTATTGAGATAACCGGTATGTTCATTTTATCAGCGACAAACGGGATTCCTGTAAATGCGCAATCGGCCACTAAAACATCAAATGGAAAACTTTTATGTATCTCCAGGAGGTCAACATAAAACTCCGGTCCGCGAAGAATAAACGCATTAATGATGTCGAACTTCAGTTTGGCTACCTGGCCTTTAATTGAATCACGCTCGGGAAAAATATTCTCCAGGTCGGCGATATCTACGGCTTTTTTGAAAGGGAAATGCTGAATATTCAATCTTTGGAGTTTCCCTGCATATTTATTAGAAGTGTACCAGCGTACATCACAGCCCAGCCATTTTAAATGAACAGCCAGTCCTGTCAATGGATTAAAGTGCCCGTCAGCCGGGAAAGTCGCGAAAAGTATTTTTTTGCCTTTCAGGGATGTTACAGATGCAAGATTTGTGTGTGAAGAAAATAAATTGCTCATAGCCGGTGATTTTAATGATAAGGTTTAATGTATGGCAATGCTACGAAATACATGGAGCTGTTGCCAGCCCTGTTTGCATCAAATGGTAAAGCAGCCCGGCCAATTGATTGTATTGGTTAATGAAATGTTTTGAACTAATTGCTTTTATTTGCATCATGATCTCTACTATCCATGATTTTAAAAACCCTTTTTTCATTGGTGTAGCCGGCAGCGGTATGAGCGCCATCGCCCAGTATCTAAAAGGAATTGGGAAAAATGTTTCCGGGAGCGACCGCTTTTTTAAAGAAGGAGAGTATAATGAAGCAAAGGAAAAGCTGGAAGCGGAAGGCATTGAATGTTTTATGCAGAACGGCGAAGGCATCACGACGGCTACCGACCTGGTGGTAGTGTCCACTGCTGTAGAAGATACAGTGGCCGAAGTACAAAAAGCAAAGCAACTGAATATTCCCATCATTAAGCGGTCTGAATTGCTGGCGATAATCGCCGGTAGCAAGAAGACAATTGCGATCGGCGGAACGAGCGGGAAAAGCACCACCACTGCCATGCTATTTGATATACTGGAATATGCCGGATTACAGCCAAGTATTATCAGTGGTGCCGGATTGGTAAGTATTATTAAGAAAGGAAAGATCGGGAATGCCAAAGTAGGAGTGGGTGAATGGCTGGTAATTGAGGCTGATGAAAGCGATGGCTCTATTGTTCAGTATAAACCGGAGATCGGGTTATTATTAAATATTGATAAGGACCATAAAGAAATTGAAATACTGCTGGATATTTTTAAGGTGTTTAAAGAAAATTCAAAAAGGTTTGTAGTCAATCAATCTCATTACCTGGCGAAAAATTTTTCGCAGGATATTCAGCAGGACTTTTCATGGAATGAGAATGATGCCGGGTATAAAGCCACCTCATTTCACCAGGAAGGGCTGACTATTTCATTTACAATAAATGGCGCTGATTTCAAATTGAATGTGGTGGGAAAACACAATATGGAAAACGCACTTGCCGCATCCGCCATTGCCGCCCAGTTGGGTGTGGATCTTACGATTTCTGCGGAGGCATTACATAAATATGAAGGTATCTATCGCCGCCACCAGGTACTGGGAAATAAAAATGGTGTATGGGTGATTGATGATTTTGCGCATAACCCAGTAAAATGCGCGGCTGCAATTGAAGCCTGTCAGCCCATTGCTCCAAAAGTGATCGCCTGGTTTCAGCCGCATGGCTATGGGCCTACCAAGTTTTTGCGCAATGATTTTGTACAGGAGATAGCTAAAGTACTCCGCCCGGAGGATGAAATATGGATGAGTGAAATATTCTATGCCGGGGGCACTGCGGTAAAAGATATTTCAGCAAATGATTTGATCAGCGATCTGAAAGCATTAAATAAGCCGGCATTCTTTGCGGATAACAGGAATGACTTTCTTACTGCTGTCCGCTCTCATTTAACGGGTAACTGTGTATTGCTGCTGATGGGAGCAAGGGATCCCTCGCTGGAGCAATTTGCAAAGGAAATCTGGAATGAGCTATAACTGTTTTGATTAAGCGAACTCCCGGTTGTTTTCCTTAGCGACAGGCGAGAATAAATACCAGCAAAGCGCAAGCAGTAAACTATGCTGTGTGGCCGATGGTTTTATGGAGGGCAGGATGCTCCTGTCATTATCCAGTTTCAGAGCGCAAACAGCCAGCGGTTTATCCTTTGATTCTTTATAAATGATAACCTGCGGTTGCTCGCCCTCAGTTATTGTATAAAAAAGCTTTTCGTCGTTTAAAGCGATAATGTTTTCTTTATTTTCAGCGCTGATCTGTGCTATGCGTACGCCATATTCATTACGCATGACCATTTTACTTTTTAAGAAACCTTCATAACGTAAAGTAAAGGCGCGTTTTCCTCCTTCATATTCTATTTTGGCGAAGTTGGAACCGGAGTAAAAACCGAGAGTAAGCAGCTTGCGGCCATTGTTCCATAATGTATAAACTTTTTGACCAATGCCGGAGGTAACAGTTTCCCAATTCATAAATTATAGGTTTAAATCAAAGCCATTTGAAGTAAAAATTACGATGCTTAAGACTCCGGTAAATCAGGTAACAAAAAATTAATATTAAATTCATATTGGCCTTGGTTTTAGTGAACAATATGTGAATAACCAGGCGGAAATCCACCATAAAAACAGAAATTTGCCTATAAACCTGTTTTACTTATGCTTACATCAACGGAAACGAAATTTTTGCAAAGAGCTATCACCCTTTCAAAGCAAGGAATGGAAAGCGGGCAAGGCGGTCCTTTTGGTTGTGTGGTCGTCAAAAACAATGAGATCGTTGGCGAAGGAAACAATAAAGTAACCTCTAGTAACGATCCTACCGCCCACGCGGAAGTGGTGGCTATCCGGGAAGCCTGTAAAAAATTAAATACTTATCAGCTTGAAGGGTGTGATATATATACGAGCTGCGAACCTTGTCCTATGTGTCTTGGCGCTATTTACTGGGCCCGGCCGGGGCGTGTGATATATGCGAATACAAGAGAAGAAGCTGCAGCTATTGAATTTGATGATGAGTTTATTTATGGCGAGATCAACGCGGAGATGTGTGACCGTAAGATACCTTTTATACATGTGCCTGATCCTGCAGCAAAAGAAATATTTACCGCCTGGAAAAACTGGGCAGACAAAAAGAAATACTGATCAGGGTTTCTGCATGGACTTCTGCACGACTATGTAGGAGATAATGATAAGTATGATGATAATGACGACAGAAATGTATAGCCATGACTGATCGGGCAGTTTCATTTTCTCCCTCCGTTGCTTTTTCTTTTCTGTTTTTTTCTTCAGGTCGCGGTTGAGCATATCCACCATATAGGCGATCTGTTGTTTGTCTTTGATCTCCTGCAGGCCTTCCAGCGCGTCATTGGCGAATTCATTTTCCAATAATTTCTTTTCCACTTCATGTTTCTTTTCTTCAGAAAGCTGATCCTGCAGGTAAAGTAATAAAGTTTCCTGGTCTATGTCGGTGGACAGATTGGCTAATATGTCTTTGAGATTGTCTGACATGCTAATGACTTGGCTTTTCTTTCATTTTCTTTTCGATCAGTATTTTCAGGTTCCGTTTCCCGTTCTGGATATAACTTTTTACCTCCAGCATACTGAATCCTGTGATCTCGTTTATTTCCTGGTAACTTTTCTTTTGCAGGTAAAACAAAGTTACACATTGCTTTTGCTCAGTGTTTAGTTCTTTTAACGCATCTTCCATTACATCTAATGCCTGGTCATTTTGAAGCAACGCCTGCCGGTCGGTTTCTTCTTCAGGGGCCGACATCATCTTATCATTTATTTCCCCGGCTATTTTCCCATGTTTGTCCCGCAGTTTCATCAGGCAATGGTTCTTGGCTACCATATACACCCACGATTTAAAATACTCCACCTTGTATTTATGCAGCTCCTGTATCACTTTTAAAAAAATTTGCTGTACGCTGTCTTTGGCATCATCCTCGTTTTTAAGATATTTCATGCATACACCAAGCAATAGCAGGGTATAACGCTCCAGTAATATCCCGAGCCATTCATTGTTATGATCAGCGGAAAATTTCTCCAGCAATTCCTGGTCGGTGATATGGTTATACTTTCCTGTATTCACAAGCGGAAAATAGGTAATTTTTCTTTAGAGCTGACATGATTAGCCGTTTATGCTGTATATACTTACTGTTTTGAAACCATGCACCCTGCCTGACAATAAATAGAAGATGCAAAGAATGTATAAATTCATAACAAGTTTAATACCCTTCATTTCATATATTCGGAAAAATATATTGTATGGAATATGCTGTTGTCAGTGTACCGGCGGCCCCGGTGAGAAGAAAAGCCCGTCACCAGAGTGAAATGGTGAATCAATTATTATTTGGAGAGACGGTAAAGATATTGAGGGAAAAGGGCAGTTTATGGGTTAAAGTGCGGAGTATCCATGATAATTATGAGGGCTGGATGACTAATACGCTCCTGCAGGAGATACATGAACAGGAGGCAAAAACATTTTGCGAGTATGTGCCAACACATTTAGTCAATACTGTTTTAATCAATGAGAAGAAAATGTATATCCCTATGGGGGCATCACTTCCGCATTTCGCAGACGGGCATGGCAGAATAAATAAGCAGGAGTATACATTCACCGGTAATTACAGCAAGAGAACTGAGGTGCGACCCAATTCTGCTAATGTAGAACAGCTTACCGGGCAATGGCTGAATGCTCCCTATATGTGGGGTGGCAGAACCATCTTTGGAGTAGATTGCAGCGGCTTTGTACAGGTAAATTATAAAATGATGGGTATTGATCTGCCGAGAGACGCCTGGCTGCAGGCGCAGCAGGGAAGTACTGTAAAAAAGTTAAAAGAAGCTGTTTGTGGTGACCTTGCCTTCTTTGATGATAAAGAAGAGATCGTGCATGTGGGTATCCTGCTGAACGACGAACAGATCATTCATTCCTCCGGAAAGGTCAGGATTGATGCAATAGATAAGAAAGGGATCATTAATAATGAGACAGGCAAACGAACACATTTTTTAAAAAGCATAAAACGGTACTGGTAATACGGCGCTGTTGTTTTTTGCGCTCATTCGTATCGTCAATACCAGCGCTATTTCTTTTTTTGTACCAGGGCCAAACCATGTCACGGCAAACGGCGCTACTGCACATGAACGATCATAAAAATTATAGGTAGCTCCGTTCGGTTTGCCGTCTGCCATACTTTCAGTAAACGTGTTTTTGAAAAAATTTCCTTTGAAACGTTTATATATTTTTTCAAATTCTTTCTTTAATTCCTGTTCCCCTTCCTTTGTGCCATCATTGTAAGCTAGCAACTGATAAAGGTATATGGTATCTGTGTCCAGCGAATCAAGTTCAACAGCCATTTCTATTAGCTGTACTTCTGTTCTTTTGGGTTTAAAGAAAAAAGGGTTATGGTTTTTAAATATTCCCTGGAAGAAAAAAAGACTGGTATCCGTTCTTTTTTCAATCAACTTACCCGAGATGCCGGGATCGTTAAGCAGGTGGATCAGAAATGAACTGAATTCTTCTTGAAAGGGGTCAGACCGGAAATAATCGCGGGCTATTTTATAAACAGGAGATGATACCTGGGCCTGGCCGAAAGAAGTGCAATAAACTAATAAAACAGGCAGCAGAGTAATGTAAAATTTTCTCATAGCTTATGTTTCGATGAAGTTATTGATCCTTCTCTTTGTCTTCTGTTAAAAAATACTTTTGACCCATTTGGCAATAAGTGAATCCCAGTGCAGTAACCGGAAAGCGGTATAGAATAAAACAATAGCGAATACTTTTTTAACTGTTTCCTGGTCCAGCCGCAGGGCCAGCTTACTTCCTATCCATCCACCAGCTACAAAAGCAATACTCATGGCGCCTACTACTTTGAAGTCAATATGACCAGCTTTGTAATAATTAATAACCGCAAATATTCCTACTGGTAACAGAAGCAATCCCAGTGAAGTTCCCTGTGCCTGCAACTGGGTGAAACCAAGAAAAAAGATCAGCGCCGGCACAATGATAATACCACCACCCACACCGACTAACCCGCTCAGGATGCCGGCAGCCAGCCCTACTGTCATCAGCAGCATGATTGATTCAGCGCTCATATTTTTAAATTTATTGTCCATTATTATTTACCAAAACTCTCTTTATAAAAATCAATGGCGTCACGGATGATCTTACAGGCTGTGTCTTTATCCTGGAAATTATCAATCTCCACTTTTTTATTCTCCAGTACTTTGTATTGTTCAAAAAAATTCCGCAATTCCAGCAGGAAATGCTGCGGCAAGTCTTCCATTTTCTGGTAATGGCTCACAGACGGATCTTTGGAAGCTACTGCGATGATCTTATCGTCCACCTGGCCTGTATCTATCATCTGCATATTACCAATTACATTGGCTTCTACCAGGCAAAGCGATTGAATTGATTGCGAGCACAGTACAAGAATATCCAGCGGATCACCATCCTGTCCAAGGGTTTGTGGTATAAAACCATAATTGACCGGGTAGTGGAAAGATGAATAAATAACCCTGTCCAACCGGAGCAACCCGGTAGCTTTGTCCACTTCATATTTGGCCCGGGACCCCTGTGGTATTTCTATCAGCGCATTGATCTTTTGCGGGGCATGTTCTCCATAATGAGCGCCGTGCCAGGGATGGTTGACTGTTAGCATGTAAAGGGAAGTTTATAAGTTGATTAATTAAAAAATCAATTTGCTTTTGATTCAGATACAACGCATGTATGCCATGCCTCCCAATGACTTCTGTGTATGACATACTTTAACAGGCATGGCATACATTCAGTTACTACCGTGAAAGCTTCATACCCGCATAGGTAGCGGCCAGTCCAATAACCACACTCCCTGCTGCATACAAAAAGAATAAACCAGGGCGCTGTTCTTTTAATAAACTGATACCTTCTAAAGTAAAGGCTGAAAAAGTAGTAAAGCCTCCGCAAAGGCCTGTCATCAAAAACAATTTCCAGTTTTCATTGCCGGTAAATGATTTGAAAGTCAGGCCCCAGAATATGCCTATCAGGAAACAACCGGTAATGTTCACCGCAAAAGTGCCCCAGGGAAAATGATGAGGGTAGTTGACAGTAAACCATCGCTGGCAAAGATAGCGGGCTATACTACCGGCGCCTCCGCCCAATCCTACCAGTAGAATGTTTTTGATCATTGGATGCTGTCTTTCTTATTCATCAATGTATCACTTTCATGGTCGAAAAGATAATTGAAGTCCACCAGCCATTGCCCTTTCTGCCTTACCGCTTTCAGGGTGTCCCAGTTGTTTTTAAATGAATTGGAGTAAATCACTACGGTGGTGGAATCATTTAAACGGCTGACGTTATGAATATTGATACTGGCGGTTGCCAATCCTTTTTTCTCATCCGGTAAAAGGTTTACCCGTTCTATCATATTCATCCTTTCCTGGTTGATAGAATCAGGAACCATATAGGTCCTGGCTTTTTCATAATCGCCATACAAAGCTGACTGAATAAAATTCGTAACAACGTTCACGTCACTCTCCGGTTCAGCAGGGTTCTTATCTTCATTCGTACAGGCGTATAAACAAAAAAGCAGGAATGAAGAGATGGTCAGTATCTTTTTCATTCCTGCAAAGTAAAGAAATATGTTCACAACTCAGAGTAAGGTCATCTGTGTTTATGCAGCTATTGATTCAGTGAATGTTTAAACTATTGAATCTATCAACTACTTCTGTCCCGGATTTTCTCTTTCATGCTCTTTGGTATAAGCACGGAGTATCTGCTTCACCAGCCTGTGACGTACTACGTCTTCTTCATCCAGTTCTATATGAGCGATGCCATCAATGTTTTGCAAAATCCGGACAGCCGTTACCAGGCCGCTTCGCTGGTTCCTTGGCAGATCCACCTGCGTCATATCACCCGTGATGATCGCTTTGGCATTGGCGCCAATACGTGTCAGGAACATTTTTATCTGCAGGTCGGTAGCATTCTGCGCTTCATCAAGAATAATAAATGCATTATCCAGTGTACGGCCACGCATATACGCCAGGGGAGCTATCTCGATGGTCCTTGTGGTCATATAATACCCGAGCTTATCGGCAGGTATCATATCATCCAGCGCATCATACAACGGGCGCAGGTATGGATCAATTTTTTCTTTCAGGTCACCGGGTAAGAAACCAAGATTTTCACCGGCTTCTACAGCAGGTCTGGTAAGGATGATCTTTTTTACTTGTTTATTTTTCAAAGCCCGTACAGCGAGTGCAACTGCTGTATAGGTTTTGCCGGTACCCGCAGGGCCAATGGCAAATACAATGTCATTCTTCTCTGCATCCTGCACCATTTTTTTCTGGTTGGCAGTTCTCGCCCTTACGGATTTACCATTGGGGCCAAATACCAGTACATCATTGGGATGATGCTCTTTGAAATTATCAATGGTTTCTGTGTCATCGCCACCGAGTACCTGTTCAAAATAATTATCACTCATGTGGCCATTACGTTCCAGGTAGGTGATCAGGAGTTCAATTTTTTCCTTTGCATTTTCTATCTGTTCGGGTGCGCCGCTTAGTTTGATCTGGGTGCCGCGGGAAAGAATTTTAAGCAAAGGGAATTTTTTCTTGAGGATGTCTAATTTGCCGTTATTTACTCCAAAGAACTCAATAGGGTTAACGGTTTCGAGGTTAATGATGGTGTCTGTCAAATCAATCCAATTTATTAATTCATAAAGCCGGCGAAGGGTTACCGGATTCTGTTAGCGTCTTCTGAACAGGTTACAGAAGCTTTACCCCTCCGATTCCAAATATATCGTATTGGAATTCGTATTTCCTAAAGTTAATTATTAACAATTGTGAATAGAAACTTTTTCCAAATAAATTTTAGCCAATATATAGTAAGAGTACGATAATGTGCCTGGCTGTATTATTGACCTGTACTCTGGACTTGTTGAAAAGTTGAAGTAGCAGCTTTTGTTACTGGCAATCGCAGGGGGACAGAGAGCTACGGAGGCTTTGGATAAAATATTTATCTGTGTAGTTATCTATGGTCAATCAATCAATCAAGATTTTTTCATTCTCTCAACCTTCTCCTTTTATATTTGTTCAATAGTTTGAAACGTTAAAAACATATACCATGGCAATAGCAGTTGGCTCCAAAGCACCCCCATTTAAACTCTACAATACGGAAAGAAAAGAAGTTTCTTCAGCGGATTTTGCTGGCAAGACACTTGTGCTCCAGTTTTTTCCAGCAGCTTTTACACGTGTATGTACCGAACAGATGTGCAACAGCCGGGATGAACTGAGTTTCTATAATGATCTTGGCGCTACCGTATTTGGAATATCCGTGGACATGCCGTTTTCATTAAAAGAATACAAAGAAAAAAACAACATCAATTTTGAATTACTGTCGGACGCCAATAAGCTCACTATCCATGAGTATGATATGTACCATTGCAATTTCATTTGCGGTATCAAAGGCGTGGCTAAGCGCGGTGTGATAGTAATAGGTGCGGATGGTATCATCGCCTATGCGGAAGAAACTGTCAACACAGGCACACAGGTAAACTTTGCGGCATTAAAAGAGGCGTTAACAAAATTGAAATAGGAACGATTTACTTCAGCGTTACTTCAATGATCTCATCAATAGTACTAAAGGTTATTCCATCGAGGTAAATAAAAATACCTTCCGGTTGTTGCTTCCATTTCAATGATTGTTTGGAAGAATATGATTGCACCGATGCTACTTTTTGTGTTTCCCGTGGCAACAGGATAAAGTCCTGTGACGGTGCTTTCAGGATATGGATAAATAATTTTTTTTCTTTCGCAGTAACAGTGCCCCAGTCCTGGGTGGCGATTACATTTCCCCGGGTACCATAGATACTTTCTCCATTCAATTGCAGCCATTCGCCCACTTTTTTCAGCGTATCTGCAAATTCCTGCTGGATCTTTCCATCTGCCTGCGGCCCTACATTCAGCAGGAAGTTGGTATTATGTCCTGCCGCTTTTATAATGTATTGAATGATCGTCTTTACCGATTTGTACCCTTTGTCATTGATGTTAAACCCCCATGAAGAGTTGATGGTTTCGCAAGTTTCCAGCGGCACTTCATTACTTACTCCACCCGTACCCCAGCCATGCGAATTATTGCCGGGCAGATCCTTTTCAAATAGCTGGTAATCTTCACCCGGTTTTAAATCCGTATGATGATTATTGCCAATCATCACATCAGGACGCAGCCGGTGTATCAGGCCATATATCTCATCATAATGCCAGTTGGCATCCTTCCGCTCCCAGTCACCGTCAAACCAGATGCCGGCTACTACATCGCCATAGTTGGTCAGCAACTCAGTCAATTGTGCTTTCATGAAATTGATATAACTGTCCCAGTCAGTATCTTCCGGTTTGCCATTGACAATCTTTTTGCCAAAGCCATAATCTTTTCTTCCCCAGTCAAGAAGGGAATAATAAAAATTCAGTTTCAACCCTTCTTCTTTGCAGGCAATTGCCAGGTCTTTCAAAGGGTCTTTTTTATATGGCGTAGCGTCTATCACATCATAATCAGTAGCTTTTGTATCAAACATGCTGAATCCATCATGGTGGCGGGAAGTGATGGTGATATATTTCATGCCAGCCGTTTTGGCAATCTTCACCCATTCTTTAGCATTAAAATCATGCGGGTAAAAAGCATTGGCAATGCGTTTATACTTATCATACGGAATCTTCTGAACATTCATTACCCACTCGCCATCACCCAGCAGGCTATAAATACCCCAATGGATGAACATACCGAATTTCCTGTCCTGGAAGTCCTGGCGGCTTTTAAGATTTTCGGCTGAAGGCTGGTAGTTGGTCTGAGAGAAAGAAGTATTTAAAAGCAAATAACAGATGATGATAAGAACAAATTTTTTCATTACGGTAATTTAAATGGGAAGTTAACACAAAGTCAGGAATGAAAAGCGTCACTATTTTAGTAAGAGTAAAAAGTAAACTTGGTAATGAGCATTTACCACCTCGCCACGATCTTAAAATTAAGTAATCGCGGCGTGAGCCGGTTAGGCATAGTATAAGTTGTATTGGAAAAATCTTTTATCAGCAGGTAGGAGATCGTATTAGCCCGGTCTATCAAATTAAATACTTCCAGGCTGGCCCAGATATTATCGAAGCCCATAAACGGACTATGACTCCGGCGCCTGCTTCGGTCGCTGTCAAGAAGCAGTGCACTGAATCCAATATCTATTCTTATATAAGATGGTATCTCCAGCCCATTCCTGTATTTCACATTGTTCGGGATATTGTAAGGAAGATTGCTTCCATACAATAGGTTCAGGTACATTTTTATATTCTTATTGGTAGCAAGGTAATCCTGGAAGAACATACCGAAGGTGATCATCCTGTCGGTGGGACGGCGCACCCAGCCTTTTTCTTTGGTTACGCTATCAACGGGTTGATTCTGATCATTGAGCGTATAATCTTTATAGGTGTCGCCTTGTATATCTTCTTTGGTTCGCATGAAACCGAGACTGATCCAGCTTTCCGCATCTTTTACCAGTTCACCAAACAAACGGAATTCAATACCTGCTGCATAGGCTTTCGCAATGTTCTCGCCAAAATAACGGACACGAACATTGTCTATATCATACGGTACTACATCGCTCATGTGTTTATAATACGCTTCGGTAGTAAACCGCATGGCCCGTCCCCATCCGCTGAAATTATAATCAAAGCCTGCAACACCCTGCCAGCTTTTCTGCGCTTTTAAATTTGTATTGACTGTTCCATCGTATCTTCTTAATTCACGATAAAACGGTGGTTGATGATATGCGCCCAATGCAGCCCGGAAAATAATATCCCGTTTCCAGTTGGGTTTCCAGCTGGCGCCAATGCGTGGCGATACCAGGAATTCTTTATTGAGAGAATTATAATTGAAACGAACACCGGCTGTCAATGTATAAGAGTTCAATGAATCACCGAATAAAATATTATCCTGCAGGTAGCCGGAGATTTTATTGATATCAAGGTTGGCCGTTGATTTGATTACTTTACTTAATTGTAGTTGATTGGGATTAAAAGGAATGGAATATCCGGCAGAATCCTGTGCTTCCCATTCATTCAGTTTGTCTGCTATGGAAGTTTTATCAAAGCCCAGTCCCCATTGCCAGGCATTTTTTCCCATATCATAATTGCCTTTGTGGGAGATATTCCAGTTCTCAATGTTGAGTTTGTTCCTGCTGAAATTTTGAAATACCCCGGCGCCAAGCGGATTTATTATTTGCCCGTACGTAGGCTGACTTTTATCAAAATCCCTTTCGCCAAATAAATAGGCGCCGGAAATATCCACGTTCTCTCCTTCATTGTTTTCAAAACGGGATGCCAGCCATTTTAATTTCAGTTTGCGGCTTACCTGGTTGGTCAATGCGACACCGATCATACTGGTACTATACTCATCTTTTTCCTGGCCGTCAAAATAAATATCAATGCCAAGACTTTGTGTAAAGAAAGGAGAGAAGACTGAAGTACTCAATTGACTGAATTCAGGATTGAGTGAAAATTTCGTTTTGGATATATTACCAAATAATTCCGCTTGCCATTTGGGATTGAACTGGTAATTCATCAGCAATTGCAGGTCAGTGGAAGAAGGGACGTAATTGCCCTGTGTTGCCTGGCGGCTCAATAAATTTTTATTGCTGCGGTTACGGACGCCAATGAGATAACTCAATTTATTCTTTGCCGTGATGCCTTCCAAATGCAAGCCCTGTTCAAGAATCCCAATATAGGCGGAACCACCAAATTTTTTTGGTTTCTTATATTGAATGTCCAGCACACTGCTCATCTTATCGCCATACTTTGCCTGGAATCCGCCATTGTAAAAATTGATATTGCGAACCAGTTCAGGATTGATAAAACTTAAACCTTCCTGCTGGCCGTTGCGAACGAGGTAAGGACGGAACACTTCAAAATCGTTTACATAGATCAGGTTCTCGTCATAGCTTCCACCACGAACAGAATACTGCGATGTCAGTTCATTATTGGAGCCAACAAAAATTTTGATCATACTTTCTACACCGGTAACGGCCGATGGAAGATTGATGATCGTTTTAGGATTGGGGCGTATCAAACCCACTTCTGTCCTGTCCTGCTGATTGGTAACGACCACTTCCTGCAATACATTCGTGCCTCTTTCCAGGCGAATAGTTACATTTTCTTCTTCATTCTCGTTTAATATAAAATTCTTTTGTTCTGTTTGCCTGCCCGTATAGCTGAATACGACAGCAAATGCTTTTTCCGCCTGCACCTTTAATCTGAAATAACCAGAATCATTAGTAGTGATCCCTGTCAGCTTTCCAAGAATAGTAACAGAAACATTGGGAAGAGGATTTTCATTTTCATCAATTACTTTACCGGAGACGTAAGCGGATTTTTTTTGAGAGTGAGCGGCAAGCGAAAGCAAAACAACGGTTGCAGTTAATAATATTTGTCGGATGAGGATTTTCATAAGAGAATTCAAGACAAGATACACATAGTTTTGTGGATATGAAAGGTAACCGGGGAAACGCAGTTCAGCATTATATTTTCTCTGCGTCTTTGCGTTTCAGCGGTTATCATAATTTATAAAAGTGATTTCAACCGGCTAATGGTTGCTTTTGGGTCAGCTGATTTAAAAACGGTGTTGCCTGCTACCAGCACATCCGCCCCGGCAGCAATAATCGAAGGGGCATTCTTAACTGTAACGCCCCCGTCAATTTCAATGTGTACATTCAATCCTCTTTCAGTGATCATCTTACGGAGTTGTTTGATCTTTTCCATCGTATGCGGAATGAATTTTTGTCCGCCAAAACCCGGGTTCACACTCATCATGCAGACAAGATCAATCTCATGTAATACATCACTTAACTCGGAAACAGGTGTATGTGGATTGATCGCCACACCTGCTTTCATACCCAGCGATTTTATTTGTTCAATATTGCGGTGGAGATGGGTGCAGGCTTCAATGTGAACGGAAAGTTGATTGGCACCTGCGTTTTTAAATTCCTCAGCATATTTACCGGGCTCCAGTATCATCAGGTGAACATCACAAACCTTTTTTGTGGTTGTGCGTACAAACTCTACGATCATGGGGCCAAAACTGATATTGGGAACAAAGCGGCCATCCATAATGTCCAGGTGAAACCAATCCGCTTCACTTTCGTTCAGCATTTTACATTCATCTTCCAGTCTGAGGAAATTAGCGGCTAAAAGGGATGGGGCTATGATGGGCATAGGTAATAAGTTAGAAGAACAAAATATGAAGTACGATTTTTGGCCGCAAGATACGGGAAGTTGATGGGTGTGTTTAATGCATTCAAAATTTCCGATAAAGGAGGCTGCTGCTCTGTCGGGCTAAAGGGTAAAATATTTTATAACGATTTGCCATCATGAAATCTTCGTCTATCTTTGCTACATGAAAATATCGACAGGTAAATTTAATTTGAGCTCATTTTGTTGCTGCGTAAGTGGTAGCAAGTGGGTTATGTTTGTCTGTTAAGAAATAAATTGAAATCAAACTGAACCGCTTGTTACTAACGTCGCAAGCGGTTTTTGTATTTATAATTGTCTGGTATGTCCAATGGATGGGCGTTGGTCCGCAAAACCAATGTAGTCGGTTCGATTCTGACACCAGACTCAAAGCTAAATTATGGCCTGATACTTTCGACTAATTGCCTATCCTCTCCACCGCTTCTTTTGCTTCAATAAAAGTTTTATCAAGGCTGTAAGCTTTTTCATAATTCAGCTTTGCTTCTTCTGTTTGTCCCAGCGCTTCCTGGCATACGCCCATCCAGTAGTAGGCATCAGGGAAGGCGGGCTTGATCGTATTGGCCAGATTAAAAACTTTATAAGCCTCCACTGTTTTTTTCTGCTCTACTAATATCTTTCCTTTTTCTATATAAGCATTCAGGTAATTATAACTATGTTTAATTGTTTCATCAAAAAGCTGGATGGCTTTTGCTTTGTTGTTGATGTTGGAATAATAAAGCCCTTTTACATAATATGGATCAGCATGTAGCTTCAATGAATCTTTTCGTATCAATGAATCACAAAAGGAGAGAGTTTTAGGGTTTTTAGTTTCCGCATATTGATAGGCAAGCCTGAAAGCGAGGTCCATATTTAAAGGAACAAGACGATAAGCTTTTTCCAATGCTGTAATAGCGCCTTGCGTATCGCCTTTCTTTTCCAGCAATTCAGACTGTAGCAATAAAACATCGGGCTGATCAGGTATGGACTGCAATATTTCTTCGCAAACTTTTAAAACATTATCTGTTTTATTCAATCCATTATAAGCGCGGGCCAGGCTGAGCCGGAGCAGAAAGCTTTCCGGCAATTCTTTTAATGCTGAATGTAGAAAAACGACAGCCGAATCAGGTTTTTTGTCAATCCATACATTGGTAACTTCAAAAGCATATTTTTCGTGCTTACTTAGCGACCAGGCTTTTTGAAAATCAGCCAAAGCTGGTTCCGGAAGATTATTTTTGTTGAGCAATACAGCCCTTCGGAAATACAGCTCGTCATTGTTGGGTTGTTTCTTTATGCTGTCGGTTAATGAAGAATAAGGTGGTTGAGAGAGGATTTCACTAAAAGGTGAGGATGTATCTTTATTATTGCAGGCGGAAAAAAAGATGAGTATGAAAGCCGCGATGACTATTAATGAATAGCTAACAGAACCCTGAATGGAATACCGGCTGGCTAATAATAGTATGATTTTAATCATGTTCAATTTATAGATTGTTTGACAAATGTCTGACAAAGCTGAGGGGCAACCAAAATACCTTTGCGCCCCTGCCTATGGGCAGGCAGGCGCTGATATAAACGAATAATTATGAAAAAACTTATCTCTCTGTCGCTTCTTGTTGTGATTGTAGTCTCATTTGCTTCTTTCAGGGTCTTGCGACCATTCACTATTCACTACTCACCATTCACCAATGACACTATCCAGTATCCGGAAGAAACGCATTTCAAAAATGTACAACAACTGACATTTGGTGGTGATAATGCGGAAGCTTACTGGAGCTTTGACAGCAAGTATCTTGTTTTTCAGCGTACCAATCCCAAAGAAGGATTGAATTGCGACCAGATATTTGTTGGTAAGGTGCCGCAAAAAGCGGGAGATAAGTTTGAGTATAAATTAATAAGTACCGGCAAAGGCCGAACCACCTGTCCTTTCTTTACTAAAGACGGTAAGCATATCATTTATGCATCTACACATCTCGGCGCTGATACCTGTCCTCCTGTACCGGACAGGAAAAAATATGGCAATAAATATATCTGGCCATTGTATGACAGCTATGATATTTTTATGGCTGACCTGGATGGAAAAATTGTAAAGCAACTGACCCACTCAAAAGGATATGATGCAGAAGCTACATTGTCACCTGACGGAAAGAAGATGCTTTATACAAGTGATAAGGATGGAGATATTGATCTTTACATTATGGACCTCGAATCGGGTAAAGAGAAGAAAGTAACAAACCTACCGGGCTATGATGGTGGCGCATGGTTCAGTCCCGATGGTAAGAAGATCATCTGGAGAGCTTCGCGTCCTGCAACAGATGCTGAGGTAAAAGAATATAAAGACCTGCTGGCTGAAAATTTAGTAGCGCCTACTAATATGGAAGTATGGGTAGCCAATGCGGATGGCACTAATGCACGCCAGGTCACTGCTTACGGGCAAGCCAACTGGGCCCCGGCTTATATGCCTGATAGCAAGCGTATCATTTTTGCTTCTAACCATGAATATAAAAGAGGTTTTCCTTTCAACCTTTATACGATCAATGAAGATGGTACGAACCTGCAAAAGATCAGCAGGGATAAAGGGTTTGATGCCTTCCCTATGTTTTCCCCTGATGGAAAGAAACTCGTTTTTTGCAGTAACCGGAACAACGGCGGCACCCGGGATACGAATGTATTTATTGCAGATTGGGCGGAGTAAGGAAAGTGAATGGTCAATCCTTCGACTGTTGCTCAGGATCAATGGTGAATTACCGCAACCTTATTTTAGCTGATAATTACATTTGAAGTTGCAATAGCCATGTAGTAGATTTGGCTAAATTAATTGCCATGGAAACAGGACTTCTTCATTTGCATAGCGTACTTCGCTGGGTTATTCTCCTTCTTTTACTAGTAACATTATTTTCAGCGATAGCCAAAAAGACCACTATCCGCAGCAGCAGTTTATGGTTGCTGATATCTGCACATATTATGTTTGTGATAGGAATATACCAGCTTATTGCAGGAAGGTTTGGAATCATGAATGGCCGGGGCACTGATATTCCTTTGATGAAAGATACCTTTTACCGGTTTTTCTGGATAGAGCATCCGCTGATGATGTTTGTTGCGATTGTTCTGATCACTATTGCCCGTGGCAAAGCCAAAGTTTTGAATTATAAAGCGACAGCCTGGTTATTATTTATAGCGCTGATACTTATTCTCGCCGCTGTTCCCTGGCCATTCAGGGAAGTAGTAGGAGAAGGAAGGAATTGGTTTCCCGGTATGTAAAAAAAATGATCCCCCGCCGGCTGAGGCGAGGGATTTTATGATATAAATTATAAATATTAGCCTGCAAGTGAATTGGCTACTTTCTTCATTTCATCAACAGTGCCCACACTTAGCCGCAGCCATTTGGTTCCTTCTTCAAATGTCCTTGCCCCGATGATCTGTTTTGATTCTAATAATTGTCTTACATCTTTACCATAAGGAGTGGAATCAAAATAAACAAAACTGGTATGTGATGGGATATAAGGCATACCTGCTTTTTCTAATGCTGCATAAAATATCGAACGGGCTTTCTGGTTTTCCTGTTTACAAAAAGTAGTAAAGGGTTTATCATCTAATGATGCTAACGCCCCGGCCAGCGTGACTGCGCTGGCTCCTGCATTTGACCAGGGCTGCAGATCATTTAATTGTTTAACGGTTTGCGGATGCGCTAATGCGAAACCGGCACGAGCGCCCGCCATGCCATATATTTTGGAAAATGTTTTGGCAACAATGAGATTGGGATAATCATTTACCCATTTAGCCATAGAAGGTTCATCACTGAATTCTGTATAAGCTTCATCCAATAAAATGATAGCTTTTGGCGCTATTTCTTTAATGAATGATTCCACTTCTGCGGCTGGTATGATAGTGCCAGTTGGGTTAGCGGGGTTACAGATATATACCAATTTTGTATTAGCGTCTATTGCTTCCTTCATTTTTTGCAGATCAGTGACCTTACCCGGTGTGAGCGGAACTAATTTTATAGGTAATCCTGTTTTTCTTGCGGCAGGCATCCATAACCGAAAGGTAGGATCAGGTGCAACGGCATTTCCTTTTTGCAGGGCTGCCATTAAACAAACAACACCTAACAATTCCGATGATCCTGCTCCAATGACCACATGTTCTTTTGTCAGGCTGAATTGCGAAGCGATCCTTTCTCTCAGCTTCGTAGTTACTTCCCAGGGATAGCGGTTAGAACCATTGACTGCATCCATCATCGCCTTGCGGGCCATAGGTGATGGGCCATGCGGGTTCTCATTGGAACTGAGTTTTATAATATCCGCAAAGCCACCGTTAGTCACTATGAATTTTTCCGCTTCACGGGAAAAAGCATCCCTGCTAAATGCAAAGGCGGCGGCTGCAAAAGCACTTTGTTTAAGGAGTTGGCGACGGTCCATAAGCTTGAGTTTATTATTTTGAAGGTACTAATTAATCACTTTGTATTTTAAAAATGCCCCCTTGTTTTTTATAAAGCCCGGTTTAAATAAAGGTATAACTGAAAATTTTTTGTGCTTTGAACAATCACAGATTCAGACGAGATCATCGGTCTAAGTTCCCTTTAGGGACAGGGGTTTATCTTTTTCCAAGCTCTATTACTTTACAATCTTTCATCTCTTTTCCATCAACAACAAAAGTGATGATCGTTCTTACTTTATGCCACCCCTGTTTGCCCGCAGAGCCGGGGTTCATGTGCAGGCAACTTATTTTTTCATCATACATCACTTTTAAAATATGGGAATGACCACTGATGAATAGTTGCGGCTGATGTAGCAGTAATTCTTTTCTTGTTTCAGGATTATAGTTAGGTGGTGAACCGCCGATATGCCTGATCATTACTTTTACACCTTCACACATAAAAACTAATTGCTCAGGATAAACAGCTTTTATATCATTTCCGTCAATATTACCAAAGACGCCCCGTACGGTCAGGCCACTTGTAGCAGCCAGATACGTTGCTATTTCAATACTTCCAAAATCACCGGCATGCCATATCTCATCACAATTTTCAAAATGTTTGAATACATGCTCATCCAAAAAACCATGCGTGTCTGATATTAGTCCAATACGGGTCAAGAAAGATCATTAAATTTGAATGCAATCTAACCCGGATATTAACCGGGACAAAATCTGAAATTAAAATCGGGCTATGCCATTCAACCGGAACTTCACTTATTACATTGATAAAAGAAAATGGAAATACTATTTTCTGATGGTGTCACTTGAATTGGATAAATAGGGACGAGACACTCCCGGTACTCAATTTCCCAATTTCAAAATACCTCTATTTCAAAAATTTATTTATGCCCCATTATCAAACACTCGGAACTATTCCGCACAAACGACATACCCAATTCAGAAAACCGGATGGCGACCTGTACTCTGAGCAATTGTTTTCAACAGAAGGTTTTTCCAATGATTATTCCCTGATGTATCATGTGCATCCTCCCACACAGATTATTAAAACAGAAGCGCAGGTAAGTGTAGCGCCAACGGTGGCGGAAGAAAAAATGCTGAAGCACCGCAGCTTTGAAGGATTTAGTATAAAACCGGAAAAAGATTTTTTGCAGAGCCGTAAAGCAGTATTGGTAAACAATGATTGTCATATTGTGCTGGCGGCGCCGCAGGAAAGTATGAAAGATTATTTCTACAAAAATACCGATGCGGATGAAATGATCTTTGTGCATGAAGGGAACGGCGTATTAAAAACCATGTATGGAGAATTGCCCTTTGGTTATGGTGATTACCTTGTTATACCAAGAGGAACCATTTATCAAATGGACTTTGCTTCATCATCCAATCGCCTTTTTATTGTAGAGTCATTCAGCCCGATACGGTATCCAAAAAAATATGTCAGTAAATACGGGCAATTATTAGAGCATTCGCCTTACTGTGAAAGGGATATCCGTACACCGCAAAATCTTCCAACCTTTGATGAGAAAGGCGATTTCCTGATCAGGGCTAAAAAGAAAGGGATGTTATATGGCCTTCATTATGGTACGCATCCTTTCGATGTGATCGGCTGGGATGGTTGCTGCTATCCCTATGCTTTTTCCATTCATGATTTTGAACCCATTACTGGCCGTGTACATCAACCACCCCCGGTGCATCAAACTTTTGAAGCGCATAATTTCGTAGTTTGTTCATTCTGCCCCCGCCTGTTCGACTACCATCCGCAGGCTATACCTGCGCCATATAATCATAGCAATATTGACAGCGATGAAGTGTTGTATTATGTGGATGGAGATTTTATGAGCCGGAAGAATGTGACAAGGGGAATGATCACACTGCATCCTGCCGGTATTCCGCATGGCCCTCATCCGGGAGCCGTACTGAAAAGTATTGGGGCTAAAGAAACAAAGGAGCTGGCCGTAATGGTGGATACCTTTCACCCGCTGATGCTTACCAAAGAAGCTTTGGAAATCGAAAACGGGGATTATGTGATGAGCTGGGCGGAGTAGTTTCCTTCGCTTTGCTCAGGATGACGGCTCGTAGTGAATAGGCAATGGATAACGATCTTTAATCAACAAATAACTAACAATAAGAAATATGGAATACAGGCAAATTGGGGAAACTGATTTAAAATGTTCAGTGATCACTTTTGGTGCATGGGCTATTGGCGGATGGAAATGGGGCGGCACCGATAGAGCTGAAGCTGTAAAGGCTATCAGGGCAGCTTATGCAGAAGGTGTAACTTCTATTGATACTGCCCCTGCTTACGGCCAGGGATTAAGCGAAGAAATCATAGCGGACGCATTGCAGGATATACCAAGGGATAAAGTACAGATATTAACCAAGTTTGGATTGCGATGGGATATAAAGCAGGGAGTCTTGTTTTTTAAAAGCACATCCAACGAAGGAGCAGATTTTGAAATGTACAAGTTTGCGTCTAAAGAAAGTATAATTAAAGAGTGTGAAGATTCCTTACGAAGATTAAAAACGGATTACATTGATCTTTACCAGGTTCACTGGCATGATGTAACCACTGCGATACACGAAACAATGGGGGCTGTGCTGCAATTGAAAGAGCAGGGAAAGATCAGGGAAGCGGGTGTATGCAACTATACCCCTGAATGGATGAAGGAAGCTGAACAAACTATAGAACTTGCGTCCAACCAGGTATCTTACAGTATGGTGCTGAGGGATATTGAAAAAGACATAGTACCATATTGTAGTAGAAATAAAAAATCAATTATTGCTTATAGTCCTTTGCAAAGAGGGTTGCTGACTGGCAAATTAAAACCCGGCCATATTTTCAGCGAAGGCGATCACCGGCAGGATTTAAGTCATTTCACCCATGAAAATATCAGGCGCACCAATGCTATGCTTGATAAACTAAGGCCGCTTGCGGCATCAAAGAACGCCACGGTGGCACAATTGGTACTGCGCTGGACAATAGACCAGCCTGGAATTACCATTGCATTGGCAGGCGCAAGAAATGTTGAACAGGCTGTGCAAAATGCTAAAGCGGTTGATGTAAAGTTATCTCCCGGGGAAATCAGCTTTATTAACCAACAGATTGAAAACCTCGAACTGCAACCGGCTTAAAGGAAAAGGTTCTGAGTTTTCTTCTGTTGTTTCACTATTTTAAGGGCGGGGCAGGATCAATGTACCAGTAATTCCGGGAAAAGTTATTTCGCTGCCACAGTAAACTTTTTTATATTCGGAGTACTAAAAACGAATTGCCATGCTAAAAATCGGAGAATTAAAACAAGGTGATATTGTCAAAGTAAATGATGAAGGGGTAGAAAGGGAAGGGACGGTTGTCCGTGTCAGTCATGAAGAGCACCAGGCTTTAGTCAACAACGGTGTCCAGGAATTTTGGTACACACAGGAGGAGATGAAGGCAGTCCCCCTGGACGAAAGCCATTTGACCCAGTTAGGTTTTGAGAGGCAGGATATTGATGGAGCCGTAAAGTACCTGAAAGGTCCGTTCCGGCTGATCACTCCCCGGAAAGGCGATTTTTCTAATATTGAAATGTGGTACCGGGAAGACAGGCGGCATTTTAGCTTTCCCCTGGGTGTTCATGAGCTTCAGAACCTTCATTTGGACATGACAAAAGTGCCTTTAGAGGCATAAGCAAGCATAATCTAGCCTGGTTTATACTGAAAGGCATTAACTTTTTTAGATAACCCTGAAAAAAAATCAGGGTTATTTCTTTTTTAAAGTCGTTCCGCCTATCTTTGCAGCCCCAAAAATATATGTCGAAACAACCCCTTATTAAACAAGATGGTACAATTATAGAGGCCCTTTCAAATGCCATGTTCAGGGTAAAACTGGAAAATGGCCACGAAATACTCGCCACCATCTCAGGGAAAATGAGAATGCATTACATCCGCATTTTGCCGGGGGATAAAGTAGGGGTTGAAATGTCGCCGTATGATTTGAGCAGGGGAAGGATCATATTCAGGTATAAGTAAAATGCTGCGGGTTATGGCTTGAGATGCGCCACGGCGGGTCAAAGCTTGAAACTCAAGGCTCAAAGCTAAAATTTATGAAAGTAAGAGCATCTATTAAAAAACGCAGCGTTGATTGCAAGATCGTTCGCCGTAAAGGCAGGCTGTATGTTATTAACAAAAAGAATCCCCGCTTTAAGCAAAGACAGGGATAATAGACAATTTGCAATAGACAATATGCAAATTGCCAGTTGCCTATTGCCAATTTGAATTAGAGAATTTTTAAATTAAAAACAAAATATGGCTCGTATTGCCGGTGTTGACTTACCAAAAAATAAAAGAGGCGAAATTGGTCTTACCTATATATATGGTATCGGCCCTTCTACTGCTAAATATATACTTGATAAAAGTAGTATTAGCCGCGACAAAAAGGTTAATGAATGGAACGATGATGAGCTGAATGCGATTCGTAATACCATTACTGAAGAACTAAAAGTAGAAGGCCAGTTGCGTTCTGAAGTGCAGACCAGCATTAAGCGTTTACTGGATATCGCCTGTTACCGTGGTCTTCGTCATCGTAAAGGTTTGCCGGTTCGTGGCCAGCGCACAAAGACGAATAGTCGCACAAGGAAAGGTAAACGTAAGACAGTGGCGGGTAAGAAGAAAGCCGCTAAGAAGTAGTTGCTTCACTTCGTTCGCAATGATGATGATGTGTCATTGCGAGCAGAACGAAACAATAGACTTATATATTTGAATCAGCACCGGATAGCTTTGTAAGTCAGCAGGAGGGTTGATTCGGTCCCGATAAAATCGGGATGCTTTTTAAAAAATTAAAGATTACCTCGGTAGAAAAATTATGGCAAAAGCACAAGTACAGGCCCCAAGTGCAAAACAGGCGGCCAAGAAAAGAGTAGTAAAAGTTGATGCGTATGGCGATGCACACATCTCCGCCACTTTCAACAACATCATTATCAGTTTGACTAATAAGAGCGGCCAGGTTATTTCCTGGAGCAGCGCTGGTAAAATGGGTTTCAGGGGTTCTAAAAAGAATACTCCTTATGCTGCCCAGATGGCGGCGGCTGATGCTGCTAAGGCGGCTTTTGACGCCGGTCTGAAACGCGTGGACGTTTACGTAAAAGGTCCTGGTGCAGGACGTGAAAGCTCCATCCGTTCTCTTACCCAGAATGGTATTGAAGTAGTGATGATAAAAGACGTAACTCCATTGCCGCACAATGGTTGCCGTCCGCCAAAGAAAAGAAGAGTATAAAGAAAGCCAGAAGTGGATAATATCGAAATCCGAAATCAAGGTTACCTTATTCGAATTTCGTATTTCTTTCTTCGAACTTTACAACAAAGATATTGAGCCAGTTTGGTTTCATTTCACAAAGGGTGCCCGATTAATTTTTTACGATTTTTTACCGATCGTAGCACCGTTACAAAAAAAATCGAAATGAATAAACTAGTATGGCACGTTACACTGGTGCTAAGACCAAGATCTCCCGTAGATTCGGTGAACCTATTTTAGGTAATGGGAAATGGCTGGATAAAAACAGCAATCCTCCCGGTATGCATGGCGCTACCAAAAAGCGTAAAACTTTAGGCGAATATGCTTTGCAGCTCCGCGAAAAGCAAAAGGCCAAATACACGTATGGTGTTTTGGAAAAGCAATTCCGCAAAACTTTTGAAGAAGCGGCCCGGCGCAAAGGCGTTACCGGTGAGAACATGATCAAATTACTGGAAGCCCGCCTGGACAATACGATATTCCGTATGGGTATCGCTCCTTCACGTCCCGCTGCACGCCAGCTTGTAAGCCACAAACACATTGAAGTGAACGGTGATGTACTGAACATTCCTTCTTATCAACTGAAAGCAGGTGATGTTATTACAATCAAAGAAGGAAGTAAAGAAAGAGCTTCTATCACCAGCGTTATTCGCCCTAAGAATCCAAAATTCAGCTGGCTAGACTGGAGCGAGACTGAATTGAAAGGTACTTTTATTACATACCCTGAAAGAGAAAGTGTTCCTAAAAATATCAAGGAGCAACTGATCGTAGAGTTGTATAGTAAGTAAGAGAATAGCCATTGAGTTGTTAGTGGTGAGTTTCGATTCTTTACCTGGCAGCTCTAAGCTTAAAACCCGGAGTTTGCTGTTAATCATTTATAAATTTTAAATCTGAAATATGGCCATTTTAAATT
>JAATGJ010000001.1 GCA_015654695.1 Chitinophagales bacterium | reverse complement strand
TTGACTATTGACTATTGACTATTGACTATTGAATATTGACTATTGACTATTGACTATTGACTATTGACTATTGACTATTGACTATTGACTATTGACTATTGACTATTGACTATTGACTATTGACCATGAAATTCTCCCATCTACACGTACACACCCAGTTCTCTCTCCTTGACGGAGCCGCTTCTATTCAAAATTTATATAAAAAAGCCATAAAAGATGGAATGCCCGCATTGGCCATCAGCGATCATGGCAATATGATCGGTGCATTTGAATTTGTGGCAGAAGCCTATAAATATAAAGATGAAAATGGTAAGCTGAAAGTAAAACCCGTTGTTGGCTGCGAGTTTTATGTTACGGAGACAAGGCACCAGAAAACGTTTACCAAAGAATTAAAAGATAAACGCTATCACCAGATACTGCTGGCAAAAAATGAAGAGGGATATAAGAACCTGATAAAGCTGACATCGCTGGGTTTTATTGAAGGTTTGTATGGTAAATACCCACGTATTGACAAAGAACTTATCCTCCGGCATCATAAGGGATTGATAGCAACCACCTGTTGTCTCGGTGCATCGGTACCACAAGCCATTTTAAAAAAAGGAGAAGAAGATGGCGAAAATGAATTCAAATGGTGGTTGAATGTTTTCCAGGATGATTATTATGTGGAGCTGCAGCGTCACGGGATGCCTGAACAGGATAAAGTAAATAAGGTATTGGTCAAACTGGCTAAAAAGTATAATGTAAAGATCATTGCGAGTAATGATTCACATTATGTTGACCAGGATGATTATACGGCGCATGATATCTTACTCTGCATCAATACAAACTCCAAGTTTAACGATGAAAAACTAAAAGACTTTTCAGATGAGGAGGATGTGTCCGGGAAGAACAGGCGTTTCGCGTTTTACAACGATCAGTTCTATTTCAAGACCACGGAAGAAATGATTAAGTTGTTTCCTGATCTCCCGGAAGCGATAGATAATACCAACGAGATCGTTGATAAGATTGACCTGCTGAATTTAAAAAGAGATATACTTCTCCCCTTTTTCCAGGTACCTAAAAAATTCTCTTCGCAGGATGAATACCTGGAGCATATCACCTGGGAAGGTGCGAAAAAAAGATACACGGAGATCACTCCTGAAATTGATGAACGCATCCGCTTCGAATTATTTACTATTAAAACAATGGGCTTTGCCGGTTATTTTTTGATCGTAAGTGATTTTATTAAAGCAGGCCGTGATATTGGTGTATTCATCGGGCCGGGCCGCGGATCGGCTGCTGGTTCGGTAGTGGCCTTTTGTACAGGCATTACCAATATTGATCCCCTTAAATATAATTTACTGTTTGAAAGGTTCCTGAATCCTGACCGTAAGTCAATGCCCGATATAGATACGGACTTTGATGATGAAGGAAGACAAAAAGTAATTGATTACGTGGTTGATAAATATGGCAAGAACCAGGTAGCCCAGATCATCACGTATGGTACGATGGCCGCCAAATCAAGTATCGCTGACGTGGCAAGAGTAATGGACTTACCTCTACCGGAGAGCAGGGCCTTAACGAAATTAGTTCCTGACCGTCCCGGAACAGAATTGAGAAGGGTATTGCATGCACCCATGAAAATAAAAGATGGTGAAAAGTCACTGGAAGAAAAAGAGGGTATGGGAAATGATGACCTGGATAATGTAAAAAAACTCCGGGAGATCTATAGCCAAAAAGATACTACGCTTAGCAAAGTGTTGCATGAGGCAGAGAGACTGGAAGGTTCTGTGCGTAATACAGGCGTCCATGCGGCAGGTATTATCATCGCACCTAAAGACCTTACAGAATTAATTCCTGTCGCGATCTCCAAAGAATCTCCTTTATGGCTGACACAGATAGAAGGAAACGTGATTGAAGACGCCGGGGTAATAAAGATGGACTTTCTTGGATTGAAGACGCTGACCATTATCAAAAATGCCCTCAATCTTATCAAACTAAACCACGGTATTGAAATTGATATTGATACCATTCCTCTTGACGATAAAAAAACTTTTGAATTGTACCAGCACGCTTCTACCATTGGAACATTCCAGTTTGAAAGCGCCGGTATGCAAAAATATTTACGTGAATTAAAACCGGATAAATTCGGCGACCTGATTGCGATGAATGCGTTGTACCGTCCCGGCCCCATGGCTTATATCCCCAATTACATTGACCGCAAACATGGAAGGGAACAAATTTCTTATGATCTGCCGGAGATGACGGAGATACTGGAAGAAACTTATGGCATTACTGTTTACCAGGAACAGGTAATGTTGCTGGCGCAAAAACTGGCGGGATTCAGCAAAGGCGATGCGGATGTATTGCGTAAGGCAATGGGTAAAAAACAAAAGTCCGTACTGGATAAGATGAAAGCGCAATTCATCAAAGGTGCAACGGATAAATTTTTGCCTGCGGAAAAATTAGAAAAGATATGGACTGACTGGGAAGCCTTCGCACAATACGCCTTTAATAAATCGCATTCTACCTGCTATGCCTATGTGGCGTATCAAACCGCCTATTTAAAAACGCATTATCCCGGTGAATACATGTCGGCTGTGTTGAACAACGCCGGCAGTATTGAAAAGATCACCTTCTTTATGGAAGAGTGTAAGCGGATGGGCATTAAAGTACTTGGACCGGATATCAATGAATCATTAAAAGGATTTTCGGTAAATAAAGCAGGTGTCATTCGTTTTGGTCTCGGCGGATTAAAAGGCGTAGGTGAAGCGGCTGTTGAAAGTATCATTGCGGAAAGAGTAAAAGGTGGTCATTATCTCAACATCTTTGATTTTATCAAACGTATCAATCAAAGAACGGTCAATAAAAAGACATTGGAGAGCCTGGCGTATGCTGGCGGGTTCGATTGTTTTCCTGAACATCACCGTGCACAATATTTTAATTTGCCCGAAGGCGAAACAGTCACAGGTTTGGAAAGAGTGATTAAATACGGACAGGTGATCGCCACGCAAAATTCCACTACTGCCAACACATTGTTTGGCGACCTGCCTATCACGATGGAAATTCCGCCGCCACGTTTGCCGGAATGTGAACATTGGTCGTTGACCAGGCAAATAGATCATGAAAAAGAAGTAACCGGGATGTTTCTCAGTGGTCATCCACTGGATCATTATCGTTTTGAAATGAAGCACTATGGTATTACATCCATCGCTGATTTCAATGAATTCAGGGAAGCGATAAAAATGCATCCCAATCCCGGCAGGACATTCCGCATACTTGGTTTGGTAGCCGATGCCCAGCATAGATTAGCGAGAAGCGGCAACAAGTACGGTAATTTTATAATCGAAGATTATTCAGGCAAAACAGAATTTCCCCTCTTTAGCGAAAAGTACCTGAAAATATCTCCTTTCTTACCACAGGGCAGCACCGTCTTAATAACCGGTTATTTCAAACAACGGTATAATAAGGATGAATTTGAATTTGATGTGCAGCAGGTGTCATTAGCCGAAACATTAAAGAAGAACCTGACAAGGCAATTAAATATAGAAGTCCACCCGCAGGACATCAGCAAAGAGATGGTTGATTTTGTAGAAAAGAATATGCGGAGTTTCAGGGGAGGTAAAACGACTCTTAGTTTTATTTTAACAGAACCGAAGAAAAACCTCAAAGTGAACCTGACTACCGGTACCAATACGTTTGAAATGAATGAGGACCTGATCCATTACCTGGAAGCGAAACCGGAACTGGAGGTGCAGGTGGTGGTGAGTTAAGTGTTTAGTTAAGAAGCTGAAAAGCTGAGGGGTCAATAAGTCGTGAGAGTCTCTGAATTACCGGGATTTACCTGTTAACCCCTAAACCTGCCAACTTATCAACTATTCCGCCAAGTTTTACACAACTTTCTGCCAGCTTTGTCTGTTACTATAAACGGAACTAAATTTGCAGTCCTCCTGAACATAATTGAAGGAACTAAAAAAATAAAAACATATAAAATGGCAAAAGAATTTAATGATTCCAATTTCCAGGCGGATGTACTGGCTTCTGATAAACTGACCGTAGTTGACTTCTGGGCTGAATGGTGCGGACCCTGCCGCGCAATCGGACCCGTTATCGAAGAACTGTCAAAAGAATATGATGGCAAAGTAAACGTAGGCAAGGTAAATGTGGATAATAATCCGCAGGTATCTATGAACTATGGTATCACTTCCATCCCCGCTATCCTGTTCATCAAAGGTGGCCAGGTAGTTGATAAATTAGTAGGTGCACAACCTAAAGGCAACTTTGTAAAAAAGATCGAAGCGCATATATAAGCACTCCTCTTAAAAAGATCAACCCCGTTCAGATGAGCGGGGTTTTTTATTTTATTCCATCAGTTGATTATTGCAAATATCAACAACATAACTGCACCTGATGTATGGTCATTATAGCGGAAGAAAGGTTTTAGTTAAATTTGAAAGCTCATGAGCCAATACAACCGCTATAACTCTTTTGACATTTCTACTAATGCCACCGTATTTGAATTTACAAGTACCGGCCCTAAAGGAGAGATCAAAAAAATTATCCAGTTTTCAGAAACAGAGGTCAAACACATATTTAACCTTGCCTTTGGGAATATAAAAGAAGACGGCTCTATTGATGATGTAACCGCTAGTGATAATAAAGACCGGGATAAAATATTAGCTACTGTTGCAGCCGTTGTATATCAGTTTACTGAACATTACCCTGAACGCTATGTTTTCTTTACCCGCAGCTCTCTTGAAAGGACAAGGCTGTACCGTATGGCCCTTACTATTAACCATGAAGAATTAGCTAACGCTTTTACTATTTGGGGCTTGCGGGAAGAAGGTGGCTTCGAGCCGTTTGAAAAACGCCACAGCTATACCGGATTTTTGATTAAAAGAAAATAAAACGTAATTTTGTGCCAGTGAAACAAACAAAGAAAAATACAACTACTAAAAAAGCTACCGCCATACATATCAGGGTTAAGAAAAGCCTTGATAAATATGCGGATAAAGTTCTTTTTCCTGGCAAACTTGCAAAAGCAAATAAACTGCTTAAAGGGATAAAAGTTCCTTAATAGTTTTTAAATCATATTGAAAAGGATTAACCCTGTTCAGATGAACGGGGTTTTTTATTTTACCAGTAGCATTACTGTCCTGCCTACTCCGATGTAAAAACAAAGGACGCTTCTTGAAAAAGCAAATAAAGCACGCAACGCCGCTACGACGCAAGGAACTAATTACAGAACATCAAACTTTGAAACTTTGCCCGCCCAATAACGGGATGAAAATATATTTAAAGATGCTTTTAAGATATCCTCTTATATCCAGCTCCGCTTATCAATGCTGTACATTTATCATCTCCTTCGGATTGTGCTTGTATTTAAATAAAGCGAGAAATAATACAGCAATGACCAATGCATACCCGGCAAATGCAAACCAGATATTTTGCCAGTCTTTACCACCTGCTGCGTCGGTAAAGTGATCCACAATCTTACCGGCAAAGATTCCGCCCAGGATAGCGCCGAGACCATTGGTCATTAACATAAACAATCCCTGTGCACTGGCCCTGATGCCAGGCTTGGCTTCCCGGTCAACAAACAACGAACCGGAGATATTAAAAAAGTCGAAGGCCATTCCATAGACGATCATAGAAAGAATGAGAAGCGATAATCCTGAACCCGGGTTACCCACTCCAAACAAACCAAACCGCAATACCCAGGCGATCATACTGATGAGCATTACCTGTTTTATACCAAACCTTCGCAGGAAAAACGGTATGGCCAGTATAAACAATGTTTCAGAAATCTGGGAAAGAGATATAAGGATATTACTGTGCTTTACAGCAAAGCTATCAGCGTACTCAGGAATTTTTCCAAAATCCGTGAGAAAAGGTTTCCCAAACATATTCGTTATTTGCAATGCAGCTCCTAATAACATGGCGAACAAAAAGAATTTCGCCATCCTGGGGCTTTTAAATAAATGAAAAGCATCCAGGCCCAAACGCGTAGCGAAAGATTTTTTCTCTGTTGACTTACTGATTTCAATACGCGGCAATGTGAAGCAATACAAACCGGTGCAGCATGCCGCCGCCGTGGCAAAATAAAACTGGCCGTTATTTTGTGTCCATCCCAATAAATCAACCGCCCATTCTGCTACAATAAAACCCACCGTTCCCCATACACGGATGGGGGCAAATGATTTTTGAACATCAAAATTATTTTTACTGAGCAATGAATAAGAAACCGTATTACTCAAAGAAATAGTGGGCATATAAAAACAACTCACGAGAAATATAGCCCATAGCATATCATTCCCGCTATTTACCGTACTCGCATAGTAAAGCGCCGCTCCTCCCAGGATATGGCAAATGCCCAGCAGTACTTCAGCCCTCACGTATTTATCGGCCAGGATTCCCATCAGTGCCGGCATGAATAAAGAAGCCCAGCCCATCGTTCCGTATGTGTTCCCGATCTTTAAGCCGATCTTTGATTCACCGCCAAAGTTGATAAACATGTAATCGCCCAGCGAAATAAGCCAGGCACCCCAGATAAAGAATTGCAAAAAACTAAGAATTGTCAGCCTGTATCTTAAATTCATCAGCAGTCATTTTGGGTTAAAAAAGAATTGAACCGAATAGGGAAGATAGGAATTTTCAATTACTCTTTTTTTATCATATAAACGGGTACGAAGGCAACCTTCTGCCGCAGAAAACTGATTGAAAATAAGAAACTAATGATTAGCTCAGATGATCGAAGATTTTTTTCGGGGTCTTTGCATTATTATGTATAATTGTAGCCGCTTCCCGATCTATCAGAAAGCTTTTTTTAAACTAAAAACTATGCTGCTTTGAAAAATTTTACCTACCTATTTTTAGCAGGTCTGTTTTCTTTTGTGTTGCTGAGCGTTAATGCACAGGTAACACGTTTTAATCCTGACCAGCAGAAACCTACCAGAGGAGCTGCTATACAATCACTTCAGCGTTCCTGTAAAAGTGATGAGGTGATGCAGAAACTTTTTGAAAAAGACCCCCAGGCAAGAGCCCGTTACCTGCGCAGTCAGCAGATGCTGGATGAAAAGGTAAGAGAAATAATGAACAATCCCCAGGCCCGTTTACAAGGTACCCAGGCGATTATAACCATACCGGTTGTTGTTCATATTATGAATGCAAACCCTAACCAGGTGACTAATGCAGTAGTGCAGGCCCAGATTGATACATTGAATTTTTATTATGGGGGCAGTCCTTTCAACCAGGACAGCTTAAGAGTCTATACTCCATTCAGAACCGCTTATGGCAGGACCCAGATACGTTTTTGCCTTGCCCAACGAACTCCTGCTGATCTTCCGACTACTGGTATAACAAGGACTACATATACAGGGGCGGATTTTAGCGCTTTAAGTGGTCCGCATCCAAATACGGTTGTACCTGCATGGAATACGCTTAAATATCTCAATATCTGGGTTACTAAGTTTGATGACCAGGAGGGCACATTAGGATATGCTTATTATCCCGGCACTTTTGCTCCCGGAGATCCCCGTTACGGATATGTAAGCGATTATCGCTGTTTTGGCTCAGGTGGCGGGTCCTATATGTTTGCTTCATACAACGGAGGCAAAACGGCCGTTCATGAAATAGGCCACTATTTTAATCTTCCCCATCCTTTTAGTGGTGGCTGCTCTCCTGGCGACGGCATTGCGGATACTCCTCCAACAGCAGATCCGACATTTGGCTGTCCTACAGGCCCTGTTCTTGGAGATGCAGGTACCTGCTCCGAGGTGGCTCCGGGTATAATGTGGCAAAATCACATGGATTATGCAGATTATGCGTGTATGTTGCTCTTTACACTTAACCAATGTACCAGGATGGAAACAGCATTAAACACATCGGCAGACAGGTCGCCACTTATTACTTCCAATGGTTGTGTTCCACTTTCTTCTGCAGGTAATGATGCAGCTATTTCAGACATCATCACTCCTGCCGACGGCTCTACTCTTGCATGTAGTTCTGTTACACCGGTTGTAACAATACAAAATATTGGTACGGCATTATTAACATCCGCCCGGATCAATATACTTCTCAACGGAACAGCAGTTACCGGATCTCCTGTTAACTGGACGGGATCTTTGGCTCAGGGCGCCAGTGCTACAGTAACACTTCCTGTAGTTCCTGTTCCCACGGCAGGCACCAATACATTTAAGATATATACAACTTTGCCTAATGGATTGGCGGACTTTGTGCCTGCTAATGATACTTCCATATCAATCATTACCAAAATATCTCCCACACCCGTACCAACAGGAAATGATTTTGAGACCAGTTTACTGAGACCGGGATGGTCTATCAGCAACCCTGACGGCGATATTACATGGGTATGGGCTATACCCGGCGCAAGTGGTGTCCTTGATACTGCAACCGCTATAAATAATTATGATTATTTTGAAACCGGAGAAATTGATGATATACGTACAACAGTGATCAATACTTCGGCTCTGCTCGCCAATGACTCATTACTTATTTCTTTTGACCTGGCACACAAAAACTATCCTGGCTCAAATGATGTTTTACAGGTATTGGTCTCCACCGACTGTGGCACTACCTTTACAAATGTCTGGGAAAGAGCAGGGGCAGTACTTGCAACTGCCGGTTCAAGTAACTCTATCTATGACTCTCCTGTTCCTGCAGACTGGGTAAAACAAAAAATATCTCTCGGGCAAAACCTTTTTGGAGGCGGACAGATAATCGTTGTATTCAGAAATATCAATGACTTTGGAAACGTAGTATGGTTAGACAATATCAATATTTCCATCAAGCCAAGAAAAGACATACAGGCTCTAACCATTGTAAGACCCAATGCGACAGAATGCACGCCACCTTTCGCCCCTGCACTGATTGTAAGAAATAATGGCGATGAAGTAGTAACAGGGTTCAAAACGGGCTATATCCTGGATGGCGGCACTCCTGTCATTCAAGGTCATAATATTCCATTGGCTACAGGAGTAACGGCTACACTCACATTCCCAAATATTACTCCTTCAGCCGGTACACATACTATCAGGCTATTTGTAGCCGATCCGTTAACTGCATCAGTAGGACCTGACGGCACGCCAGCTAATGATACGATCACACGTACATTCCTTGTGCCTGTTACCGCTATCAACGTTGTACAGGGATTTGAAGGTCCGACTTTTGCTCCTGCGAGCTGGTCCGTAATTAACCCCAACAGTAATGTAACATGGATAAGAAGAGCGCCCGGTAAATCCAGCGGCTTCTCTGCATTTATTGATAATTATAATAATAATACAATTGGTCAACTGGATATATTACAAGCCCCTCCTGTTAATACCATTGGGGCGGACTCATTGATCATAACGTTTGATGTAGCACACAAAAATTACCCGGGCTCATTAGACAGGCTGAGGGTATTGGCTTCAACCAATTGCGGGACCAGCTTTACCAGTGTTTACAGTAAATCAGGAACAACCCTTGCTACTGCGGGTTCAAGTGAAGACGATTTCACTACTCCGGCAGAAACGGAATGGAGGAATGAGACGATTCGTCTTAATAATGTATTTACCGGAGGCAATACCCTGGTTCAATTTGAGAACAGGAACGATTGGGGTAACAATATCTTTATTGACAATATCAATATTGCTCCTAAGTTCAAAAGAGACCTTGAAGTGTTATCAGTTACTCCGGATATTGTATGCACTCCTGCCTTTACACCGGTAGCTACTATACGTAACAGGGGAACAGAAACGGTTACTGCTTATAAAGTATCCTATAGTATTGGTGCAGGCGCACCAGTTACTACTACTATCACAGGGGTAACACTTGCTTCAAATGCTACTGCTACAGTACCGCTTACCGCGGGTACACTGGCTGCGGGAGCTAACAATATTAAAGTTTATGCATGGGAACCGGTTACAGTAAGTGGCACAGGCGATCAATACACGATTAATGATACGATTACTAAAACCAGCTATGTTGCATCTACTGTTTCTGCCCCACTTGTTGAAACATTTGAAGGAACTTTCCTTCCGTCAGGATGGGCGATCAGCAACCCGGATGCCGCAACAACCTGGCAGAAAGCCGGTGTAGGTTACAATAGCAATGGTTCCGCTTATATGAAGAACTTTGGCTATTTCGCTAACGGTCAGAAAGACGGGTTAGCTACCCCGGTATTCAGCTTCACCGGAGTTGATTCCATAATGCTTTCATTTGATCTTTCTGCTGCTACCAGGGTTGCTGCTACCGGTTCCACTCCGATGGACACACTGGAGGTACTTCTGACAAAAGATTGCGGAAATACATTTACTTCTGTCTATAAAAAAGGAGGATCCGAGTTACAGACCATTTATGACGCTACTCCTGTAACGACAGAATATACTCCCAATGCTTATTACCTGTGGAGAAAAGAAACAATTGACCTGACTTCTTTTGCTCCAAACGGGCCGCTCCAACTGGTATTCAGGAACACGACAAACAACCAGAACAATGTCTTTATTGATAATGTGAATTTCTCTACAAGAACATTGCCTGCAAAACTGAAAGCAGATGGATATATTGTATTGCCGAGTCCTTTTGCAGATCAGTTCAATATCTGGTTTGTACAACCGCCAACAAGCCTGCGCTATGTAACAGTATTTAACGCTGCCGGCCAGCTGATCTGGAACAAAACCTTTGGCGCTGGCACCAGCAATGTCATTACAGTTGACCTGACTGGTAAATCCGCAGGTATCTATATTGTTAACCTGGGTTATTCTGACAAAGGCAATGATAAACAGGTAAGAATACTGAAATACTAAGTATTTATTGATCTTTTATATAAGCCCCCTGCATTAATGCAGGGGGCTTTTTTCATAAGTATTGGCGTAAATTTGCAGACTGAACTTTTTATTATGCTAAACATGGAAGGATTATACGCGGGGCTGAAGCTTATTGGTGAAAAAGTAATAGCCGGTAACCGCATAAGCGATGAAGAGGCATTGGTATTATTTGAAAAAGGCAGTCTTGGTTTTGCAGGCAGCCTGGCCAATATGGTAAGGGAACGAAAACATGGTGATGTTACTTATTTCAACCGCAACTTTCATATCGAACCCACCAATGTATGTGTATTCAGTTGCAACTTTTGTTCGTATAGCCGCGTGTATGCCCACCGCGATGAAGGATGGGAACTCAGTATGGAACAAATGCTGGATATAGTAAAGAAGTATGATGGCAAACCAGTTACTGAAGTTCACATAGTAGGCGGCGTGCATCCCAAAATGAATTTGGAATTTTTTGCAGAACTGATGCGAAAGATAAAAGCGCACAGACCGGAATTGCATATCAAAGGATTTACGGCTGTTGAACTCGATTACATGTTTCGCAAAGCCAAAAAAAGCATTGAAGAAGGAATGAAATACTTGCATGATGCGGGATTGGATTCTTTGCCCGGTGGCGGAGCGGAAATCTTTCATCCTGAAATACGGGAAAAAATATCAGCAGATAAAGTGGACGCAGATGGATGGCTGTATATACATGAAACAGCCCATCAGCTTGGAATGCACTCCAATGCTACCATGCTCTTTGGTCATATTGAAAATCATCATCACCGGATTGATCACATGCGCCGGCTGAGGGAATTGCAGGATAAAACGGGTGGCTTTAATACATTCATTCCGCTTAAGTTCCGCAACAAGGATAATGACATGAGGAATGTTCCTGAATCCAGTGTAGCAGAAGATATGAAAATGTATGCTATCGCCCGGATATACATGGACAACTTCCCGCATATAAAAGCATACTGGCCGATGCTGGGCAGGCAAAACGCACAGCTTACTTTATCGTTTGGAGTAAACGATATTGACGGAACGATAGATGATACCACGAAGATTTATTCCATGGCGGGTTCGGAAGAACAAAATCCATCCATGAGTACTGCGGAATTAGTCACCCTTATCAAACAGGCGAAAAGAAAACCGGTTGAGAGAGGAACACTGTATAATGTAATACGTGATTACAGTGATATTGACGTGAAGGAGATAGAAGCAAATCCGCTGCTGAACTGATCACGGTTACAATTTCTCATAAGTAAAAAAATACAACTGGCATTTCTGCGCTGGTTATTACATATCAGCACTCCGGTAAACTCAACGGCACATTCACTGCCAACCCGCCATCAGCGGTTTCTTTGTATTTGCTATTCATATCCTGCGCTGTGTCCCACATTGTTTTGATAACACCATCCAATGAAACTTTAGCGTAGTCAGGCATACTTTGCAAAGCCAGTTGTGATGCTGTGATCGCTTTGATGGCTCCCATTGTATTACGTTCGATACAGGGAACTTGTACCAGCCCACCGATAGGGTCGCATGTCATACCGAGATGATGCTCCATAGCGATCTCTGCGGCCATTAACGCCTGTCGTTGTGTACCCCCCATCGCTTCTGTTAATGCCGCTGCAGCCATAGATGAAGAAACTCCTATCTCTGCCTGGCAACCACCCATGGCTGCAGAGATGGTAGCGCCTTTTTTAAAAATACTTCCGATTTCAGATGCTGTCAATAAAAAACGAATAACTTTTTCTTCCGACTTTCCATCATTAAAAATGACATAGTATAATAACACAGCGGGGATAACACCGGCAGCGCCATTAGTAGGCGCAGTGACAACGCGGCCAAAAGAAGCATTTTCTTCGTTTACCGCCAGTGCAAAACAACTGACCCAGTCGAGAATGTATTTAAAATCATTACCGCCTTTTTGAATAGTTGTTCCCCATGAATTGAAATCAGTATAGGCACTATCCTTCAATAATTTTTTATTCAGCCCTCCTGCCCTTCTTCTTACATGTAATCCGCCCGGCAGCGTTCCTTCGGTATGACATCCGCGATAGACACATTCTTTCATCACTTTCCAGATATTGAGTAAATGTTCCCTTGTCTGTTGCTCGGGCCGCCAGGCATTTTCATTTTCCATTACTATTTCATGAATGCCAAGACCGGTTTTTATACACCAATGCAAAATATCGTCTGCCGTATTGATCGGGAAGGGTAATTGTGCTGTCTGCAAACCAGCTGGCTGTTCTTCTTCTTTTATTACAAATCCGCCACCGATGGAATAATATGTTTCAGCTATGGAATCATCATTTTTTAAGGTGACTAAAAAAGTTAATGCATTAGGATGATAAGGAAGTGTCTCTGCAAAAAGAAACTCAATATCTTCCCGGGGATCAAAATCAACTTCATGCATTCCTGCCAGCAATATCTTTTTCATAACACCTATATCATTCAGCTTGGCCTGGATATTATGCACATCAAAAGTAACAGGATCATCTCCGCTTAAACCCAGTTGAACGGCCATATCAGTTCCATGCCCTACACCGGTCTTCGCCAGCGAGCCATATAGCAGCACTTTTATTGCTGTTACATCATATAAGATATCTTTACTTTTCAGTGATTGCAGAAAACGCTGTGCAGCCCGCCACGGCCCCAGGGTATGGGAACTGGAAGGACCGATACCAATTTTAAAAATATCAAATACAGAAATGGGTTCGTATATCAAAAGTGACCGTTTAGTATTCAAATGTAAATTAAAAAAGCCCCGGATGTTTTTAAGATCCGGGGCTATGCAGGTAGTATTGGGTTATTTATTGAACGTCAATAAGTGAGATATCAAAAAACAGGATGGCATTGCCGGGAATAACTCCTTTGCCTACACAGCCATAAGCCATAGCCGATGGCACTATTAATTTAATATGGCCCCCTTCCTTTATTAAAGGCAATCCTGCTCTCCAGCCTTCTATTAGCTGATTCAGGGGCCAGCCCGTTGCGGCAGAGTTAGATTGCTGGTCAAATATTGTTCCATCCAGCAACTTGCCGGTATAGGTGATAAATACATTTGAATTGGCAGAAGCAGTAGCACCGCTACCAGGCGCAACTATCTCATAATACAAGCCGCTTGCATGAACGGTGGCAGTGATACCATTGGCTGTAGCATAAGCCTGCATTTGCGCGGCTTCACTTGATACGGATTTCGGGCTGCAGGTTTTACTTTTTGCACAATTGGTGCCCATAAAAACGATGAACAATAAAACTACGGGCAGTACAGGATTTCTCACTACTATTTCAGTTTATTTGACTACAAAGAACAGAAAGACAATGTATAAACATTTTCTGCTGCGCAAGGATACAAAAAAAATACGGCTATTCCTTTTTTGCCAGCAATTCCCGGTAGCGTTGCTCATACATGTCCCATTTATGCCGGATAGAAAATATAGTAATAAAAACAACGATCAGCAGAGCCGCTATAATTACAACGGGAATAAGTCCGCCCTGGGATGTCTGCGCCTGTGAACGCAATTCCATATCGGCCCGCTTATACCACCCCGAAAAGAAGTTAATAATTATTGCCACCACCAATACAACCGCCAAAGGCAGCCCCACGGCCCATTGCCTGAAACCTCTTTTTCGCCGTAGCCGGTTGGCCTCCCAGTATTTAATAAATCTTATCTCTTCGTCAGTAAGCATATTGACAAAAATAAACTATAGGTTTTATCCTATTGCACCAGCCATTCAAAATATATACCTTGTGGAGATAAATCCAATACTTTGAAACTTGCCTACCTGTTAGCTCAATTTCTCTACACCAACAAACGGCTTGATCTGCCGGGTATAGGAACATTTTTTTTAGATCCCGCCATTGTTATTGATGCTGAAAACAGCAAGCAGCGTTCGGCTTTACCTGAAGGAATCAGCTTTAAAAACGACCCTACCATACGGGATTCCCCTGAGCTGATCAGCTACATCTCCGCAAAATCAGGAAAAATGAAAGCCCTGGCAATTTCAGACCTGGAATCTCACCTGGAACTGGCCCACCAGTTTATTAATATTGGAAAGCCCTTCACCTTTGAAGGAATAGGCAGCCTGGCAAAAGTGAGACCCGGCCAGTTTGAATTTACACCCGGTACAATTTTTACAGAAAAAATCAAGGATGCAGGTGAAAAAGAAGTACATGGGCTGTCGAAAAAAGAAACGACCGATGCAAAATACCAGGCCTACCTGTCTACCCCCGTTGCTAAATCCCGCTGGAGAAAACCAGTGATTGCCCTGATGGTTTTATGTGGCATTGGCCTTGCTATCTGGGGTGGCTATACGATAGCCACTAAGAACTCTGAAAACGATGTGACCGAGCTGGGTGAAACCGATTACCAGACTATTCCTGTTGATACTTCTGCAATAAATAAACCCGACTCTTCGGTTATTCAAAAAGCCTCTGTCCCTCACAATTATAAATATATACTGGAAATAGCGAAAGCTAAAAGAGCTTTTCAGCGCTATAAGCAACTAAGGACTAATCTATGGAAGGTGGAATTAGAAACTACTGACTCCGTTCAATATAAACTCGTTCTTATTCTGCCGGTCAGTACAGATACTATGCGGATACTTGATTCCCTGACGGCCATGACAGGCAGAAAAGTTTTTATTGAATATCAAAACTAATGAAATCACATACAGCTGATTTCTGGATACAGCATCTGCAACTCAACAAACATATTGAAGGCGGATGGTACAGCGAAATCTACCGGTCTGCACTCACTTTTTCTAACGAACAATTACCTGCCGCATTTGGCGGTGAACGAAATGCCTGTACACATATTTACTTTTTGCTGGAGAAAAAAGGATACTCTGCTTTTCATCGCATAAAATCTGACGAACTCTGGCATTTCTATGCTGGCGATCCGCTCATCATTTATGAAATAGACAAGGAAGGAAAAATGAAAGAACATTTTCTCGGCAACGATATAGAAAAAGGGCAATCGCTTTTTTGTGTGATCGGGGGAGGCAATTGGTTTGGTTCAAGGGTGGCGAATGGTGGTGAATATGGGCTGGCTGGCTGTACAGTAGCGCCGGGTTTTGATTTTAACGACTTTGAATTGGCGGATAAAAAACTTTTACTGGCGGCATACCCGGAATATGCTAAACTGATCCATCAGCTTAGCTATTGAATAAAAAGAAACGATTTTACCACGGCCAGGTATCTGATATAATTAGCTTTCCAGGCTTATTTTGCCTTAAAGCTGAGGTGGAAAACATTGTCTATTTTCTTCTCTTTCAATTTATTATTTCCTTCGCCAATGTGATTATTCTCACCAAAAAACCTGTATATTTACTTCTCTGCCCATATTTTGAATATCCCTTGATTTTCTCTTCCTCTTATTCCTTTGATAGCAACCACTTATCACAATTCCTATCACAAAACATGTGTCCGTTCTTTTCTATGGAAAAAGAAATAAAAACTTATACATGCTATTCAAAGTTTTCACTTGTTTGCAAGCCAACCCTTCAGGAACATCCAAATTTCTGTTCAGGAGTCTTATTTGTACATCTGTTTTCATTTTATGTGTAAGCGGGGTGCGGTTTGCTCCTTTTGTAACAACACATTTAAACTTTAACGAAGGCACAGGAACGACAGCCTCTGATCTCTCCGGAAATGAACACAATGGTATGCTGGTCAATGGTACGGTTTGGACAGCAGGTAAATATGACCAGGGAGTAAGCTTAGACGGAGCGAATGATTATGTGAATATTGCCGATCATGCAGACTTTTCATTGGACCCCTCACAAAACTATACCTGGAGCGGATGGGTAAACAACAATAATTTTAATGAATGGAGTACGGTCTGGAGCCAGACGGTGGATGCCAACAATTTCTTTTACTTCTATGCACATACGTCAACTGACCCGGATAGCGGTCCTGTGACGAATGGTGTATCGGTCGTTTGGTGGACCGGTGGTGGCATCAGTAAAATAGGTGTCCATAGCACTAACAATGTATTGACAACGGGACAGTGGAGTTATATTGCTGTTACGTACGATGCGAACCAGGCACAAAATAACCGGTTTAGTATTTATGTAAATGGAGTTGATGTCACTAACAGGAACGATGTAGTTTCAACAGGAACGATTACCAGCATAGATCCTGTTAACATCCGCATCGGTTCCAACCAACCTTTTGGTGAATACCTGAACGGATCGGTTGATGATGTAAGGTATTACCGTAGACTGGTTTCTATCGCCGAAATGCAAAGCGATATGAATAACACAGATATAGAGGCGCCGGCTGTTAGTATAACGGCTCCATCAGCAGGTAATGTATCAGGAACAATAAACATAACCTGCGATGCTTCAGATAATGTTGAAGTAGCCGGCGTGCAATTCCTGCTTAATGGCGCTAACCTTGGAGCAGAAGATCTGGCTGCCCCATATTCATTATCATGGAATACAAGAACAGTTGCGAATGGCGCTTATATATTAACAGCAAAAGCCCGTGATGCAGCGGGTAATACTACAATATCAGATGAGCTTAACATTACAGTCAGCAATTTGCCAGATACAGAAGCGCCAACAGTAAAAATCATATCGCCGTCAACCCGGATTATTGCTAACTCTATTAATGTAATAGCGAAATCCAATGATAATGTTGCTGTGGCGGGTGTACAATTTTTATTGAACGGATCTGAACTTGGCGCTGAAGACATGAATTCACCCTATTCTTTTTCATGGAATACAGCCACGGTCGCAAACGGTAATTATATATTGACGGCAAGGTCCCGGGATGCTGCAGGCAATATAACCACCTCGTCCCCGGTAGATGTTTACGTCAATAATGATACGCAGCCTCCTGTAGTTGCTGTTGACCCGCCCGCAAGTTCACAGGTATCCGGTACGATCAATGTAACAGCTACGGCGACCGATAATGTTGGAATTGGCGGCGTGCAATTCCTGCTGGATGGAGCTAATCTTGGAACAGAAGATATTACTTTCCCTTATTCAGTTCCCTGGAACACTGTCACCGCCGATAATGGGAATCATACTTTAACAGCAAGGGCATGGGATACTACGGGCAATATAACAACTTCAACAGAAGTAATTTTTATAGTTAATAATGATACCGTATCACCTGTAGTTAATATCACATCTCCATCAGCCGGTGTTATATCTGAAACCATTCATATAAAAGCAACCGCCAGCGATAATGTTGCAGTAGCAGGTGTACAATTTTTGCTCAACGGTTCTGATCTTGGAGCAGAAGATTTGACTGCACCTTATTCATTATCATGGAATACAAGAACAGTTGTGAATGGGTCCTATATATTAACAGCGAAAGCCCGTGATGCGACGGGTAATAGTACAATATCAGGCGAGCTTACTATTACTGTCAGCAACCCCCCGGATACGGAAGCTCCGACAGTTAGCATTATATCCCCAACAGCCCGGATCATTGCTAATACTATTAATGTAATAGCGAAATCCAACGATAATGCTGGAGTAGCAGGCGTACAATTTTTATTAAATGGATCTGAACTTGGCTCTGAAGATCTGAATTCACCCTATTCTGTTTCATGGAATACACTAATGGTGGCGAATGGTTCTTATAGGTTGACGGCAAAGTCCCGTGATGCAGCAGGTAACTCGGCTACATCCCCTCCGGTAGATGTTTACGTCAACAACGTTGCGGATACAGAATCACCCACTATCAGCATTACCACCCCTGCAGCAGGAAACGTTTCAGAAACTATAAATGTAACCGCTAATGCTAATGATAACTATGGAGTTGCTGGTGTTCAGTTCCTGCTTGATGGTACTAACCTTGGGACAGAAGATAGTACATCTCCCTACTCAATATCATGGAATACGGCAACTACAACACCCGGTAACCATATATTAACTGCAAAAGCAAGAGATGGCGCCGGGAATACAGCCATAGCAGCAGGTGTAAATATTATAGTCATTCCTACGAATCCACCTGTGGTTTCCGGAATTTCTGTAAGCGCAGTCACTGCGGGCTCCGCAGTCATAAAATGGACAACCAATGTCCCCGCCAACTCACAGGTTAAATATGGCACTACCAGCAATTACGGACTTTCTACCTTGTTGGAATCAACTTTAGTATCCTCACATTCGCAAATTCTCAATGGTTTGGCTCCGGGTACTCTATACCATTATCAAATTCTTTCAGGTGACATAAACGGAAACCTGGCCACATCCGCAGATAGAACTTTTACTACGGCAAATCTGTCTCCAACACTTGGCACTTTAAACGGGCACACCGTATTGGCCTATCCTACGGGTAAGATCATACCATGGACTCCAAATGCAAATGATGGTTATGATACAGTTATGAAGCTCGCCTGGAATTATCTATTAAATAATGTTCCTGATGATCCGCAAACTGGCAAACCAGCCTATTATAGCCGGAGTTATATAGATCCAAACACGCAGCAGATGGTGGATTGGCCACACAATCCGGCCGGTCTTTATGCCATGCTGATTGAGTCAGCTCTGAAATATTACGCCTATTCTGGCAATACTAATGTTATGCAACTGGCGAACGATGTAGCCATTTGGCAACTCGACCATGGCATGACACTCACGACTGACAGTTGGCCCCGTGTACCCTACTCTAGTGGTAATGCCGGTTCACTGAATTACGCTGGTGCCTCAATGGGCAACCAATATGGCGAGGGTGATGGCGAGGGCTATCTTCAACCGGATAAAATCGGCGAGCTTGGTTATTCCTGGCTTCAACTTTATAAATATAATGGCAATGTCCGTTTCAGAGATGCCGCTATCCAGGCAGGCAATGTACTTAGCAATAAGATCAGGGCGGGCACAGCAACTCAATCTCCCTGGCCTTTCAGGGTGAATGCTCATACTGGTGAAATTCGCGAAGAATATTGTTCAAATATTATCGCGCCGATTTCATTATTGGACGATTTGATTGCCAGTGGCCTCGGCAATACAACTGCCTACCAGGCAGCCCGTACCATCGCCTGGAACTGGATGATGACTTACCCTATGCAAAACAACATCTGGTCACAATATTTTGAGGATGTTGGTATCCAACATTACAATACAAACCTTAATCAGTTAAATGCTATGATGGTAGCCCGCTATCTGCTGGAACATCCCGAATTCGATCCTGATTGGGAAACGCATGTTCGCGGATTGATAAGTTGGGTAGAAAGTGTATTCGGCCAGGCTTCATTAGGTGCTACCATCATCAGGGAACAACAAGTCTTTTTTTACGCTATGGGCAGTCATAGTTCCCGCTATGCCTCGGTCAATGCCCTGCTGTATGAGAAAACCGGTGACCTGGCTGCCAAAGAAAAAGCATACCGTTCTTTCAACTGGGCAACTTATATGACGAGGGACAATGGTGTAGTCATTGACGGCCCCGAGGTTAACAACCAATGGTTCACGGATGGCTATGGAGATTATGTACGGCACTTTATGACAGGACTGGGTGCAGTGCCGGAATGGTCCCCTTCTAATCAAACGCATTTAGTACGCAGCAGTTCTGTAGTCAAAAATATTTCATACAGTACTAACACTGTAAATTATACAACATACCATGCAAATGCTGTTGAGGTGCTGCACGTTAATTTCCTTCCGGCTACTGTGACCGTTAATGGTGTGATTTTACCACAACGAACAGATTTAAACCAGCCAGGCTGGACGCTCGATGTGGCGACTAAAACGCTAAGAATTTATCACAGCAGTGGAAATCAAATCAGCATCCATTCAGGGACTTCGGCAAAAGAAAATTATTATATCGTAAAGAGAAGATCGTATTAGATACGTTCAGCAATGTTCATATATTAACGTAAACTGTTGGTTCTTTTATCTTAAATCATCTGAATGGTTTCCGTTACTTACAGAAACCATACATACAAAGACCTGCTAATTAATTGTAGCAGGTCTTTGTATTTATCCAGAGGTCCGATCCAACGATTTTCGAATTATTTTGAACCCGACCTTCAGTGTATTTTCAATCTTACAAACTGATTATGGGGCTTTGGTTACTAAACTAAATAGATTAATAATTTGCTCACCCGCTGCTCAACCCTAAAAATGACTGTTCATGTAAATTTAGTTTCACGCTTTAAGTAATGGCCTATCTTGACCGTGTGTGCAGCAATCAAAACCACACCTTAAAAAATAGCAATGAACGTTAGAATATTGGTGCTTTATGTTGTTTTAATCCTGGTCGCAAACGATTTGCATGCGCAAACTGAAACAGGAACCATTAGCGGAAAGATCATTGATGGAGCAAAACCACTGGAAGCAGCGACCGTTGGATTGTATACCGCCAAGGACTCCCTGCTTGCAAAAACCACCCTCTCAGGGACCGACGGCAGCTTTGTTTTTGACAGGCTGAAATTCGGTAACTATTATATCGTCGCCAGTATGTCTGGTTTTAATAAGTATAAAACCGGGGAACTTCTGTTGAACCGGGATTATGCTTCGCTGGTACAAGACCCCTTTGTCCTGAAACAGCAGGAGGGTAGGTTACAAAATGTCACTGTTACTGCACAGAAATCAATGATCGAACGAAAGGTGGACCGTACCGTTGTAAATGTTGATGCTATGATCAGTGCTGCCGGTTCTACCGCACTGGATGTTCTGGAAAAATCGCTTGGTGTTTCCGTTGATCAGAACGGAGTTATCAGCCTGAAGGGCCGGGCTGGTGTAACGATCTTTATAGATGATAAGCCCACCTATCTCTCGGGTACCGACCTGGAGAACTACCTCCGTTCGCTGCCCGCTTCCACGATTGATCAAATAGAGTTAATGACCAATCCGCCTGCCAAATACGATGCCGCAGGAGGAGCCGGTGTGATCAATATCCGTACTAAACGTACGCGGGTCAGGGGATTCAACGGCTCGTTGAATGTGGCCTACACACAGGGACGTTACGGAAAAACGAATAACAGTTTCAACTTCAATTACCGCAATAACAAATGGAACAGTTTTGGTACGTTCACCTATAACACCGGCAATAATTTCTCCGATCTCGATATTGACCGGCATTTTAAAAACGCTGATGGAAGCCGTAAATATGATTTCCTCCAACATACATATATACGCCCCGTCGCCAGCGCCCTTTCGGCAAAACTGGGAGCCGATTATTATGCAACAGCTAAAACAACCTTCGGTATGGTGCTAACCGGCGTTACCCGTACCGGCAAAAGGAATAATGATAACGAAAGCAGGATACTCAATACGGCATTCCAGTTAGACTCCGCAATAGTAGCATATAATAAACAGGATAATATTTTTCGCAATGGTGGCATCAACTTTAATTACCGGCACCAATATGCGAAAGGCGGCCCGGAATTAACGGCCGATCTGGATTATATCCGCTACAATACTGACAACGACCAGGTTTTTAATAACTACACCTATCTGGCTAACGGAACATTGACCAGCCAGGATCGCTTGAACGGTTCCTTACCCGCGAAGATCAATATCTGGTCAGGTAAAATAGATTATAGTCACCCGTTCAAAAAAGGCTGGAAAGCGGAGACCGGTATCAAATCAAGCCGGACGGAAACGGATAACGTCGCGGACTATTTTATTACCATCAATAATAACACTACGCCTGATTACGACAAGACCAATCATTTTATTTATAAAGAAATGATACAGGCGGCTTATATCAATGCCAGCCAGGAAGGCAAACGCTGGTCCGTACAGTTGGGACTCCGGGCAGAGCATACGGTGTCGGATGGACAGCAATTAGGCAACCTTGTAAAGCCCGATTCTTCTTTTCGCAGAACCTATACCAGTTTATTCCCGACCGCTTATATCAATTACAAACTCGATAGCAGCGGCAATCATGTGCTGACGCTGGATTATGGAAAACGGATTTCGAGACCCTATTTCCAGGACCTCAACCCTTTTATTGCCCCGCTTGATAAATTCACATACTATGTAGGCAATCCCTTCCTGCAACCTGCTTATACACATAATATTCAACTTTCCTACGGTTTTAAAAACCTTTTTACACTAAGCGCTCAATATAGCCGCACCACGAATAATACAAATGAAACGATTGAGATCATTAATGGCACGTATTATAGCAGGCCTGGAAATATCGGGAAAGTAATCAACAAGAGTATTTCGCTCAATGTAAATACCCCTTTTGCAAAATGGTTGACGTTTGTATTATATACAGAAGTAACCAATATACATTCTACCAGTGACTTTTATACCGGCTTGCTGGATACACAAGGAACGTTTTGGTTCGTACAGCCCAATTTCCAGTTTAAGTTTGGAAAAACATGGAATGCACAGGTAGATGGTTTGTACCAGACCGATGTAACGTCCGCCCAATTTACATTGTTAAAGAGAGGGCGTGTAAATGCCGGCGTATCCAAAAAACTTTCCACGGCCACCACTTTACGGGTAAATGTGAATGATATTTTTTATACCCAAATCAACCGTGGTATCATCAACAACCTGGCCAATACGCTGGCCAACTGGAGAAATGCGAATGATACAAGAACTATTACCGTGTCGCTGTCTGTTCGTTTTGGAAAAGCGATCTCGGACCTCCGGAAACATAATGCCACCGGTGCGCAATCGGAGCAGAACAGGGTAAAGGATTAATAGTTCATACTCGTTACAATTCGCCAAAAGTGGTAATCTTCTTGAGTCAGGAAGAGTCGCAGTATATCGCAGGTATTTATAACCTCTCTATACATAAAAGAAAAATCATACTGCTTACTAATAGTTTGAATCTGCCGGGGTTCCAAAATACAATCGCACTGGTTTCTTAAAAACTTTTAGCAGCATAAAATAGCAGAAGTCAGCTTGAGCGGGTATTTTTTAAAAAAGAAGGGAAAGTAATTAGTAAAATTCTAAATACTTTCCCTTGAGGTCCCGAGCGGATTCGAACCGCTGTAGAAGCTTTTGCAGAGCTTTGCCTAGCCACTCGGCCACAGGACCATTTTGAACCGCTGCGAAAATAGCAATATTTTTGATAATTGATTTCATTTATCACCTATAAACAAGCCGTATGAGCCGTATTGCAGAGTCGGAACTGATCATTAATTCACGCGGAGCCGTCTATCACCTGGACCTGCGGCCGGAAGAGATTGCTGGAACTATTATTACGGTAGGCGATCCAGACCGTGTAAAAGAGTTCAGTAAATATTTTGATTCGGTAGAAGTAAAAGCACAACACAGGGAATTCGTCTCTCATACCGGCTATATTGGAAAAAAAAGATTAACTGTATTGTCTTCTGGTATAGGACCTGATAATATTGATATAGTGATCAACGAACTGGATGCACTGGCTAATATTAATTTTGATACAAGAGAAATAAAAAGCAGCCTGACCGCACTTAATATCATACGTGTGGGCACTTCAGGTTCTCTGCAGGCGGATATACCTATTGATAGTTTTGTCGCCTCTACCCATGGACTGGGGGTTGATAACCTCTTGAACTTTTACCGGCTGGAACAGAATGAACAGGAAAAACAATTGCTTCAGTCATTTGTTACTCACACACAGATGCACGGGCAAATGAGTTACCCATATATCAGCGGCGCCGCTGGTTCGCTGATCAAACATTTTGTAAAGGATTTTCACCAGGGCATCACGGTTACCTGTCCCGGCTTCTACGGCCCTCAGGGAAGAATATTGCGCTTAGGCATCCGTAACCCGGATCTCATAAACCGGCTCACCGATTTTCGTTTTGGTCAGCACCGTATCACTAATTTTGAAATGGAAACCTCGGCCATTTATGGCCTGGGAAAATTGCTCGGGCATAATTGTCTTGCAGTAAATGCAATTGTAGCGAACAGGATCAAAAAAGAATTTTCAAAAGACGGAAAAGCGGCGGTAGAAAATTTGATTATAAAATTTATTGAGATATTTTCGGACAATATATGATCATACAATTTTACAAATACCAGGGAACAGGAAACGATTTTGTGGTATTGGATAACAGGAAACATGAATACGCTTCTCTTAATTCGGACCAGATCCGCAGGTTATGCGACCGGCGTTTCGGTATTGGCGCTGACGGGCTGATGATGCTGAATGAAAAAGCCGGCTACGATTTTGAAATGAAATACTTCAATGCGGATGGAAGGGAAGGTAGTATGTGCGGTAACGGCGGGCGCTGTATTACAAAATTTGCCTATCACCTGGGTATTCATCGTATAGATTACAAGTTCTGGGCAGACGGCGGCGATTATGAAGCGGAAATAGATACCGATGGCATCGTCTCGCTTAAAATGAAAGATGTTGACCAGGTAAAAAAGAAGCACAGTGATTTTATTTTAAATACCGGTTCCCCGCATTATATAAAACTTGTGAACGATGTAATGGAAGAAGATGTGTATAAAAAAGGACGGGATATACGCTACAGCAAAGACTTTGAAGAAGAAGGCATCAATGTAAACTTTGTAGAACAGGCCGGTGATGATGAGATAATCGTCCGCACGTATGAACGGGGTGTAGAAGATGAAACCTTTTCCTGCGGAACCGGAGTTACGGCAGCGGCCTTAGTTTGTTACCACAATGAAAATGGTTTTAACGAAGTAGAAGTAAAGACCCTGGGAGGTACTCTTTCCGTGGAGTTTGACCGGCTGGATGGTGATCATTATACAAACATCTGGCTTAGCGGACCTGCAGAGAAAATATTTGAGGGGAAAGTAGAGGTAAAGTGATGTGAACGCTGGTTGCAGGATACCGGTTGCCAGTTACAGGTAATAGAGTCCTAACTTAGCAGATTCACTTTACTCCCGACTCCCGACTCCCGACTCCCGACTCCCGACTCCCGACTCCCGACTCCCGACTCCCGACTTCTGACCTCCTACCCCTACCTTTGCGGCGATATGATTCAGTACTTCAAAAACATTGACCATAAAACAGTGGCCATAGACAAACCAGAAGATGGCACCTGGGTAAATGTATTGCCACCACTGAAACAGGAAGAGTTTCTTGAATTATCAGAAACGCTGGAGATTCCTATTGATTTTCTGAAAGACTCACTCGATATAGACGAACGCAGCCGTTTTGAAGAAGAAGACAATGTTCGCCTTATCGTTATTAAAACACCGACAGAAAATAATTCCTTCAACGACAGTGATGCATACTATATCACTATCCCGATCTGCATTATCCTAACACACAACCAGATACTCACCGTTAATTCCTTTGAAAACCCCGCTATCAAAAAATTTCTGAACACCTTTCAAAACCGCAGCCCTGATAAAAAAAGCATGATGGTGCTGAAGATATTTGAAAAGATCGTTCAGAATTTTATGGAATACCTGAAAGAGATCAACCAGCGAAGAAACACCATCGAACAAAAACTATATGCTTCCAGTGAAAACGAACAGTTGTTGCAACTGATGCGGATACAAAAAAGCCTGGTTTATTTTGTAACAGCCCTTCGCTCCAATGAAATGCTGCTAATGAAAATAGAGAGAACTAATTTCCTGGCATTGAATGAAGATGAAAAAGAATTCCTGAATGACCTGATCGTTGATAATTCGCAGGCATTGGAAATGGCCAACACCTATACCAATATCCTGAGCAGTACACTGGATGCTTTTGCCAGCATTATTGCCAACAATCAAAACCAGGTATTAAAGCGGCTGGCGGTTATCACCATCGTACTTACTTTCCCCGTACTGATCGCAAGCCTGTTTGGCATGAATGTGCCCAGTGGGTTTGAACACTCCTCCTATGCTTTTTATATCGTGGTATTCGTTTCGGTAATTATTTCACTTACGATCGGCTGGCTTTTCTTACGAAAAAAAATATTCTGATATTGTATGCACCGTTTCAATCTCCGCGTTTATGGAATATTAATCAATGAAAAAAAACAGGTCCTGGTCAGTGATGAATTTATCCGGGGCAACTACTATACTAAATTTCCCGGTGGCGGGCTGGAATTTGGAGAAGGTACAAGGGAGTGCCTGGCAAGGGAATTCATGGAAGAAATGAACTTGCGTGTAGTGGTGGGCGAACATATTTATACTACGGATTATTTCCAGATGTCCGCTTTCAACCCCGAACACCAGATCATCTCTATCTATTATTTTGCAAAAGCACTGGAAGAAATAACAACTCCTTTAAGGGAAAAGCTGTTTGATTTTGACGAAGCTCAGCTTGCTATTTATGAGCAAAAAAAAGAAATAGAAACATTTCGTTTTATTGACTGGGAAAATTTCTCGGAAGAAAGTGTAACGCTGCCCATTGATAAAATAGTGTCGAAAATGGTGAAGGAAAGTTTTATTCATCCTGCATAGCCGCCTTTTTCATAGCTGCCGCCTGCTCATGGCCAAGATATTTCTCTATCCAATTATGGACAAGATAAATCACCGGTGTCAGTACGATAGCAATAATGAATTTATAAATATAGTTCACTACTCCTATGGCGATAAACAGGCTGAATGGCCATACAAAATCATTTCCCGTTTTATTTACTCTTGTGCCGATATAGAAAGCGATAAAGAGTACGACAAAGCTGTCAATGAACTGGGAGATCAGTGTTGACCCGGTGGCACGAAGCCATATTCTTTTCTCCCCCGTTAATTTTTTTATCTTATGAAAAACAAATACATCAATTAACTGTCCAAGGATAAAGGCGGTGAGTGATCCAATAATAATGAACCCTCCCTGGCCCAAAACACTGTTGTACGCTTTTTCCATATCGGGAACACCACTACCCTGTTTGCTGGTAATAAAAAAATCAGCCGGTGTCAGTTTCATAGCCCCGAAAAATACAATGAAAGCAAAAGCGATAAGCCCGGCGGTGAGCCAGGAAAGAAATTTCACTCCTCTCATTCCATAATACTCATTAATAATATCTGTCATGATAAATACAACCGGCCAGAGCAATACACCGGCTGTCAGGTTCACCGAAAGATCGTTGCCAAATAAATGGATATGCAATGGCGCAAAACCAAGTGTTTTTTCCAATGAAAATATTTTGACACCGATAATTTCAGCGATAAGCGCATTTGCAATGAAAAATCCGCCGAGTATGATAAATAAGCGGGTGGGTTTATGGTGTATGATGGCCTTCAACATTGATGAAAATTACATAAAACATTAAAATGAACATGAAAATAATATTGGAGATAACCAGCCACAGGGGTACCGGGATTTTTTTCCTGGTTATCACTACCCCGAGATAACAAAAAAGCGTAAGTGGTACAACAATCAATCCGATGACAAATCCGATAATAATAATGGTTTGAGAGATCGCTTCATCATTTCCCCGTTTCCAGATAAGAAATGATAAAGAGAGGAGAAAACAAACTCCGCAGATAAAAGCCAGTCTTGATAAAAATAAAAGCCATCGCATAAGGCATAAATTTATCAACTATTTGTAATATTATCGGAATGAATAATTTTCTGAGCATAGTCTGGTACAAAGTGCTGCCGCCGGAGTATGGAGGGCAAAAGGGTATTGCTCATTTCAATGACTGGCTGGGCCAAAAAGCAGCATTAACCTGTTTGTGTTCCCAAGACAATCAATCGGACAGGGTTCTTTCCTATAAACTCCGGAAGGAGCTACCGGTTTCCCGGCTTCAATTCTGGAACCCTTTTGTAAGAAACAAGATACTTTCATTCATACGGCAGCAATCATTCACCCATATCATCATTGAACATCCTTACCATGGCTGGCTGGGAAAATATAAACAAAAGCCTGGATTCAGGTTTATCGTCCATGCGCATAATATCGAACACCTTCGCATGAAAGCAAGAGGCAAGCTATGGTGGCGGTTGATAAAAAGAACAGAACAAAAAGCCTTTGTCCTCGCTGATCATATTCTTTTTAAAACTGATGCGGACAAAATACAGGCAATACGGCTATTCAATATTACACCGGGAAAATGTTTCGTTGTTCCGTATGGCATACAGGAGAGGGGTCAACGGGCCGTGAATACAACCATAAAAGAACAGCTCAGAAAGAAATACAACTTTGCCGATGATGAAAAGATGCTGTTATTCGCCGCTACGCTGGCCTATGAGCCTAATGCCGGCGCTTTAGCGACTATCATTTCGACTATCATTCCCCTGTTACAAAAGAAAGGATTTCGATTCCGGGTTATCATCTGCGGATCATTACCACCCAAAAAGATCACAGAACTTAATGCTTTACCCTGCATAACTGCCGCAGGTTTTGTTCCGTCACTAGACGATCTTATGCAGGCAGCCGATGTATTTATCAATCCAGTAGTAAGCGGCTCCGGTATCCAGACAAAGAATATAGAGGCTATTGCCAGCGGATGCAATGTCGTGGCCACTCATTTTGCAGCTACAGGTTTACCCGTTTACCTGCTCAATGAAAAACTTTTTCTCTCCGCGAATAATGACTGGGATTTGTTTACCAGTAATATCATCACCGCTTCAGCTTTGAAGAAAAATACACCCCAGCTATTTTACGAAGAATACAACTGGGAGAACGTAATTGCCCGGTTGCTGAGTGCTATTGGAGCAGGATAATAAAAGCGAATCATAAAAAACCTTTATTTTGCCTCACTAAATCATTCTTCATGAAGGCCCTGAACTGGAAAAAGATACTGCCGCATATTATTGCCATTGTCAGTTTTATTGTCATTGCCGCCCTGTTCTGCAAACCTTCGCTGGAAGGCAAGACCCTTTACCAGCATGATATTGTTCAATATGATGGCGCCAGTAAAGATATCGCAGACTATGCGGAAAAACATGGCGAAGCGCCATTATGGACCAATGGCATGTTCAGTGGCATGCCTACTTACCAGATATGGATGCCGGCTAATAATGTATTACCTCATTACGTAAATAAAGTACTGACGCTTGGGTTACCCCAGCCGATGCAATTCTTTTTTCTTGCTTGTGTCTTGTTTTATTTTTTATCACAGGTAGCGGGAGTAAATCCTTATATCGGCATATTCGGCGCACTGGCATTTGGCTATTCCACCTACAATCCCGTTATCATCACCGCAGGCCATGTCACTAAAATGTGGTGTATCGCCTATATGCCGGCCATGCTGGCTTCGCTGATGCTGATCTATAAGAAAAAATATTTGCTGGGCGCGGGTTTGTTGTCTTTGTTTACCGCTACCATTATTGGTCTCAATCACCTGCAGGTAGCTTATTACTTATTTTTTATACTTACTTTCTATACTATTGCCACTGTTATTAAATGGATAAAGAATAAAGAATACAGCCATCTTGTAAAATCATTGGCGTTTACCATAGCTGCGGCATTAATAGGCATCATGGTCAATGCCATTACCCTGATGACGACCTATGAGTATTCTAAAGAAACAATACGCGGAGGATCATTGTCAGTAAAAGATACTACGGCTGCAAAAGGCACAGGATTAACTAAAGAGTATGCTTTTCAATACAGCTACAAACCCATGGAAACATTTACTGTTATGTTTCCCCGCATTTATGGCGGCAGTGATGGCATCAGGGAAATAGGCGAAGATGGGAAAGTAATGCAGGCGCTTGCAGAAATGCCGCAGCAACTGGCGCAACAGGTTGCAGGTTTTGGCGTGCAAAGCGGGTACTGGGGTAGCCTTACGGGTACTTCCGGTCCGCCCTATATCGGAGCTATTGTTTGTTTTCTTTTTATTGTATTCCTGTTTTTTATAAAAGGCGAAACAAAATGGTGGATCATTGCAGCCAGCCTTTTTGCTATCATGGTGTCATGGGGACGGTTCTTCCCGCAGTTCAGTTATTTCCTGTTCGATCATTTACCTCTTTATAATAAATTCAGGGCGCCTTCGATGAGCCTGGTGATACTTGAATTGTTATGGCCTTTTGCAGCGATCCTTTCACTACAACAGATCATCAGCCAGGTAAATGATCCTTCATCGTGGAAGAAATTAAAATATGCTGGTATCGCTACCGCCGGTGTTTTGCTGATTATGTTCATGGCGTATTTGTCGTTCACGTATATGGATGAAGGAACCAAACAATTAAAAGAGCAGGTTGCCAACCAGCCTCAGCAGGTAAGTGAACCTGTAATGAATGTGATCAAAGCATTAACGGAAGACAGGAAAGGCATTTTTTTGCAGGACATATTTAAAGCCATTGCTATTATCGGGATTTTCTTTATCATCCTTTTATTATATATAAAGAAAAAGATCAAAAGCCAGTCATTGGTATTCGGTACAGCTATTATTTTAGTATTGATAGACCTGCTGCCCATAGGCAAAACATATTTGGATAAAAGGCCCAATGGTGAAATAGCCTGGTCAGACAAGGAAGAAGCTAAAATAGAATTGACAGCAGGAAAAGCAGACCTGCAGATTTTACAGGACAAAAGCTGGTACCGTGTATTGAACCTTGCCGTATCACCCTTCCAGGACGCATCAACTTCTTATTTTCATAAATCAATCGGCGGATACCATGCCGCCAAAATAGCCCGTTACCAGGATCTGTGGGAAAATAAAATTTCAGGTGAGATAGGTTTATTAAGTAAAGATTCAGCATTAGGCGCAGGTCTTAATCAATCAGCCTATACAGGGTTGAATATGCTGAATACAAAATATATCATTGGCGCTAACCCATCACAGTTTTCCAATGAACAACCTTTTCTCATCATCAATTCTAATGCACTCGGACCGGTCTGGTTTGTAAAAGAAGTCCGGTTCGCCAATACGCTGCAGGATGAAATGAAAGACCTGGATGGATTAAACGCATCACAGGTAGCCATCGTGCCCGCCAGTGAAAAAACTAAAATCACACAGCCGGTATATGACTCTGCGGCTAAGATTGAAATGGTCAGCAATAATAACAATACTATTCAATACAAATCATCTGCCGTAGCTAACCAGTTCGCGGTGTTTAGTGAAGTGTACTATTCCGAAGGATGGAACGTCTATATAGATGGCAAAAAAGCGGATTACGTAAAAACCAATTACACACTCAGGGGTATGAATGTGCCTGCGGGTAACCATACGATTGAATTTAAATTTGAACCACCTTCTTATAAAAAAGGAAAACTGTTTACCTCTATAGGGCAAATACTGGTGCTGCTGTTACTGGCGGTGGGTATTTTTATGGAGATAAGGAACAGAAAGAAAATATAATTTTTTTGCCGATAAGGCGGTAAGACAGGAAGAAGAAATAGTTTTTATTCTTACATCACTTTCCGTCTTATCGCCTTCCCGGTGTTTTATTGCCAACTTGTCTATTTCTTTTTACCTGTTAAGCGCCAGTAAAGATTTTTAAGCAGCACGGTAGTGCTTTCCGGGTTTCTCAGGTCAATTATTTTTCGTTCGATAACAGCCTCTTTTAATTGCTGCCAGTAAAGCGCTTTGTGTTTTTCCATGATATAGTCCACTATGGCTTCCCGCTTTGGTTCAGACTGGGTAAGCAGCATGGATTTATCCGTGACCCGGTAATTCAATAAATATTCCTTTAATACAATTACTTTCCAGCCTGCTGCGGTCAAACGTATCCAGAATTCCCAGTCTTCGTAGCCAGCTTTCATTTGCTCATCATACCCCCCTACTTTTTCCCAGCATTCTTTCCTGAACATAGCGCTGGCGCAACTCTCCTGCCGGTACAGAAAATTCTTTATATCGCCGCCCAGCGGTTTCCAGCTATATTTCTTTAAGCCAAAACTTCTTAAATAACAGGTAACAGCGCCTGCGGATGCATCCTGCTGCAAAACAGCAACTCCTTTTTCGATAAATTCCTTTTCAAACTTATCATCCGCATCCAGCGTAACAATGAACTGCCCTTTCGCATGACGGATACCATGATTGCGGGCTGAAGATAAATGCCCGTTCTCCTTATGCAGCACCGTTATCAGCGGATCATTGAATGAAGCAAGTTTTTGAATGGTGGAGGGATCGGTTGATCCGTCATTGACGATAATGATCTCTATATCGGTAAATGTTTGCTGCCGGGCGGATGCGACAGCATCATCCAGGTAATGTCCATCATTATAACACGGTATTATTACACTTAACTGCGGCATGGTCTTTTTTTGTTATTTTGCAAACTAAGGTAAAATTGAAACTATCTCAAAAGTAAGGTTTCCCGCAAAGACACTAAGAACACAAAAGAAATTTGACCTGCTACCAGGCGCTTTGTGATCTTTGCGGTTTTGTGGGAGAAAAAATAATTAAAAGCCACAGTATTGAAACCCCTCAGTTTTATTATTATAACCTATAATCGGCCCGATGATGCACTGGAACTGCTGCAAAACATTGCCGGCCTGGATGAAGCAGCCAGCTTAATAGAGGAGATTATACTGGTCAATAACCGGTCTGTAGTGAGTTATAATAAAGTAGAGGACTATGTAAAAGATAACCCATCGCTTCCTGTTAAATATATTGAGGCCCCGGAAAACCTTGGTGTAACAAAAGGAAGAAACTTCGCCCTTGGCTTTGCTACCGCTCCTATCCTTATCCTGTTGGATGATGATGCGGTACTGCAGAATAAAGATGCGCTGAAACAAATATTGCTGGCATTTGAACACAAGCCTGCTGATCAATTAACCATTGAAAGGGAAACTGCCATCGTCTCTTTTAAAGTATTATATTACGATACGCTGGAAATGCAGCAAAACGGGTTACCTCATAAAAAGTATAATAGGTATAAAGACAAACATTCTTTTTATACTTACTATTACGCCGGTGGAGCACACGCCATAAAAAGAGAAGTACTGGAGAAGATCGGCCATTATCCCGAAGATTTTTTTTATGGTATGGAAGAATATGATCTCGCCTATCGTCTTTTGCATAAAGGATACGCCATACAATACAATGACAGCATCGTTATGCTTCATAAGGAATCTCCGCTTGGCAGAAAGCCCGCCAGTGAAAAATTAAAAATGATGTGGGTAAATAAATCAAAAGTAGCCTGGAGACACTTACCTAAAATGTATTTTTACAGCACGGCCCTGTTATGGTCGTTTCAATACCTTCGTGTCACCCGCTTTAATCTAAAGCATTACTTTCGCGGATGGAAAGCAATAGCTGCTATCCCAAAAACAGAAAAAAGAACAGCAATAACAGCAGATACCCGGGCTTATTTAAGAAAGGTGAAAGCAAGATTATATTATTAAACCATTTTGCATGAAGCAATTAATTGAAAAGATATTACCGCAACCGCTTATTGACAGTTACAAAAAATACCAGAACAAACATTCCGCTGCCGGTAACCGTAAAAAATGGGAACTTGCGGGCAAGCCGCTCCCACCGCCGCATACAGTGAAGCAAGAGGCCATTCAGCATTATCAAAAGCGGTCAGGCTATAATGTACTGGTAGAAACAGGCACGTATAAAGGAGATATGGTATTTGCACAAAAAGAATATTTTAAAAAATTATATTCCATTGAACTGAGCCAGGCCCTGTTTGAAATGGCGCAAAAAAGGTTTCGCGGTCAGCCGGGCATCACTCTCCTGCAGGGCAATAGCGGCGATGTCATTGCAAATGTTTTAAAAGAATTAAAAGAACCTGCCATCTTCTGGCTGGATGGCCATTATTCAGGCGGTATAACGGCAACGATTGAAAAATACTCCCCGATCGTTGAAGAGCTTGAAACCCTTATTGTCAATAATCAACTGCAGCATATCATTCTTATTGATGATGCACGGATTTTTGTGGGCGAGCATGGCTATCCTGCCATTGAAGAAATGAAAGATATCACTGCAAAAAAATTACCTGGCTATCATTTTTCTGTTGATGAGGACATTATCCGCTTAGTTCCTGAAAAGTTCAGTTGATCAGGCAAAAGGCTCCATAACAAATAAGCATATCAACATTACCGGTGATATCGTTCTGAGTTTATTCGCCCGCTTTTCCTATATTTAATAAACTTGAATCAAGCTAATTGCTTCCGGAAGAATGCACTAATAAAAAATGATCGGCTAATGACGAGGCTATTTATCCTGGCAGTTTACTGTGTACTGGCAATCCACGTAAACAATTTGCAGGCTCAGCCTTACAGCTCTGTTCATTATGATACAAAAGATGGACTGCCCAGTACCACGGTGTATGATATCTCCCAGGATAAAAACGGGTTTATATGGTTTGCTACAGAAAACGGTCTCTGTCGTTTTGACGGAAAGAATTTTAAGACTTTTACTACCAAAGATGGGTTGCCGGATAATTCAGTGCTGAAAGTACACGGCGACAACTCAGGCAGAGTTTACTTTACTCCTTTTACACATAGCCTTCACTATTACCAGAATGACAGTTTTTACAGGGTTCCGATTCCAGAGAAATATAAAATAGACCTGTCTACCATAACCATGTTTGCAAATAAAGGGGATAAAGTAATCCTATCAGGCATTGGCGACAGTTACATAATGGAGAATAATCATTTGATTTCTATTCATGACAAATATGAAAAAATTCCAAAGGGGGTTTACATTAAAAAAGTATTTGACACATTGCTAATTGCAGGATCAGCAGACTCACTCTTTTTTAAACCCGATTCAGGAAAGATCAGGTCTTATTTATCTTCTGCTAAAGAAACCGCTGTTATAGTATTCGATGAGAACGCACAAAAACAATATCTGAGTATTGGAGAAAAATTTATCTCTCGTCCATCAGGAAACTTGTCTGGTAATCTTATCTACCTTCTTTTGGACAATTTTGTTAATATCTTTAGCGCTTCCACCGGTGATTTGATCCATAAGATCAAAGTGGAAAAGCTCAGTGATGCGTTTATAGACAATGAAAATAATCTATGGATTTCTACCCTTGGTAATGGGGTGTACAGGTTTCCCTCTTTTGGATTCACGAACATGAGTTTTGACGGGAAAAATGAAATCTTCTCTCTTGTAAGAAATGATCATCAACTGATAGCCGGAACAGACTTCAGTAAAATTTATAGTATTCCACTCAATGATACCCAGTCTCATTACTCCACCACATATCTTTCTAAATTCTTAGCAACTTCCGGAAACCCGGTATCACATTCTACCAAAAGAAACAGGATATATGTACTTTGCTTTGAGGGAAACAATCTATATATAGGAACCGACGCCTTCCTGTTGAAAAAAACGGGATCATCTGCTCCGGTTTCCAGTAATATTTTCCCGGTAAAGGATATAGATGTGGCCAATAAAAAAATATTGGTTTGCACAGGCAATAATGTATTGCTATTAGGCGACCCGGATATGTCCGTAAAAGATACGCTGCTTAGACAAAGGGCAACCTGTGGTATTGTTTATCATAGTGATTATTATATCGGTACACTTGGAGGCTTGATCAAAATAAATTCAGCGACTAAAAACATTACAGAACTCTATACTTTATTACCCCCCTTCAGAGGACGGATCACAGCCCTTAAAAGAGGAATACATGATGACCTGTGGGTTGCTACAAGCGGTTCGGGCCTTATCCGGTACAAAAACGATAAAATTCTTCAGATACTCAAAGAAGAAGATGGATTGACCAGCGATATCTGCACCAGTCTTTTTATTGATAGCAACCTAGTATGGCTTGGAACGAATAATGGTCTTAACAGGATTGAAACCGGGAAAGAAAAACTTGCGATCACCCGGTTCACATCAGCGAATGGCCTGGGTGCTGATTTTATTAATGCAGTACTTGCAACAGATAGTACCATTTATGTGGGTACAGCAGCAGGTCTCACCATTTTCAACAAGAGCATACTGACAGAAAAATCCGTGTGTATATTCCATATACTGCAGGTGTCGGAAAATAACAACCGGCTTAAAGAAAACAGCAGCTATTCGTTTCCTTACAATGCCCTTAACATTCGAATTGATTTTACAGCCATTTCATTCAAATCTGCCGGTGATATAACTTATTATTATAAACTTGAAGGCCTGGATGAAAAATGGAATACTACTACTGCTAACTTTGTCAACTTTTCTGTTCTTCAGCCCCACAACTACACCTTGTTCCTGAAAGCTGTTAATAAATTTGGAGTAGAAAGTGATACAAAAACTATCAGGATTCATATACAAGCGCCCTGGTGGCAAACATGGCTTTTCAGGATAACCGTTCTCACAATACTTGGATTACTGGTGCTGCTTATTTACCGGTACAATATCAGGGCCATCAAGCGAAAAGAAGAAACGAAAAGGGAGATTGAAGCCAGGTTTTCAGCCCTCGAGCAAAAGGCCCTGCAGGCCCAAATGAATCCTCATTTCATTTTTAATTCTCTTAACTCGATACAAACTTTCATCCTTAACCTTGATGTAGAAGGCGCCAATAACTATCTCACAAACTTTGCCAGTCTTATCCGGCAAACACTGGAAAATTCGATGCACCCGCTGATTACAATTGCCAGCGAAATAAAATACCTGGAGACCTACCTGGGACTGGAAAAATTACGTTTCAGGGATAAATTCAGGTATGAAATTTTTATAGATGAGACCATTGACCAAAAAAATACGGTATTGCCGGGAATGTTGTTACAGCCTTATATTGAAAACTCACTCCGGCACGGTATCCAGCATCGTAAAGACAATAATGGTTTAATTTCGCTTACCATCAGTAAAACTGGTGATAACTGTATTCTTTATACCATAACAGATAATGGGGTAGGCCGCAAAAAAGCGGAGGAACTGAAATCTGTCCGCCATATTGAATATCAGTCCAGGGGTACTTCGATCAATGAAAAAAGAATTACAGCCATTAATAATCAATCTAAAACAAATATCCGGGTGAATACAGAAGATGTACTTGATGAAAAAGGAATAGTGACAGGAACAATAGTAACGGTACTGATCCCGCCGCTTTATAAGTAATAATCTATGATATCAGCTATAATTATTGATGATGAAC
>JAATGJ010000166.1 GCA_015654695.1 Chitinophagales bacterium | reverse complement strand
GCCAACTGGGTATTTGAAACCGGTACAGGCGTCAATGGAGATTTTGGTACGGGACAGTTGGATCGCGCAACCGACAGGCAGGAAAATGCAAAAATTGAAAATGCTGTAGCAGGATCAGGTGGTGGCTGTCTCGCCATTACCACGCGCAAAGAGAATTATGTTGACCGTCAATATACCAGTGCAAGACTCACCACGCAGGGTAAAGGTGAATGGGGACCCGGTACAAGAATCGAAGCCCGCATCTGGCCAAGAGATATTTTATATAAAGGACAGGGATTTGCTTTCTGGATGATGCCGGCTGAAAAACCCGCCAGTCAACCCTATATTATGTGGCCGCAAGGTGGTGAAATTGATATCATGGAATATGTTGGTTCTATTCCCCATCACAATTTAGGATCTGTACATTACGCATGGAGCTGGGAAAATAATCAATATCAAAGTTGGAACCACGGACATAAAGGCGCATACTTTTCTTATGATGAAAAACAGGTTCCTTCACCCAATCCTTTACAGGGCGGTTGGCCAGTGGCCCCCGGAACTGCATCCGCAGGAAGCGGTGGTTTTCATACCTACCGGCTCGACTGGTATAGCGACCGCATGGAGTTTGCTATTGACGAACAGGTATATCATATTCATTACTTCCAGGATGGCGGCATCTACAATAATGCGGCAGATGGACAGGATGCTGATGCATTGGTCACGATCGGTGGAAAGCGCGTTATGAAATCAGAATATACATCAGGGCATTTCCCTGAATGGTCTCCTTTTGAACATAAATTCTTTATGCTGCTTACTGCCGGTGTCGGCGGAAATGATGTTGTTACCTATGGCGGCGCTATTGCTCCAACGGCCACGTTTCCCTGTACTACGTTTATTGATTGGGTGAGAGTATATAGAAGACAATGAAATTGTGTAAAGCTGATCAACAGATTCAGCTTTTTGCATATCTTGAATATCCAATTTTTTGCAACTCTCAACTCTCAACTCTCAACTCTCAACTCTCAATCCCCATCCCCATTTCAAGAATTCCGGCATAGCCCTGCCCCATGTAGGAACGTTGTGCTTACCATCCGGCAACTCTAAATAATAAATATCTTTTTCACGGTTATAGCCTTTTGCTTCCAGTTCTTTTATAATGTCTAATGTATCGTCAATAGAATCTATAACGCCGTTATTATTACGGTCCATCATCTCATCCATATTACCACACTGGAAAAAGAATTTTAACCCGGCATGGTAGAACCCATGTCTTATCCGCTGGTGCATGATGCGGTGTTTATCATCATCATACCGTTCTTCCGCCTGGTCAATATTCCGCCACCATAACGAACCGGAAAAAACACCCACTTTGGTAAACTCCTTCGGATGGCTCCAGACAATATCCAGCGCTATTAACCCTCCTAAAGAAAATCCTGCAAAAGCTTTTTCCCTGAATGAATCCAATACATAAGTCTTTTTAATAAACGGGATCAGTTCTTTCCTGATAAAGGAGGTATAAAGGCCTGCCCTACCGCCACGGCCAAGATAGTCAGGATGTCCTGCTACACCGTATTCGTGTTTTCTATCTTTATTCGCATGTATAGCGACACATAGTAAAGGACGTATCTCGTTTTCCTTATACAATTCTGATAATATACTTTCAAGTCCCAGTTCCTCCATATTCTGCCCGTCATTGATCAGCAGCAGGCTCATAGCCGCAGGATCAACCACATTTTTGGGGAGAAAAAAATCAACCTTGACTTCTCTTTGTAAGTATGCAGATGCGAGAATTATATTTTCAACCAGGATTCCCGATACGTTTACTGATCGCATGGTTTCAAAAATAGGGAAAAGAAGTCTGAAGTCAGAAGTAAGAAGCCGGATAATATCTGAAAGTTGGAAAAACAGAAAGTTCACAGTTTCTCCGATTCCGTTAAGCCATTTTTATCTGTAAAGGCTCGCTCCGGCTTCCGACCTCACAAGTCAGAAGCCGGATAATTTCCGATATTACTGTATCATCTCATTTTATAGACTTTTTTTCTGATTTCCGGCTTCAGGCCTCTGACTCCGGGTTTTAATTTGTTTATGTGGCTTTGAAAAAATAAATTTGATAAAGCCGTTTGCGGTTGCCCGGCTAATTACAATCATTAAAATACTATTTATGAAAAAAATTGGAATCCTTCATGGAAAAGAACGCTCTTTCCCTGAAGCGTTTATAGCAAGGGTAAATAGCAAAAACATACCCGGTATCAGTGCAGAAAATGTGTACATAGATAAAGCCATGCAGGGTGAACCAAGCGGGTATGCCGTCATCATTGACCGCATATCACAGGATGTGCCTTTTTACCGGACCTGGCTAAAAAATGCAGCCTTAACGGGTACTTCGGTTATCAATAATCCATTCTGGTGGAGCGCTGATGATAAATATTTCAATAATTGCCTGATGACAAAAGTAGGTGTGCCGGTTCCTAAAACTGCCATTATACCCTCTAAGGATCTGCCGAATGATACAACCCCTGATTCATTCAGCAACCTCGCTTATCCTATGGATTGGGAAACTATATTTAATTATGTAGGGTTCCCGGCTTATATGAAACCATTTGAAGGCGGTGGCTGGAAGCATGTGTATAGACTGACCAGTGCTGAAGACTTTTTTCAAAAGCATGGAGAGACGGGTCAGTTGGTCATGCTGCTACAGGAAGAAATAGTATTTGAAGAATACTATCGCTGCTATTGTATCGGTGGTAAATATGTACGCATTATGTCGTATGAACCACGCAATCCTCATCATCTTCGGTATGTAGCTGACTTTGCCCCATCGCCGGAGAAACTGCAACTGATGACAGACATTGTACTTGCTATTAATAAATACCTGGGCTATGATTTCAATACGGTTGAATTAGCGTTAAGAGATGGGGTGCCTTATGCCATTGATTTCTGCAACCCCGCACCCGATGCTGAACTAACCAGCGTAGGCGAAGAAAATTTTGAATGGGTGGTAGAAACGGCGGCCAACTTCGCTATTGAAAAAGCATTGAATAGTAATGGCGGGGATAACCTGACCTGGGGTGAGTATATAAGGCGGGGATCTAATAAATTGCAATTGGTGTAGCGATAACGATGTTTACCATACAATGGCGCGACCTTGTATGTGCGTGGAGACAAAATAATATGTGAAGCTGTCCCGGGTTTAAAAATTAAAGTGAACGACATTTTTACCAAATAACATCTATGAGCCTTAATTACAAAAGTTTTACTATCGGGGTGGAAGAAGAATACATGGTTCTTGATCCAAAGACATTCGAACTCAAAAGCCATGAACAAAAGATCGTACACGAAGGACAGAAAGTGATCAAAGACAAAGTAAAGGCGGAAATGCACCAGGCCGTAGTGGAAGTAGGCACTGATATCTGCCAGGATGTGGATGAAGCTTTTAAAGATGTAGCCACTCTTCGTAAAACCATCTCAGGTATCGCGGGCTCTCTTGGTTTTGCGATGGGCGCATCGGGTACGCATCCCTTCAGCCATTGGGAAAGCCAGTTAATAACCGATCATGTACGCTACAATGAAATCGTAAACGAACTGCAGGAAGCGGCGAGAAGCAATTTAATTTTTGGTTTGCATGTGCACGTAGGCATGGAGACCCGTGAACTGGCCAATCATATTGCCAACTCAACAAGATATTTTCTGCCACATATATTCGCACTCAGCACCAACTCCCCTTTCTGGGAGGGCCGGTCAACCGGCTATAAATCTTTTCGCACCAAAGTATTTGATAAATTTCCCCGCACCGGCATTCCCGATGCGTTTGAAAGTATAGAAGCGTATGACAATTATGTAAAGCTGCTGATCAAAACCAATTGTATAGACAATGCCAAAAAGATATGGTGGGACCTGCGGGTGCATCCTTTCTTTAATACTGTTGAATTCCGTATTTGCGATGTACCGATGACGGTAGATGAAACGATTACGATTGCCGCCTTGTTCCAGGCTATCTGTGCCCGGATATATATGCTGCGTTCCAAAAACCTCAACTTCATACAATACTCCCGTGCACTCATCAATGAGAATAAATGGAGAGCCAGCCGCTATGGTGTGGATGGCTACCTCATTGATTTTGGAAAAGAAGAAGAAGTGAATACCCGTTCATTGATCTATGAGTTGCTCGATTTCCTCGATCCAGTATTAGACCATCTTGGCAGCCGCCACCGTATAGCGTATGTACATAAAATGCTGGAAAATGGCACCGGTGCCGACCGGCAATTAGCGGTATTTGAAAAAACAAAGAACCTCGCATCAGTAGCGGAGTTTATTCATAGGTCGTATTTGGCAGGTGTATAATCTGGTACAGTTTATTGTTGATTCATTACTAAAGCGTACCGTTTATTACGCAAATACATACGTTAACACCAATGCTGGTAAGCAATTCAATAGTGAATCTGATGCCTTGGTTTATGTCTCACGAACCAATACTTTTTTATACTATTCATTCAAACAGCTTACTTCGGCCTGCTACAACGAGTACTATAATTCAATACTCGAATAGCAGGCCTCGCAAAGACGGAGACCCTGTGGGTATGGGGACTTATACGAATGCGCGGAGTCTCCATCTTTGCGAGGCCTGCCGGAAGGATACATGAAATCTAATGTCTCTATCCGGCAGGCCGAAGCAATCTGGTAAAAACAGTTTTCAATAAAAGTTATACGCTATTGTTGCCGTGGTTAATTTTTATCAATTAATACTTCCCTTTCGCATCACGCACCTGAATTCAAAAAACAATGTATATTTTTAGGAAGTGTATTCATTCTCTTTAAGATTAAATTATCCTGCTGGTATTATTTTACTAACCTCCCATCATGACTTCTGATCCTCAAACACCCGGCGTTTATATTGTAGAAAAAAATGCCTTTCCCGGTTCCGCAGTAGCTGTTGAAACGTCAGTGCCGGTGTTTATTGGTTATACACAAAAAGCCGAACGCAATGGTAAATCGCTGTTACATATACCAACAAAGATTTCTTCACTTGCTGAGTATGTTGAGCTCTTTGGCGAGGGATTTCATCCTCGTTTTAAAATTACAGCAGCGGCTGCCGGTACAAAAGAAGAAACCTTTTTGCTCAATGGAAAAAATGCGCAGATTCATATCAATGATAATAATACCCTTTATTTTTACCGGGCCATCCAGTTTTTTTATCAGAACGGTGGCGGTAATTGTTATATAATGCCTGTTGGCACGTATGGAGATAAGCCAACCGATTTTGAAATAGACCTTATAGATTTTACAGGGAATGATAAAAAACCCAATCCTTTCACTCTCCTGGAAAAGGAATACGAACCTTCCCTGGTTATATTACCCGATATAATAGCCAAAGGCATTGCTGCTTATCCTATTTATCAATTGGTGCTGGCGCATTGTGCAAAAATGCAAAGCCGGTTTGGCATTTTTGATGTTGCGCAATTCAATACCCAAACCCCGGATGATGATATACAGCAATTCAGGGATGGTATCGGAACGGATTTTTTGAATTATGGTGCGGCTTACTATCCCTGGTTAAAAACTTCTGTCATTCAAAGCCAGGAGATTGATTTTACCAATTTTGATGATTCTGTTGACCTGGCCGATTGGTTACCTGAAAAAGAGGCCAGGCAGATTGTAGCCAATATGAAAGCCTTAGAACCCGAAGCATTAATTGCAAACCGGGTAAACATACATCAATCACTCAGGGCATCCAGCGCTTCTTATGGAATCATTCTTGATGCAATAAGAATAAAACTCAACCTGTTACCACCCAGTGCCGCCATAGCAGGTATTTATACATTGGTTGACAGTTCAAGAGGGGTATGGAAAGCGCCGGCAAATGTTTCCCTTTCTATGGTCAATTCACCTGCTATTAGTATTTCAGCAGAACAGCAAGAGACGATGAATGTGGATATAATTGGCGGAAAATCTATCAACGTAATTCGCCCGTTTCCCGGGTTAGGCAGCCTGGTATGGGGTGCAAGAACACTGGATGGAAACAGCCAGGACTGGCGCTATATAAATGTACGCAGAACCATGATCATGATTGAGCAATCACTTAAGCTTGCCTGCAGGGCTTATGTATTTGAACCCAATGATTCGGGTACATGGATTACGATAAAAAGCATGATGAATAATTTCCTGGGTAATTTATGGAAACAAGGTGCATTGGCAGGCGCAGTTCCTGAACAGGCATTTGATGTGCAGGTTGGATTGGGCGTCACCATGACACCCGCTGATATTCTTGATAGATTATTAGTTATAACTGTTAAGCTGGCCATGGTACGTCCTGCTGAATTTATTGTACTAACCTTTCAGCAACAGCAGCAACAATCTTAATATGAGGGTACTCATTTTAATTTTATCAGACTTAAAAATATTATTGTATGGCAGAACCAGGTAAAGAACAATCGAAAACAACATGGCCTTTGGTCAAGTTTCAATTCTCTGTTAAGATAGGAGACCAGGAAGCTATTTTCCAGGAAGTAACAGGCTTAAGTGCCGAAACACAGCAAATAGAATACCGCAAGGGAAATAGTAAAGAATTTTCAACCGTTAAAATACCGGGGATCCAAAAATTCGGAAACGTAACATTTAAGAAAGGGATTTTTAAAGATGATAAAGGGTTTTGGGACCTTTACAATGCTGTAAAGATGAATACAGCGGAACGAAAAGTAATTGTAATATCTCTGCTTGATGAAAATAATGATGTTGTCATGTCATGGCGGCTTGCCAATGCTTTTCCCTCCAAAATTACAGTCACTGATATGAAATCAGATGCTAATGAACCAACTGTAGAAACGATGGAACTTGCACATGAAGGATTGTCCCTGCTATAGAAAAGCGAAAGTACTACCACTGCATTTGCTCCTTATTACAATTTCACTGCTTTATTAGTTTTCGCTGACTGATAAATCGCTTCCACGATCCGGATATCCTTCAGCCCTTCTTCACCGGGCACCAGCATGGGTTTCCCCTGCATGATCGCCAGTGCATCATCATCCATTTGTTTGGCTTGCTGCCAGGGTGTAGAATAAGGATGATTGATCTCACCAAGTGGGCTGCTGCCTTTTACCCCGGAATAGGCCGAATAAGGTGACATATTGATCTCACCTTTTTCACATTGGATTTTCATGAAGTTCACATTCTCTCCAAAACTGGTTTTGATATTGGCTAATACTCCACCCGGAAACTCCAAAGTAGCTATCGTTGTTTCATCAAGGCCATTTTTATAGATCTCAGGCCGCATAGTGGATGTTTGTGCGGATACAATGGACACAGGTTCCATATTGGTTCCCAGTCTCGCTCCTTGTATGGCATACACACCCATATCATACAATACACCGCCGCCCATTTCCTTTTTTTGTTTCCAGTGGTCGGTACGGTTATCCCTGTACCCTGCAGCACAATCCAATTGCTTTACATTGCCCAGTAATTTTTGTTGCATGATCCGGCGGTATTCCTGTGTGTTCGGTTCATGATGCAACCTGTACCCGATAGCCAGCGATCTTTTGTTTTTATTGCAGGCATCAATCATGTCCTGGCATTCTTTTACTGTTATCGCCATCGGCTTTTCGCACCATACATGCTTGCCTGCATTAGCGGCTTTTATTACATACTCCCTGTGCATAGAAGGAGGAAGAACGATATATATCACATCAATATCATCGTTGCTGGCGATCTGATCAAAGTCCTGGTAATTATAAATATTCTTTTCGGGTATATTATATTTCGCTTTCCAGGTTTCGGCTTTGGCGGGCGTTCCAGTCACGATACCGGCGAGATAACAATTTTTAGTTTGTTGCAGTGCCGGCGCCAGGAGGTCGGTGCTATAATAACCCAGTCCAACTAATGCTATACCGAGACGGTCTTTTTTGCTACGACAAGCCGATAGAATATGAGGTGAAAAAAGGATGCCACCGGTACCGAGTGCCAATGTTTTTAATACATCTCTGCGGGAGGTCAGGCTCATGATTTTCGGATTTATTAAGTGATTGAATACTGAAGCATTTTAATTTATGCAGGCGGTAGCTTCATATTTTAAAGTTACTGAATTGGAAATGATCACTCCAAATCAGGGAAAAAAAATTGCCGGACAGGTAATTGCAGTAATGCTTAAAATTTAATACAAGCCGTCACTTGCAGTATTTCAAATTTGAATTCCTGTATGTCAGATCGCTGGCCAATGCCTATATGATTCAGACCATGCATATATCTTGCGCATAACGATAAAGACGATAGTAGCTGGTATTCTATACCTGCTGTAGCAGTCAGGCTGCGTTCTTCCGTATCATGTGTTATATCAGTTGAATTGCCGTTCACCTTCTTTTTTGCATGGATCAGCAGATCGAATTGTGGCCCCGCCAGCAGGGAAAACTTTTCATGCACTTGATATTTCAATAAGACAGGCAGTGAAAAATAATTAAGCTTGTATACCGTGTTATTGTCTTTTACTTCGCCACCCGTTTGGGAATATAAATACTCTGGTTGAAAAAACATGTCGCCGGTAATATGTACCTGCATCAAAAAACCAAACGTGATTCCAGTTGCCCAGTTTGTATTGATAGGGGTTACCGGCGGAGGTACCCCCTTTGCGAAATTGATATGTGAGAAATTTACACCTGCCCTGAACCCAAAACGTTTAAAGTCAGCGTTATCATTATCCTGTGCCGTTACGGATTGTTGTATAAGAAGCGAAATAATCAAAAGCGAAAAACTTTTTTTCATAGAATTTATCATGCGTGAATATAAATAAAAAGTCCAGCGCTTGCAATAGGCTGGATTGTATGTAATACTTCTGCAGGTAAATAAAAAGGCTCCGCAAAACCGGAGCCCGTCATATTGCAATTGGTTCAGCAAGAAAATTATGCGAATTCTTCTTTAGCAGTTTTACTGTAATCATCAATCAGCTTGCGCTGCAATTCAAACGGCACCGCTTCATACGCTAAGAAGCTCATTTTGAATTTTGCCCTGCCTTGTGTAATGGACCGCAGGGAAGATGAGTAACCATTCATTTCAGCCAGCGGTACTTTAGCAATTACTTTTTGAAAATGTCCTTCGGCATCTATGCCTTCTACTATGGCCCGTCGGCTTTGCAGATCGCCCATTACCGCGCCGGTCAGATCATCAGGGCATAATACTTCCACATGATAGATCGGTTCCAGTATCTGCGGATCGGCTTGTTGAAATCCAGTACGGAATGCCTGTAATCCTGCGATCTTAAACGATATATCATTGCTATCAACAGGGTGCATTTTACCATCATACACACATACACGTATATCACGGGCATACGAACCGGTAAGCGGACCATTGTGCATTTTCTCCATTACACCTTTTAAGATAGAGGGTAAAAATCTTGTATCAATAGCGCCTCCAACAATACAATTATAAAAAACCAATTTACCGCCCCAGTCGAGTTCATGCACATCTCTTCCTCTTACGTTCAGATCCTTTGGCTCCGGCATTCCCTCATACCAGGGCTCTATCCGCATATATACTTCTCCAAACTGCCCGGCGCCCCCACTTTGTTTTTTATGACGATAGCTGGCATCGGCCATTTTCCGTATCGTTTCCCGGTAAGCGATCCTGGGTTTAATAAATTTCACTTCCAGTTTGTGATTGTGTTCGATCTTCCATTTGGCAACAGCGAGGTGCATATCACCCTGGCAATGGATAAGTGTTTGTTTTAGTTCAGGAGATACTTCCACCAGCAAGGTAGGGTCTTCTTCTCTTAGCTGGTGCATTGCCTGTGATAGCTTTTCCTCCTCTCCTTTTTTCAATGTTTCAATGGCCACGGTCATGTTAGGTGGCGGAAATTCTATCGGGGTTAATTCATAATTTTTGCCCCGTATATGCAGGGTGTTGTTTACATGTGTATTTTTTAGTTTCAGTGTAGCGCCGATATCGCCGGCTACCAGTTCATTTGTACTGGTACGTTTATTACCTTCTACCATGAATAGCTGGCTTAACTTCTCCGTCACCCCGGTGGATTCATTTTCCAGTTCCATGCCGCTCTTCACTGTTCCGGAATACACTTTGAAGAAAGATAGTTCGCCTACATGAGGTTCGCTTATCGTTTTATAAATAAAAATACAGGCGGGACCGCTGGCATCACAGGTAAGTTTGCCGCCGCTCTTCGTTATTTGCGGAGGCATTTCATTAGCGCTCGGGCAAACATTATCAATAAAGCCCATCAGCCTGCCGCTGCCCATGTTTCTTTCGGCAGATAAACAGAATAACGGGAACAGGTCATGATTGATCATGGCTTTTTTCAAACCCGTTTTCATTTCATCTTCCATTAGTTCCCCTTTATCAAAATAGGTTTCCATCAGGCTTTCATCATTGCTGGCGATGGCCTCAATTAATTCTTTATGCAATTCGTCGGCTCTTTGTTTCTGGTCATCCGGTATGGGCAATTTTTCCGGCTTACCACCATTGTCTTTGAATTTATACATCGTCATCCTCAATACATCAATTATCTCATGAAAACCTGAGCCTGTCTGGTGGGGATATTGAACCACCACTACATTATTTCCAAAATGCGCTTTCGCTTCCCGTACCGTTTTATCAAAGTCTGCATTATCATCATCAAGTTTGTTGACGGCGAATATCATCGGGGTCCTGAACTTTTCCGTGTATTCCCAGATAATGTCTGTACCAACTTCTACTCCCATCACTGCATTTAACAGCATGACACCTGTCTCAGCTACTTTTAATGCGGAGATCACTTCTCCCACAAAATCATCATAACCGGGAGTATCAACGACATTGATCTTATAACCGCGCCATTTGGTATGAAGGAGCTTGCTGAAAATAGAATTACCACGTTCCTGTTCCAGTTCGTGGTAATCTCCAGTTGTATTGCGGTCGGCTATGGTGCCCCTGCGGTTGATCAGACCTGCTTCGTATAGCATGCACTCCGCTAAGGTGGTCTTACCGGAGCCGGCATGGCCCAGCAAGACGATGTTTTTTACGTGTGAAGTATCAAATTCTGGCATGGCAAATGTTTTTTGGAGGCTGTCTCAAAAGCTAATTATTGCCGGGAAGGCGGAAAGAAAATAGTAATTGAATTTCAATATTTACCGTCTTATCGCCTTACCGGCATATATTCCGTAATTGACTTTTGATCCAGTCTCATCATTAAATACTTTTAGTTTCAAATAGCTGTGATGGTAGTGGTAAGTTGACAGGTTTACGGATTGAAAAGGAATATCCATTTCAACCAGTAAACTTATTAATCGGTCAACTTATAAAGTGATCAGCTAATTCTGCGTTCGGCGAAGAAAATGGTTGAACTCTTCCCGGACATTTTGCAGGATAAGTTCAAGACGTTGGTACTGGTTTAAAAGATTTTCGTGATCAGCTACTGTTTCTTCATTCAGCCCGTTTTGTTCACGCATCTCATACCCGATCCTGCGATCGTGCATCTTAATGGCCTGTTTGAGATCGTGAATGTTGATAAGCTGGATGTGAAACTGGTTGTGGAGATGTTCTACGTCTTGTAACTGATCTTTGGAGAGAGAATGGCTGGCAGCGAGCTGAAGTTTTGTTTTGTCCTGTGTAAACCCTTCGCGGTATTGCCGAAGAGTTTGCCGCCAGGCCTCGCACTCTGCCTTGAGCTGTGAAGTTTCTACCTGAACCATGGGATTAAGATTTAATTGAAGCAATTTTGTTTTTTTCTTTTTCCCTTATCACTTTGAATGCCATATGAAAATTAAAACACTTTTTTTTATT
>JAATGJ010000136.1 GCA_015654695.1 Chitinophagales bacterium | reverse complement strand
TACAGGAGATTTTTAGACACGTAGGCTACAAAATAAAAGCCCCGGTTTTAACGGGGTTTTAGTATAGCTATATTGTTATATAATAAAGAAATGATCTCCAGCCTGCATTTGAAGTTCCGGTACCATCAGCTTTTGCTACTGTTCCAAACGTATAAAAAGGAGGTTGTAACAGAAAAAGTTCCAGAATAGCAGCAGGAATCGGCATATGCAGCGGCGTTCCTTTTTGCAACAAATTCAACTTTCTCATTTCAAAGAATTGCAATCCCATACCTGTGGTATAGAGTTCTACATGTCTTTCATGGTGAATAGCTTTTACAATGTCAGCAAGGTTTGCAGCTACAGGAGCCATGCCACCTCTTGTAACACGGGTTCCTGCATTGATGAGGGCTGCAGCACCAGTTAAATCGCCAGTGTAAGCTCTTGCCTCAGCTTTCAGTAAATCGTTCTCAGCTTTCATGACTTCAGCCTTGTTACCAATACCAGCTACATACAAAGCATCATAGCGTGTGTTCCTGTAATTAGAGAAATTGAAATATCCTCTGTCGGGTCTGAAACTGTTTGAGGCAGTAAACTCAAAATCAGTGTTTAATCTTCCATCTATTGGATTTGTTGATGCCGGGGGGTGAGGGAAACTGGCAACATTATCCCAATGTTGAGGTTGGGTAGGATCCATCATATTTACTACATACATATCCGTTTTGCCCCAGCCAGGATAGGTTAAATAATCTCCAGCTTCGTCATACCAAGCTGTGTATCCATCATTCACTACGATCCAATCTGTAGTGATTCCGGCATCAGCATAGGTTTTGACCTTTGCCCAGTCAACTGCCGCTAAATCAATTTTATTACGTGGGTTATACGACAGTATCCTGGCGGCCGCTGTATTACACATTTTTTTGAACTCTGCACTGCTAATATCTGTTGAAGCACCAAACCAGGAAGCCGGAATGGTAAAGCTAGTGTTTGCTAACACGATAGCTTTATCAAGATATTCCAAGGCAGCGGCTGCAGCATCTTTGTAAGAAGATGATGTTTCAAGTACTCCATCTACTGTCTTAGTTTCATCCACAATATGCACTCTGTCGTACACCAGAGCTAAATTTCCATAACTGATACCTTGAATAAAACGAGCGACAGCAAGGGCACGATCATTATCAACCCCACCATCTCCAATTTCAACCCCACCATCTATAGCCTTAATTACGTTCGAAGCAGTTGACACTGCAGAATAAAATTTGTCGTACGAATATTTTGTTTGTGATCTGTTGGAATAACTGGGTGAATTATCCCAGGCTAAATCTCTTGGTTCACTTGACATATGCCACATACCGGCATTACCGTGCGAACAGGTCACATTGTCAGCGGCCACTCCCAGCATCATCTGTACTCCACTGTAAGAATGCTCTCCGGCATAGACCGTATTAAAAAGCCCGGCAGCTACATTCTGCACATCTTCCCCTTTTGCGTAAACCTTTAAGAAATCGGGGTCATTTTCGTTAGGAACATCTAACAAATCTTTCTTACAACTTACCATTGCCGCGGAAAGCAAAAGGACAAGGAAAAGAAATTGTGTTACTTTTTTCATATAAAATGTTTTAATAGACTAAAAATTAAGTGTGAGGGAAAAAGCAATATTCCTGTAAATTGGATTTGCATATATACCATCAAAAGGCATACGGATGGTACCTACTTCCGGATCATATCCTGAGTAGTTAGTTAAAGTGAGCAGGTTTCTTCCAACTACTTTTATGTTCGCTCCTTTTATAGCTCCTTTAAACAGACTACTTAAAGCTCTGGAAGTTACAGAATAACCTAAAGCAACCTCTCTCACTTTTAAGTATGTACCATCTTCCACCCAATAAGCATTAGCATTATTGGCATCATAAAAACCAGCGTTAGATCCAACATAAGCTGCAACCTTTTTTTGACCGGCAGTCACATCACTCATATCCTGTCTTTTGCTTACATTATTAAATGCAAGACGCTGTTCTTTACCATTATAAATGTCACCTCCCTGTTTCCAGTCCAGCAATATGTATAACTGGAAATTCTTGTAAGCCAGTGTATTGGTAATACCTGCTACGAAGTCCGGGTTACCGTCCCCGATTTTATTATACCAAACAGATTTATCCGCATTTAATTTTTTAATGGGCATTTCAGTAGCAAGACCCTGTGAACCTTTAGGTACTACATAACCATCGCTGTTTACTTCATAATCAGCAATTGTTTTGCCTGCAGGAAGCTGGGCTCCCATTTCCTCTAATGTACGCACCATTTTGTACCCATAAATGGCACCATAAACCTCCCCTTGCTTTATATAAAACATTGCCTGGTCGCCGTTATTGCTTCCATCATTGTATAAATAGGGAGCAATAGGAAGCTCGGTAATTTTCTGTTTTACTTTTGAGAAAACGATATTGGTATTCCAGGAAAAATCGCCTGCATTTTTGGCTTTAAACCAGTTTGCACCCAAGCTGAATTCAAGTGTATTTGATTTTATGGTTCCTGCATTTTGCCACTGTTGACTGAAGCCCGCATTTAAGAATGGGATCAATGGTACATTTAAGAACTGATCCTTGGTTACAGACATAGCATAGGTTGCTTCGAAGGTAAATTTGCTGAGGAATTCCAGATTTAACCCTATTTCTTTTTCCTCCGTATTGGATGGCTTTAAAAATTTGTTCCCTTTTTGAAAGGCTACAGTATTTGCATTTGACAAATCGTATGTTTCGTATTGCCAGTCAAAACCCGGACGAAGACCAGCCGTACCAAAAGCCGCTCTTATCTTCAATTCAGTGATGCCATTAATATGAACATCCTCTGTAAGGCGATAGGCACCAGATATTCTGAAATAAGGATTCCAACGGGCTTCCGAACCAAACAATGAAGAACCGTCGTAACGATACATACCGTCAAGCAAAATCTTGTCTTTCCAATCTAAACCTACAATTGCAAAATAGTTTTGTGCTCTTTCATTTTCGATATAAGAAGATGCATCTTGTATAGTCGGAAAATTTTCAAAATTCTCCATTCCTGAAATACTGAATTGTGATGCACTGATAAAATTACTTTCGTAATGCCTGTTTTCGTACAAATATGATAATTTGGCACGTGTGTTCAAATTGCCGAATTTCTTAACTAAATTCAGTGTTAACTGAGTATTGTTGGTTTTGGATTCGCTGGTACTTTGAGACATACCTCCTTTAGAATAAGACATACCCATTGTAGCAGCAGTGCCGCCTGAACGCGTCCATGTATCCTGAGGGTTGATCGTAGAAGACCGGTCGTTTTGTACCTCTATTGTCTGTGTTACATCCAAATCCGCCCATGAAGTAAACTTAACATTGGCTGTATAATTCGCTAACCATCTGCGTGAAGTATTACTACGCTTAGGTTTCCACAAGCCATAAAGCGGGTTCGTTATTTCCTCATTGAAATGATTAATACGCAAATAATAAGGTTGCCCATCCGGATTAGGAGAGCTTAAATCTACATCTTTTTCTGTTCTTGCTATGTTGTAAAACAATCCACTTGAAGAACCAGGTGTACTTGAGGTTCTGTTAATAAACAAGTTTGATGCGCTTAACTTTAACCATGGAGTCACTGTTTGATCAATATTAAGCCTGAAATTCTGCCGTTGATACCCATCAGTCAATTTCAAAACACCGTCCTGCTTATTATTTTCAAACGACAAATACACATTATTTTTTTCAGAACGGTTAGCAACAGAAATAAAGTTTACGAGATTGAGACCTGTTGTGAAAAAGTCAGCCTGTTGATTTCTATATACACCATAGGGGTTATCCATATAACCATCAGGATCAAGAGACCTGCTACCACTAATACCTGGATTATACCCCGCACCTATGTAATTTGAAGGATAGGTGACCCCGGCATACTTGGTATATTTACCTTTTGCAGTTTCCCAATCTGTTGCCAATGAATAAACATGGGCATTAGCTGTTTCAAGATAAGAAGGCAACTGTTGCATACCAATTTCATTTCTCACTGTAATTACAGGTTTATTGGCAGCAATACCCTTCCCTCTTTTGGTAATTACTGATATTACACCATTTCCTGCACGTGAGCCATATAAGGCGGCGGCTGCCGCTCCTTTTACCACTTCTATTGATTCAACATCATCGATATTAATGTCTGCCAGGCTTCCGGTAAGTATAATTCCATCCACCAGAATAAGTGGTGCTGAACTTGTGCTTAAGTTGTTATCCCCCCTCAACAGCAAGTCTGCTCCCTGACCGGGATTTCCATTAACAGAAGACGTTTTCAAACCGGCTACTTTACCAGCCAATGCCGAAGACGCTGAAGTAGCAGGTACAATACTTAACTGTGCTTCCCCAACCTTTGTAACAGAAACAGTCATTTTCTTTCTGCTGGTTGCGCCTGCAACACCGGTCACGATTACTTCACCCATTGCCCTGATATCTGAAATCAATGAAACCGATACATCCCTCCCGACAGAGGCGCTAACAGTTTGCGATACTAAACCAGCGGCAGAGATCTCAAGCTGAACATTGTTTTTTAATGCGTTAAGTGTAAAACTGCCATCTGAAGCTGTGACAGTTCCGGTCTTTGTTCCCTTAATTAGTATTGATACGCCGGGTAAAGGAGTCCCCGTATCATCAGTGACTTTACCCTTTATTTGCCCTTGGGCAAATAAAGACATGGCGGAGGTAACCGCCATAAGCAGTGTTAAAAATTTTCTCATGTGAACGTAGTTTAGTTTAACAAAAAAATATGAACCTAAATAAAAATATGAAAAAAAGCCGTTCATAACGTCCTATTGCCGCTAAAAAAATATTTTTTTAGCGGCAATCAGTATTTTTGAATATATAACTACGTGTTTTGCAATCTGAGTTTGATTTAAACTCTGAAATCAGGGTACAGAGATTATAAAGAAAAAAATCCCGGCACATTATGCCGGGATCAAAAAGAACTGAATCATTTAATTAGTTTCTGTCCCTGCTACCCAAATACAGCATTATATATTGTATAAGCGTTACAACGGCTGCAAGTGCAGCTACAACATAAGTAGTCGCCGCCCATTTTAAGGCATCCTTTGCCATTGGATATTCTGTCCTGTTGGTAACATTAGTTCTTTCCAGCCAGGCCAGTGCCCTTTTGCTGGCATCAAACTCAACCGGAAGTGTGATCAATGTGAATAAAACAGTCACAGACATTAAGACAATACCGATCAGTAAAACAGTGGGGTTTCCGGAATAAGCCATAATAACGCCAATCAGCAAAATCCAGTTTACCAGCATAGAGCTGAACTGCACTGCAGGTACCAGTTTACTGCGCAAATTAAGAGGCGCGTACGAGGAGGCATGCTGAACGGCATGACCGCATTCATGGGCCGCAACCGCCGCAGCCGATACACTATCGCCATTATATACATCCGGGCTCAGGTTCACAGTCTTATTTGCCGGATTGTAGTGGTCAGACAAGAACCCTTCTACCGAGGTTACTTTGACATCATAAATGCCATTTTCCCTCAACATTTTTTCAGCAATCTCCCGGCCCGTCATTCCGTTAGAAAGGGGTACTTTACTGTACTTCTTAAACTTGTTTTTCAGTACCAGTGAAACAAGCATACTAATCCCTAAAAAGATCAGTGAAACGATCATGATTGGAGCTGTCATTTGTTTAAAATAATTTATTTAGTTAACTATAATAACAAATCTGCGACCATTTAGATGAAAGCCTGTTTTTCAGCCGTTTTGTCATTTACTGACTTATATCATTTCCGTAAACCCGATTTCCGGGTATCTCAAAAAACGACCTTAATATACTCATTTTCAAAATTTTATACCAAATCATGGCTGACATTAAATACATTAGGCCTGTTACAATATACTGTTCAAAGTTATACACAGGGCAAAAAAATTATTTTGAAATGTTACACAGAATTGTAACTTAGCAATAGAATTTAATGGGTTAGTAAGTAAAAGGGCCAGTCGTAAGATTGGCCCTTTTTACATTCCGTGAATTAATTAATAATCAACGGGTTTATCTTCTTTCTTTTCTTTCTTTTTTATCCGCCAATGCTGATAGTTTATCTTTAACTCATGAGTAAAATTAAAACCGCTTTCTTCTGTCAAAACTGCGGGTATGAAAGTGTGAAATGGGTAGGTCAATGTCCATCATGCGGACAATGGAACACGTTTGTTGAAGAACTGATTCAAAAAGAAACAACTAAAAATAATAATGGCTGGAAAGATTATACTGATGATAAGAGAACAAGTAAAACAATTTCACTCAGCGAGATAAAAAGCAGTGAAGAGAAAAGACTGGTAACAAGTGATGGAGAACTTAACCGCGTATTAGGTGGTGGTATTGTTCCGGGAAGTATAGTTTTAGTAGCGGGTGAACCGGGCATTGGTAAATCAACTTTGTTTTTGCAAAATGGATTGTGGTTAAAAGACGCGATCGTTTTATATATCAGTGGTGAAGAAAGTGAACAGCAGATCAAAATGCGGGCAGACAGGTTAAAACTGAAGAATGAGAATTTTTATTTGCTTACGGAGACATCTACGCAAACGATCTTCCAGGAAATAAAAAAACTAAAACCGCAGTTAGTAATCGTTGATTCTATCCAAACATTACAAACACCATTCATTGATTCCTCCCCGGGAAGTGTATCACAGATAAGAGAATGTGCTGCCGAGTTTCAGCGTTTTGCTAAAGAAACCAATACCCCTGTTTTTTTGATCGGGCACATTACGAAAGATGGAAGCATTGCAGGTCCGAAGATACTGGAACACATGGTGGACACGGTTTTGCAGTTCGAAGGGGACCGTCATTATGCATATCGCATCCTTCGCACCTTAAAGAACCGCTTTGGCAGTACAGCCGAACTTGGTATTTATGAAATGACTGATGAAGGGATGAGAGGTGTTATTAATCCGAGTGAAATCCTCATTACACAAAAAGAAGATCACTTAAGCGGTATCGCTATTGCCGCTACTATTGAAGGCATGAGGCCATTGCTGATAGAAGTGCAAGCATTGGTAACACAATCTGTTTATGGTACGCCGCAACGAACGGTCAGTGGGTTTGATCTTCGTCGTTTACAACTATTGTTAGCCGTCCTGGAAAAACGCGGAGGGTTTCATTTCGGTATGAAAGATGTGTTCCTCAATATCGCAGGCGGAATAAAAGTAGAAGACCCTTCTATTGACCTGGCTGTTTTATGTGCATTGCTTTCTTCGTATGAAGATGTATCATTACCACAGCATATTTGTTTCTCGGGAGAGATTGGTTTGAGCGGAGAGATAAGAGCAGTTAACCGGATTGATCAGCGAATTGCCGAAGCGGAGAAACTTGGTTTCGAAAAGATCATTCTTTCCAAATACAACCATGCCTACCGGCAGGCAGGTCAAAAAGGATTGGCAAGACAAAAATTCAATATTGAAATAATATCAATGGGGAGGGTAGAGGAAGTGTATAAATATCTTTTCTAAATGATCAGCATAAGAGAAATAAAAGATTCATTGATTCATTTGCTGTTTCCAAATGTATGTACAGGATGCGGCAGTGACCTGGTTAGTGATAATACCGTGCTTTGCCTGAAATGTATAGATAGCATGCCGGAAACCGATTTTGAATTGCATCCCGGTAACCCTGTAGAAAAGAAATTCTGGGGGAGATTACCACTCAGCCATGCTACCGCGCAATACTATTTCACCCGTGAATCATTGATGCAGCGCCTGATGCACCAGTTTAAATACAGGGGAGATAAGGATCTCGGGTTGCAATTAGGCAGAATGATGGGAGAGAGCCTGAACCGGTCCGGCCTGTTTAAGATAGATGCACTTATACCATTGCCCTTATTTGCTTCTAAGGAAAAACGACGTGGTTTTAACCAGGCTACTATATTATGTGAAGGAATGGCTGAAAACATGAAGGTTCCGGTTTTGAAAGACGTGGTGGCCCGAACTCAATACACAGATACACAAACCAAAAAAGGCAGGATAGAAAGATGGCAGAACATGGAAGGAAAATTTATATTAGCAGATCCCGCAGCTATCAGCGATAAACACGTACTACTGGTGGACGATGTAGTAACAACCGGCGCTACACTGGAAGCCTGCGGCGCTGAACTGCTGAAATCAACTAATTTAAAGCTAAGTATAGCGACTCTTTGTTATGCTGCGCGATAGCTAAGAGGATAAAGAAGAAAAAAGAGGCAAGACAGGTCTTTCAGATTCTTATGGCGCTTATAGGAGTGTAAAGTAAACTGTGTCAAAGTTCTTGTATCCCTCTCTCTCTTGCGGCCTAGGCCGCAAGAGAGAGAGGGAATTTTTTTATAAAATTGCGGTCAGCCGTCCTTCGAACAAAATACTTAACTGCTGCATGGTAAGGC
>JAATGJ010000152.1 GCA_015654695.1 Chitinophagales bacterium | reverse complement strand
TGATGCTTAACAATCCTTCGGCCTGTGCGATCCCAATGGCGGTAGATGTAAAGCTCTTGCTTAATGAAAAGAGCATGTGCGGGCTTTCCGGATTGTAAGGGTTCCACCATCCTTGCGCGGCTATTTGTCCATGACGCAAAAGAATGAAACTATGCAGATCATCTTTTCTTTCCTTTTCAGCAGCGTCAATAAAATTCAAAATAGCCTGTGAGGAAATACCCAGGGATTCTGGTGTGGTTGCTTCTGCTTTAATGTCTTGAGCTTTACTTCCAACGAGTAAGAGAAAGAAGCAGAGGGAAAGGACGATTATATTTTTCATTGCCTGAATGTAGCTCAAAATCCAACAGGGATAATAAAATGTACAACACTATTTGGCAAACAGGCATTGATGCAATTGACAATTTAAGATACGCGGTATATTTTTAGTTCCGGGTCAGAATCCATCACCGGCATGACCCATTTAAGAATTGGGCAACCGGCTGGTAGCCGATTGCCCGTTGATCATCCCTGGTGTTATTTATTTTCTTGTTCATTTCGTTGAACTATATTATTCCTGCCTGAGTTAAACCTTTTCCAGCACCAGGTCCGCACTGACAGGGGCCGGTGATCCCGCTTTGATGAATGCAAGGAGGTCCTCATTAATTGTTGCTGCTTCGGTGGTGGGCATGCCGTGGGGAAAGCCAGGATAGGAAATCAGTTTTCCATTCTTTAAAAGTTTTATTGCCCTTACTGCGGTAAGTTCATAAGGAACTATCTGGTCATCTTCTCCGTGCATCAGGAGCACAGGTACATCCACACTCTTCAGGTCGTCTGTAAAATCGGTTTCTGAGAATACCTTAATACAGTCGTAATGGGCTTTTATTGCACCCATCATTCCCTGGCGCCACCAGTTGTCGCGAATACCCTGGGAGGGCGTTGCTCCTTCCCGGTTGTACCCAAAAAAAGGAATGGTGAAATCCTGGAAATACTCTTGTCTTCTTGTTGCTGTATTCAGGCGTATTTCATCAAATACAGACATGGGTATCCCCTCCGGGTTTTTATCTGTTTTTGCCATTGTTGGAGTGACTGCACTAATCAAAACAGCTTTAGCCACCCTGCCTTTCCCATGTTTTGCGACATAGCGAATAACTTCACCGCCGCCGGTTGAATGGCCAACGTGTATGGCATCTTTCAGGTCAAGCGCTTTTGTAAGTTCGGCCACATCAGCCGCATAGGTATCCATGTCATGACCATTGGCGGTTGGGGTGGATCTTCCGTGTCCTCTTCTGTCATGGGCGATTACTCTGAATCCATGATCTAGGAAAAACATCATTTGGGTATCCCAATCGTCGCCTGAAAGTGGCCAGCCATGATGAAAAACAATGGGCTGCCCGGTTCCCCAGTCTTTGTAAAAAATTTCAACGCCGTCTTTTACTTTAATCGTACTCATTTTTTTTGGTTTTAAATTGTTATTGATAATAAATTCTCCGAAAGCAGGACGAGATAATGATTTATTATTTGCTTTCCTCAAAAATAACTTCTTAAAGTTATTTACAAAATTTGGCTATAACAAAGCAGTAAAGTTGCCAGGCAGGCCAAATAAATGCTGAGTTGGCCGTTTTTAAAATTGAAATTTTTCTATCTCATTGCCGGGGAATATTCTGATTATTCGCTGTCCATTTTTTGAATACCCAGTTTTTTCATCTTCGATTTTAACGTGGATGGAGGAACCTTTAATATTTCGGCTGCACCTCCGGTGCCCCATATTTTACCATTGCATTTCTTCAATACTTTTATTATATAATCCCTTTCATTTTCTTCGATTGTTTTCATGTTCCCGTCCCGGGCATGCTGAAAAATAGTTGTCACCTGGAAGGTTGGCAATAAGATGTCTTCAATAATTGCGTTTTTCGAAAGTAATACGCCTCTTTCTATTAAATTTTCAAGCTCACGAATATTTCCGGGCCAATGATAAGCCATCATACTGTTTAGTACTTTGTCTGATAAACCAGTAACATTTTTTCCGGCTTTGCGATTGTATATATTTATGAAGTGCAGAGCCAATGTATATAGATCCTCAAGCCGCTCCCTTAACGGAGGTAATAGGATGGGGAAGACATTAAGGCGATAATAAAGATCAAGCCGGAAACGACCTTCGCCAACTTCCTTCTCCAGGTTCCTGTTGGTGGCAGCTATTACACGAACATCAATTTTAACAGAAGTCCTGCTACCAATCGGTTCAATTTCCTTTTCCTGCAATACCCGCAATAATTTTACCTGCAGATCAACAGGCATCTCCCCGATCTCATCTAAAAAAATTGTCCCTCCGTTTGCCTGCTCAAACTTACCGGTTCTTTTATCAGTAGCGCCGGTGAATGAACCTTTTTCATGTCCGAATAGTTCAGATTCGATCAGCGTTGCCGGTAGTGTTGCACAATTTAATTTTACCAATGGTTTACGCTTACGGGGTGAAAGATGATGAATACATTCTGCAATCTTTTCCTTGCCGGTTCCACTTTCTCCCAATACCAGCACCGCAGTATCAAAGGGCGCGACCTGGGCAATAAGATCAAAAACATTCAGCAGCAAATGGCTGTTGCCTATCATACCCCCGAAGCTGGTATCATCAGGCTTTGTATTATCCGCTAATGGTTTGTTTTTTGTGCTTACGTTTTCATTATGAGGTTTTTGTTTACAAATTTTTACCAGGCTTTGTTGCAAGCGATAAAGCAGGGCAATATGTTCTGTGGTATATGTGTCAGGTCTGCGGCTATAAAAAGATATATTGAATGTTTCTCCGTTTTCAGGCAGCAGCGGGTAAGAGAGAAGGGACTTCATTTGAAAAACTTCCTGCGTTAGTTTTCTTAGCGGGGATTTCTGAGTGACTTTATCAAATTCCTCATTGTTGAAAAATACCGGGATTGTTCCTGTGATAGATGCGGCACAAATTTTCATCAGTTCATCTGTTGTAACACCGCTTATCACTGACAGTTCTTTTATCCCGATTGTTTGGTATTCATTAAAACCGATTCTTAAAAAACTGGTTGCCCTGCCTTCCATTTCACCAGCATCATCAAAACCAAGAGCCAGGTAATCGAAAGGTATTTCCTGTTGGATTATTTTCCCTGCCTGCAATAACTTTTCAATCCAGTCAATATTACCGGTTACTGTTTTTTCCAGTTGCTGTATCACTTCAGCTTCTCTCCTATATCGTGATTCGCGACTGTGTTCGTGACGATAGCGGGCAATTTCTAAGGTAACAAGCAGATCTTTTTCGCGGAAGGGTTTTACAATAAACCCGTACGGCTCTGTCGTCTTTGCTGCGGCCAATATGTCTTCATTGGAATTCGCAGAGAGATAAATAAAAGCAGTATTATCCTTTTTTAAATCCCTGGCGAGGTCAATACCCGTCAATTTTCCTTTCAAAAAAATGTCCAGCAGCACAAGTCCGGGTTTTTCTTTTTTTATTATTTCCCGGGCAATATCTACTGACCGGGCAATGCCACAAACTTCATAACCTGCCTTACGAAGCATGAGTTGCAGGTCATTGGCTTCTATAAACTGGTCTTCGACGATAAGTACTTTATTGTTCACGTTGCAATCTTATTATGTGAATTTAATGAAGTGGTTAATGTATTGTTACGCATAACACTCATTTCTTTCTTAAAAGCGATTTTAATCGTAGTGCCGTTGTTATTTTCAATACAAAAATGTCCATCCAGGTCTTCGCTTAATCCCTCCATCAGGCTCATGCCCAAAGACCCGAGTTTTTTGCCGGTAAAATTGGGTGGTATTCCGATTCCATTGTCTGCAATGATAAGCAGGTATTGATGGGGCGAAGTATTGGAAAGTGAGATTGATATTATACCGCTCCTATAGTCAGGAAATGCATACTTTATGGAATTGGTAATGGCTTCATTCAATATCAATCCAAGCGGAACAGCCTGGCTTACGTCCATTTCAAGGGGCTCAACCGCAAACTCAAAATGTATTCTTTGTCCTGTATTAAAACTATCACGCAGATAAGATGCTAATTCACGTATATAAAAAGATATGTCAATAGAAGAAAGATTTTCTGAATTGTATAATTTCTGATGAATAAGCGACATGGCATGTACCCTATGCTGGCTGTCGTGAATAGCTGAAAGGGCCGGTTGGTTGTCTATAAAAGCAGACTGCGAATTGAGCAGGCTCATTACGATCTGTAAATTGTTTTTTACCCGATGATGAATTTCCTTTACCAGCCAATCTTTTTCCTGAAGCAATTTCGTTTGCTGCTCATTTAATTTTTGCAGTTGCTCCTGTTGTGTCAGCAGCAGCCGGTTCCTCTTTTGGTTTTTGCGATACCTGTAAAAGATTCCTGCAAGCAATATGAATAACAAAATGGCGCCGGCAATAAACAGATTTCTTAGTAAAATTGTTTTTTGAAGCGCTGCTGTTTGTAGTAGTATATCTTTATTCTTTTTATCTGTCTCATACTGTATTTTCAATTCCTCAAATTGATTGTTCTTTACTTCAGTAAAAATAGAATCGTGAAACAATCTATTCTCCTGCAAGTGAGCGATGGCATTTTTAAAGTTGCCCGTGGCAGAATCAATCCGAAATCGTATCAATGCCAATTCTTCCAGGATATATAAAGGTGCAAAGCTCCGGTACTCCGTTGTTCCCAATGTGTCGAGCCAGGGCCTTGCTTTATTATATTGTTTTGTTTGATTATAAAGACTACTGAGGGTCACATAAATGGAAAGACGTTGATTGGCCGGCATGGTCTTTACCAATTTCAGGGATTCCAGGTAATATTGCTCTGCCTTATCATATTGCCTCAAAGACTGGTAGGCAATCCCATAGCTTTCTAAGATATCCTTTAAATCTATATTGTCAATTTTTGCATTCTTAGAATATTCATTCAGTAATGCTAACGCCTCCTGCTGCTTATTTTTGCCAACATAGGCCCTCGTTAATAACTTTAGAATACCACCTGTGGGAGTTATATTCCTGCTTTTCGCCAAAGCAATTTCTTTATGCAGGTAATGAATGGATTCGTCAATTTTGCGGGAACGGAAATATGCCATCCCTATAAAACTATACGTTAAATAGGGCATTGACATGTCATTGTCTTTCTCCGCTAATTTTTCTGCTTTTATTCCATTATAGAGGCATTTTGTCAAGTCTCCTTTAATAAAATAAATGTAACATAACGATGCATAAGGTAACGGACTTTGTTCGGCCATTTTTCCAAAAAGATCAAGGAGACGAAAATAAAACCTGTCTCCATACCCGGAATCGTATCCTCTTGCGTAAAGAAAATTAATACCTGATGATTGCTTCATTATCTCCTGGGCCACATCTTGCATACATGTTGTCTCTGCATTGTTTTTACAATTATCCAGGGTTCCATTCCAAATTGATTTGATCTCAGCATAATATTGATCATCGCTGCCAAATTTTAGTAACATCTGGAGCAATAGCTGGGATAAATCTTCTGTGAAAACCGCATTTCTGCAGGACTTAAATACCTCGATCAAAATTGGTTTCAGGATTTCGAATTTTAAATTCTCACCTGTATATTTGGATAAAATGACCCTCGCCTGGATTTCGTGTATTGCTGAGCGAAGGGTTCTCGCATACTCCAAAGCCTTTCCCGAATAATATATTGCAGAATCCCGTTCCACTTTTGTATTACCGATGGTATTCCATTTATAATCTGCAAGTTTCAGCATCAATTTAATTCTATTCGTATCGCTGACCATTTTCATTTGCGACGTCAACGCTGAATAATTTTTGGCTTCTATATAAATCCAGCCTATCATATAGTCTGCCTTTTCTTCTCCGTCTTTGAATTTCAGATTACTGCTTAGCAATTTTGCTTTCCTGGCAAATATTAACGCACTATCCAGGTCTGCTGTTAACTCATAAGACTTAAGAAGAGAAAATTTGCTTAGTTTCAAAAGCAAGCGGACCCGGGCGGTGTCAGGTTTGCTTTTTGTATATTGATTTAATAGATCTAACTGATTCTCCTGGCTTTTGACCGGTTGCACTGCTACAACAATTATAACCAGCAGAAATGATTTCAGTAATAAGAATCTGTTTAGCATTTGTAAATGTTTTGGTCTTACTATTCTTATTCCATAAAGGAGCCAAGTTCTTAAAGTGTATTTACGAAGATAAACTTGGTTCATGATAAGATATTATGATGTTGAATATCAATTGTAAAAACTCATAACCACTCAGATTAAATTGTGCAGAAGTGACTCCCCTTGTTAATATTGATTCTAAAGTTACCATTTTATTTCGTGGTCAATAGAAGCTTACCACGATATTTCGTGGTAATGATTATTGCCGCTAATCAACATTGTTGATGATTAATAAGGGTTTATTGCAATGGCATGGCTTTGGGTTCATGTCACAAAATAAAACTGCCGAGATGGAAACACAATCAACAACCAATGTACGCTCCAGGAAACTTACGCCTGATCCGCTAATGGCCAATGATATCACCACAACTGCGGGAAAGGCGAGAGATGAGTTTAAAAATTTCTTTCAGCAGATTCGCCTTCCCTTGCTGGATGATCTTTTAAGAAACCTATCTACTTCGACAGGTAAAAGAAGCTTCCTAGTTTATAAAAACAATAAATATGTCAATGTTCTAACAGAAAATATAGCTTTCTTCTATATCAAATATGAATCACCAATGATTATGTGTTTTGATAAACAGGAATATTTTGTGAATTATTCATTGGAACAGGTTCAAAGCCTTTTACCTGAGAAACAGTTTTACAGGTTAAACAGACAATGCCTAATCAATTTCGATGCGGTAGTTGAAGTTGAACATTACTTTTCCCGAAAACTCCTCGTGAATTCAGTAATACCCATGAAAGATAAACTCATCGTTTCAAAGGAAAAAGTAAGTGAGTTCCTGTATTGGTTAGATAATCGCTGATTGCAAAGTGAAACTTTCTTTCATGTCTGCCAGTGACCGTTTCAGGATTGACTTAGTCCGGCTGAAACATATAGAACTTGACTTCAGCCTTTTGATAAAATAATTTTAACGCATCAATAAAAAAATCAGAATATGAACATTCAAAATGTTACAGTATGCGGTTCCGGTGTTTTAGGCGGACAAATCGCTTATCAAACAGCCTTTCATGGATTCAACGTTGTATTATATGATCTTAAGCAAGAATTGCTGGAAAAAGCGAAAGAAAAATTCCATCAACTGGGTGAAGTGTATAAGGAGGACCTGAATGCAACGCAGCAAGATGTTGACAATGCGATAGCCCGGATTTCCTATTCGGCCAGCGTGACGGAATCTGTAAAAGACGCTGATCTCGTGATTGAAGCCATTCCTGAAAATATACAGATCAAGAAAAACTTCTATACTCATCTTGCACAGGTAGCGCCGGCAAAGACAATTTTTTGCACCAACTCATCCACTTTGCTTCCCAGCATGTTTGCACAGGAAACAGGAAGACCTGAACGATTTCTTGCACTGCATTTTGCCAACCAAATCTGGAAAAACAATACTGCCGAGATCATGGGGCATCCCGGTACTGACCAGGCAATATTTAATACTATTATGAATTTTGCAATGGCAATCGGAATGATTGCGCTTCCCCTGCAAAAAGAACAACCTGGGTATATTCTTAATTCACTCCAGATTCCTTTCTTATTAGCGGGTATGGATTTGTATTCCAAAGGTGTGGCTGATCCATATACAATAGATAAGACCTGGATGATAGTCAGTAAATCACCGATGGGACCATTTGCTACGCTGGACCTCATTGGCTTTGAAACAGTATATAACATAGCCATGCTTGCAGCCGATGCGGGGAACGAACAAATGCGAACAGGCGCCAGCTTATTGAAAGAAAAGTTCATTGACAAAGGCAAGCTTGGGGTATCTACCGGGGAAGGGTTTTACAAGTATCCAAATCCTGCCTATGAAAATCCTGGATTTATAAAATAAGATGGAACAGCAAACCCGGTAATAAAATTAATACCATGACAAAGAGGTTATTTCCACAAAGGACGCCTGATACTAAATACAGTTCCCGTTATGTTCAGAGTTTTCCCGTGAATTTGCCAGTCGAAAAAATTGATCTCTATAAATGGGCAACCGAAATGACTGATGCCGATTACGCATCCTATTCATCAGCGCACAAGGCAATGGCAAGTTATAGGAGGGATCATATTTTTTATATGAAAAATGTAGAGAACATTGGAACCGATACGCTGATTCAGCAATACGAATTGAAATACCATGCTCCTGGTCACATACAGTTCTATTCTTCAAATAGTAAAGCCTGTATTTTACGATGGTTCCCGGTAACGGTTGCCGTACCCTGGGAATTATATATACAACCCGTATCGGCTACCAGCAGCCGGCTGATCTGTTTAATCGGCACCGATTTTCCAAACCTGGTTCTTAAAATAGCTGCGTGGTTCAGTGGAGTTGGCGGATTGTTTTTAAGCCGGCATCTTACAACAGAAGGTAAAGCCTTTGCGCTGGACATTGAAAAAAAATTCAAGCCAGATTAATGTATGCATTCATGGGAGAGAAACCGGTTACACGATAGTAACAATTCAAATCTTTAATATTTAAAACATCATCAAAATGGAATATACAATGGAGAAAAATACGAAGAAGCTTCATTCGTATGAATTGCCTGCAATTAAAGAAGCGAGCCGGGAAACGATTTTTAACCCGGAAAATTTCCTGGACGTTTACAACCGAACGGTTAATCTGAAACCCGGAGCGCAACGACAATGGGGTAAAATGAATGTGGTGCAAATGCTGAATCATTTAAAGATCGCCACAGGATCCGGGATAAAAATCTATACCCTTAAAGATGAAAGTTCATTCTCGTGGAGGAGTATCATAAAATTTCTTGTACTGCGAATCCTTAAACGCCTGCCTAAAAATGCCCCGTCGCCGGAAGGGTTTAAGATAGAAATGAACAATGCGCTTGATTTTAATAACGAAAAGCAACAGGCATTGAACGTTCTCAAAAAAGCTTATGCTGCTACAGCTAAGACTTACCCTCATCCATTGTTCGGTAACATGTCGAGAGAAGATTGGGGAAGATTGATCTATCGCCATTTCGATCATCATCTGCGCCAGTTTAATTCATGAATCAACAACATTCGTCAAACCAGGAATAAATAACATTATTATGAAAGTATTAATTAATCAGCAAAAGCATTATTTCAACAGCAATACAACAAAGCCATTAGCCTTCAGAATTGAGCAGTTAAAAAAGTTGAAAACTGTTCTTAAGATCCACGAGCAGGAATTAACGGCTGCCATTTTCAACGATTTCCAAAAAGGAAGTTTTAATACCTTCCTTACTGAGTTCGCGGGATTGTATGCAGACCTTGATAAAGCCATAAAAAAACTTGCGAAATGGGCAAAGATCAAACGGGTTGGAACCAATATGCTCAATTTCCCCGCCAGCAGCTACATCATGCCCGAACCTCTTGGAGTTTGTCTCATTATCGGATCATGGAATTATCCTGTTAACCTGACCATGGCACCTGCGATAGCCGCCATTGCTGCAGGCAATACAGTTGTGATAAAACCGAGTGAACTTACCACACATACCAGCGCTGCATTGTCAAATGTAATTAAGTCGAATTTCGATTCGTCTTTCTTGGCAGTAGTGGAAGGAGGTGTTGAAGAAACAACGGAACTTCTTGAGCAACCTTTCGACAAAATATTCTTTACGGGAAGCATCCCGGTAGGAAGAATTGTTTACAAGGCCGCCGCAAAAAATCTTATACCGGTCACGCTGGAACTGGGTGGAAAAAGCCCGTTGATTGTAGCACCGGACGCTAATTTAAAAATCTGCGTCAAAAGATTGGTGTGGGGAAAGTTTGTCAATGCCGGGCAAACCTGTATTGCACCGGATTATGTTTTGGTTCATAAGAGTATCGAAAAAAAATTTCTTGAAACACTAAAAACGGAAATCGAACAAGGGCAGTTTTCACTTGCCAATCAAAACTATGCACAGATCATCAGTGAAAAACATCTTGATCGCCTGGTAAGTTTGATTGATCCGGCAAAGGTTTTTGTTGGCGGTGACTATGACAGGTCAAAACGTTTACTGGCGCCAACTGTACTTGTTAATGTTTCCCCAGAAGATAAAGTAATGGAGGATGAGATCTTTGGACCAATACTACCCGTATTGACCTACGAAGACATTGACTACGCCATTTCCTTCATCAAAGCCAGGCCCAAGCCACTCGGTTTATATTTATTTTCCGAAAGCAGCACCCTTCGTAAAAAAATACTGAATGAAGTATCGTTTGGCGGAGGCATGGTGAACGATGTGCTCATGCACTTTGTCAATGATGAGCTACCCTTTGGTGGTGTTGGAAACAGCGGCATGGGCAATTACCATGGTGAAGCCGGCTTCAAATCTTTTTCTCACTATAAGAGCGTCATCAAAAAACCTACATGGTTCGAGTTGCCGCTTAAATATTACCCCTTTGCCAAATGGAAATCTGCAATGGTCAAATGGGTTGTTGGATCGTAATCACCAGTCAATTTGTTTTTGAAAAAATAAAAAGCATCACATTTTAAATCATCTAAAACTTTCAGTTATGAAAAAGCCAAGCTTATCAAAAAATGTAAAATGGGCCGGGCTCGGTCTGTTCCTCCTGGCAATGATGTCATTCTTGCCGAAAGATAACCTAAACATTACATCAGAAAATATGAGTACTACCGTAAAAAACATCGTACTGGTCCACGGTGCTTTCGCCGATGGATCCGGTTGGAAGCAGGTGTATGAAATACTTACTAAAAAAGGATATCATGTCACCATTGTACAAAATCCGCTCTCATCACTGGAAGATGATGTAGCGGCGACTAATCTTATACTGGATAAACAGGATGGACCTATTATATTGGTCGGCCATTCCTGGGGCGGCACTGTTATAACACAGGCCGGGGTTCATCCGAAAGTTGCAGGCCTTGTCTATGTTGCGGCCTTTCAACCCGACAAAGGTGAAACAACCCTGCAATGGGCTACTTCCATCCCATCCGCACCGGAAAATGGCATCCTGCCGCCGGATGAAAAAGGGTTTCTTTTTTATGCGAAAGATAAGTATCATGCCGGCTTTGCGGCCGACCTGAGCAAGGAAGAAGCAGAGTTCATGTGGGCATCGCAGGGACCGATAACTCTTAAAGCATTTATAACGCCAGTTACTGAAGCAGCATGGAAAACGAAACCAGCTTATGGCATTGTTGCTACAGAAGATTTGAGCATTCTGCCCTATATAAAACGCCGGATGTATAAACGCTCTAATACAATCATCACAGAAATAAAAGGAAGTCATGTGATTTTTATATCTCAACCAAAAGCCGTAGCGGATGTAATTGAAACCGCGGCGAAGAACTCCGTCAAATGATCATAAGGATCGAATTTAAAAAGTACATTCGACCATCTTATGCGGCGGAAGACCTGGAAAAGATAGCCGGGCGGAAATAACAGATCGTATTTATAGTATGATGAACAATGGCGGCCTGGATGAAAAGACCCGGCGCCGCCATTCTTCTGCCACAGCCGGGAAAAGCGCCGTTACCTTTACATTGTTGATTTATTTTATCTATTTGTACAAAGATCTTGTGAAAGTGGTTTCACGAATTATGAAGTAACTGGTATGAAAAAAACAATACTACTCATGTTTTTCCTTGCCGCTTATTTTTTTTCGCAGGCACAGCATATGAACGGCATACACGCGGATAAGAAAACAGCTGACCCGGGAGAGATTAAAACAATAGAAAACAGTACAGCGCCGCGTACAGTGAGATACGACCTGTATGTTGCAGATACCATGGTAACATTTGGTAAGAAGAAAAAAAGAGCTATTGCAGTAAACGGACAGATACCTATGCCCACACTCACCTTTACAGAAGGCGACACAGCAGAAATAGTAGTACATAATCATCTTAATGAACCTACGGCATTACACTGGCACGGTTTATTTGTGCCCAATAAAGAAGATGGTGTTGCTTACTTAACACAAATGCCAATTCCACCCCGCAGTGTTTACACATACCGGTTTCCCATAGTGCAGCATGGTACGCATTGGTATCACAGTCATTTTAAATTACAGGAACAAATTGGTATGTATGGCAGTTTCATTATGAATAAAAGAAAAGAATGGGATATACCCACGCTGAATATAATTATCAGCGAGTGGACAGACATAGCCCCGATGGAAGTGGAAAGAAGCCTGCATGCCGCTACTGATTGGTTTGCTATAAAAAAAGGCAGCACGCAAAGCTATGCCGAAGCCATAAAAAAAGGATGGTTCAAAACCAAAATTACCAACGAATGGAAGCGGATGAATGCAATGGACCTGTCAGACATTTACTATGATAACTTTTTGATCAATGGTAAAAATCAAAACGAACAACCGCAATTCAAAGCCGGTGATAAGGTGAGGTTGCGCATTGCCAATGGCGGGGCGTCGGATTATTTTTGGTTATCCTGGGCCGGGGGTAAAATTACAGTGGTAGCCACCGATGGTAATGATGTGGAACCGGTAGAAGTGGACAGGCTGATCATCGCTGTATCTGAAACATACGATGTGGTGGTAACCATTCCGGAAAATAAAAGTTATGAATTTTTGGTTACACCCGAAGACAGAACAAATCACGCTTCGCTATGGTTGGGCAGCGGCGAAAAAGTACCTGCCGTAAAATTAGGCAGGCCCAAATACTTTGCAGGGATGAAGATGATGAACGATATGATGGATATGCATGGCAACATGACGGGTATGCATGGTATGGATATGCAAAACCAGGTCATGGATATGAATATTGATATGTATCCTGAGATCACCGGTCCTGAGAATTCTAAAGATGCCGCCCCAATGCCGGATCATGATAAAAAGCCAATGCCTGTGAGCCACGATCATCATCAGATGGCCCAAATGGATATGGGCGGCAACGCAACTATTGTAACGCTCAACTATAATATGCTGCGTTCACCCGCAAAAACAGTTTTACCGGATGGCCCGTGGAGAGAAATGAAATTTGAGCTAACAGGTAATATGAACCGTTATATATGGACGATGGACAATAAAACGGTTTCCGAAAGCGATAAAATTTTAATTAAGAAAGGAGAGAACCTGAGAATAATATTATACAACAATAGTATGATGCGGCACCCTATGCACCTGCATGGACATGATTTCAGGTTATTGAACAGCCACAGGGAATATGCGCCTATGAAAAATGTCATTGATATTATGCCCATGGAAAGAGACACGATAGAGTTTGCGGCAAGCGAACCCGGCGGCGATTGGGTCTTTCATTGCCATATATTGTATCACATGATGAGCGGCATGGGCAGAATATTCAGCTATGAGAACTCACCGCCTAACCCGGAGATCCCTGATCCTCAACATGCCCAAAAAATGTTTTTTGCAGACGACAGGATGTTTCACCTGATGGGTACCGCAGCTATGGAAAGCAATGGCAGTGATGGGCTGTTTATGTATGCCAATACGAGGTGGAAAGCAACCACTTTATGGCACCTGGGTTATCATGATAAGCACGGTTACGAAAGTGAAACAATGATCGGGCGGTATCTTGGTAAAATGCAATGGTGTTTCCCTTATATCGGTTTTGATTATCATTATAAAAAAGAAGGCGGCCCAAAAAATATATTCGGCAATGAGGATAAGAATTTGTTTGGTCAAATAAGCAACAAGCTCCATCGCAAAACTGTAATAGCAGGTGTGGCTTACACATTACCCATGTTATTTGTTGCGGATATGCGTATAGATGGCGATGGAAAGCTGCGCTTTCAGCTTAGCCGTGAAGACATGCCCGTTACCAGCCGCCTGCGCTTTAATATCATGATCAATACTGATAAGGAATACATGGCCGGATTTCGTTACATACTTACTAAATACCTGGCCCTTTCCACCCATTATGACAGTGATATGGGTGTAGGAGCAGGAATCACTTTCATTTATTAAAAAAACAATTATGGAACATACACACGCTGCTCATATGCATAAAGAACATGTTCATCAGCATGGCAATACGACTCAACCTGCAATGGACCACGCCGCACATGATCATGCTGGTCATGGGGGAATGATCAATGATTTCAAAAGACGTTTTTACATAGTCTTGATCCTGACAATACCGGTTATGCTTTTGTCGCCAATGATACAGCACTGGCTGAACGTTCATTGGCAATTTACCGGCTCGCTATACCTGTTATTTGGACTCTCTTCCATCGTTTTCTTTTACGGAGGCTGGCCTTTTCTTAAAGGTTGGTTCAATGAAATGAAGACCTGGAAGCCTGGTATGATGACGCTGGTCGGCTTTGCTATTACAGTGTCTTACATATATAGCGTAGCTACCGTCTTTGGCTTAAAAGGAATGGATTTTTTTTGGGAACTGGCCACGCTTATCCTGATCATGCTGCTGGGTCATTGGATCGAGATGAAATCAATAGCGGGAGCGTCGAGGGAACTGGAACTATTGGTTCAGCTTATGCCCGATGATGCACACCTGGTGCATGGCGATCATGTTATGGATGTAAAGACCGGCTCGCTGAAAGAAAAAGACATTATACTTATTAAACCCGGGGAAAAAGTAGCCGCCGATGGAGAAATAACAGAAGGCGAAACTTACCTGAATGAAAGTTTGCTGACTGGTGAATCCCGTCCCGTGGAAAAGAGAAAGGGCGATAAAGTAATTGCCGGCTCCATTAACGGGAATGGGGCGATAAAAATTATCGTTTCTCACAGTTTGAAAGACTCTTATTTATCACAGGTAATTAAACTGGTACAGGATGCACAAAGATCGAAATCGAAAACACAGTTATTGGCGGATGCCGCCGCCCGCTGGCTGACGTTGATCGCTGTTGTTGCCGGTATAGTAACATTCTTTGCCTGGTATTTATCAGGAAAAGATCTTGCGTACGCCATGGAAAGAATGGTAACGGTGATTGTGATCTGTTGCCCTCATGCATTAGGGCTGGCCATTCCTTTGGTGGTAGCCAAATCAACGGCGCTTTCTGCAAAAAGCGGGTTGCTGATAAAAAACAGAACCGCTTTTGAAAACGCCAGGAAGATAACTACTCTTGTGTTCGACAAGACCGGCACACTAACCATTGGCAGGTTTGAAGTATCCAAAGTGGTAGTGCTGCAAAACGAGTTGGATGAAAACAGTTTTTTACAAATCGCTGCTGCACTGGAGCAAAATTCTGAGCACCCGATAGCCACAGGCATTATGCAAAAAGTGAAAGAGTTATCCATTCCTATACCCCATATTCAAAACTTCAGGGCCTTGCCCGGCAAAGGCATTGAAGCGATAGTAGAAAATAAACAGGTGAGAATCGTAAGCCCCGGCTATTTGAAAGAAAACAACCTGTTGTCGCCCGGCGATTTCAATCCCGATGCTGCGGAAACAGTCGTATTTGTTTTGATCAATGATAAACTGGCGGGATATATTTCACTTTCTGATACTATCCGGCCCGAGTCGGCTGAAGCTATTCAAACGCTTCATGCAAACGGCATAAAATCGGTATTGCTTACAGGTGACAATCATCGTGTAGCTGAAGCGGTTAGCCAAAAATTAGGTATTGATAAATTTTATGCAGAAGTATTGCCTCACCAGAAACTGGAAAAGATCAAAGAATTGCAGAATGAAGGTGAGTTTGTCGCCATGACTGGTGATGGTGTTAATGATGCACCTGCCCTGGCGCAGGCAGATATTGGTATTGCGGTTGGATCGGGCTCTGATATTGCGGCCGAAACAGCGGGAATAATATTGGTGAATAGTAACCCGAAAGATATTGTGAATCTTGTATTGTTCGGTAAAGCCACTTACCGGAAAATGGTGCAGAACCTTGTTTGGGGTACTGGTTATAACGTGCTGGCATTGCCTTTAGCCGCTGGGGTGCTTTATAAGACCGGTCTTTTATTAAACCCCGCAGCCGGAGCAGTTCTGATGAGCCTGAGTACGATAATAGTCGCAATAAATGCCAGTTTTGTGAAAGTGAAAAAGTAAACAGGCTTGCTGCCGGCAATAATTTAAAACCGATACGATATGTATACACGA
>JAATGJ010000098.1 GCA_015654695.1 Chitinophagales bacterium | reverse complement strand
CTGATTTCGCAGATAGTGTGGTACTTCTTCTGGCTGCGGAGCTTCATCTTTCTTATAATATTTATTTACTACTGAAGCATAATTGATCTCCCTGCTGTCCGGTATCACCTTTTCATGATGCTGAGCAGTATCATTGGGATCTTTAATAATTATCATGTGTTACTTATGCAGGCTGTCGTCATCCACGTCAACCGGGTCAACATTCCGTGGTCCGGATGATAACCATACTGTTATACCTACTACAGCTATAACACCACAGGCAGCAGCAGCCATGTACCAGAATTTTCTTTTATCCTGGTTCATTGCAATAACTTTAACGCCCTGGCCTGTTCCAATTACCGGCTTGAGCGGGTTCATATTTTGCTGCTGCTTCCAGTTTTTGCCAGCTTCATCTATACGTTTTTTTATAGCATCAGCCCCGGCAAAATCTGTATTCATATCCGCATCAGTAATACCCAGATCAGGAAATCCTTTTTCCAGTTCCATGAAAAGAAGGCTCTCCTCAAGTTGTTTTTCAAATTCAAGGTGCTCCTTCATGGCAACATTACTATTTACTTCATCCAGGAATAGTTTTTCATCTTCCTTGTCCATTAGCCGGTCAAGGTATTGCTGAATGCGTTCATATTGTTGCGGGGTTAATTCCATAGACTACTTCTTATCAATCTTTATTACGAAGGCCGTTAATGATCTTTTTTAATTTTTCCATGGACTTATATACCTCGTTATTTACTGATCCCGCATCAAGGCCCGTCCTGGATGCTATTTCTTCATTCTTTAGCTTCAGGTATTTTCTCCAGAGAATAAGGTTACGGGACATTTCATCCAAAAGCTCAAACCCTTTTCTGAATAGTACCTCCTTTTTATCCATTTGATCATTTTCTTCGTTCAGGACGCCATAACCAGTTTCATCAACGTTTCCTTTTTTTTCAATTAATATATCCGGGTCACCCGCTCTAAACCTGTTTGAACTACGTTCTTCATTTTTTACCAATCCTTTGAGTTGCATCAGGCAATACGCCAGGAACATGGTTTTCACTGTTGCATCCCTGGTTTCAAAACCATCTTTTCTTATTTTCTCATAGAAGCACATCAACCCCCTGCTAAAAGCATCTTCTGATAAATCATTCTCTTTATACCTTGTATATGTTTTGGTACTGCAATAGTTAAATCCCAGTCCTTTAAATGGATTATAAAATAGTACATGACAACATAACAATGCCCTGTTTACTACGATGGGGTCCGGCGACCTGAAATATTGTACAAGCAGTGGTGGCTGTTCCAGTTCTTTACAATCCATAACGATTTTATTTCCCTGGCCATAAAATAAACATGATATAATATATACTATTCATGATCCGGATTTTTTTTAACTTTTATTCATTTACAATGTCGTAAGAAAAATTAGTAATAGATACCCCTCCTGGTTTGTCCAGGTTAGGCCCTCTTGAACTGCCGGGATTTGCGATGAGATCGCCCAGCAGGCTCACCAGACGATTATTACTTCCAGCCGATCTTGCGCCAGCATTCTGTTCGTTGATAAGCAGGCTTAATTCGCTGCCAATAGGTTGTTGCGTTATATAGCCTTTCATTAAATACCTGCCAAAGGGTTCTGCAAATCCAGGTATATTCACTTCATATTTCCGCCCTGGCTCCATTTTTATTTCTGTATCAAAACCTAAGATCGGGCATATTTTTCCCGAGGGGTCAAATTCAATAAGATATACGTAACCTGAACTTAGTCCTGTATTTTCTATACGCAGTAAGGCCTGGGAGTTTTCAGTTTTAAATACCGGGATAGTTGGCTGCCCGGAAATCAATACGGCTTCATTTGTCTGTTCATTAATTTTTGCAGGGATCACCCGCACCTTTAATCCAAAATTATTATCGCCAAAAGTGGCATTCTTCAATACATTGTTTTTTGAATAATTGGTAATTGTCCTGGCAATATAGGCAGCGGCGTCCAGCCTGCCCGTTACATTTCCCCCGCAATCTGTTAGGGATAATTCTTCTTTGTACCCAAAGGGACTTACAATAGGTGTCCTGTCAAGGGCATTCGTTATTTGAATGATGTCTTTCTTATCCCTGGCCATTTCTATAATAAGAGTAGCGTTTGTTATATCCTGAACAATCCCAATCTTCTTGGCAGAAAGTTCAGTTTGCACCTTATTTTTAATTTCATCAGGGATTTTATCAAAAAATACCATTACCCTGCTATTATCAAAAACAGGATTTAAAATAAATGCCTGCAGGCTCTTAGCACTATCAGGATTAATTTTTCTATCCAGCTCAATTTCAGATTTCAGGTAATCTGCCGTGGTAACCTTTCCTGTTACAATGGCTGTTTTTCCTTCGGTTGACCTGGTACCAATGGGATATAAACCTATTGTTGTACCAATCGTTACGCCAAGCACCCTGCCGGCGGATATTTCCAGCAGCTTGTTATTATTTTCACCCAACACCTTATAAAATGGCTGCTGAATTAGAATATCACCGTCAAAAATTTTAATATCCTTATCGCCCTCTAACTGGGGATTTTGAGAAGGCACAATAATGGCCATAGTATTACGAATGTATTCAAACATATCCCTGAAACTGTTTTCAGAAGATTTTAGTTTGTTTTCCAGTGCATCTGCAACAGAATAGGATAACGAACCCATTTGTTTTTCCTTATACTCATAGTCTGATTCCTCAGCTCTTGCCGCTGATATCATAATAAATTTTGATTGCTGATTGTTTCCCCTGGCGACAGAAGGTTGCAGGTATCCTGACTCATCATTATCGTGTACGGCTGAAATTTTCTTTTGGATTGATGTTGAAATCAGGAAAGGAGGAACTCCTCCTCTTATGGTACCGTTTCCCCTGGAAACAGTTCCGGAATGACAGGCGTCAACAATGACAATTAACTGGCCCGATATGCCTATTTTATTCCGGAAGCTGTCAAACCATACAGATAATTCATCATCGGAAAGATGTTTGCTTAAATCATAAGCATCTTCGCGGGATTTATCAGGAACCGCCGGGGCGTCAAATGGCACTAATGCTTCATCCAATCCATCAGCTTCATCTCCGCTCATGTCGGATATTTGCTGACCGTGCCCTGAATAATGTATTATTACTACATCACCGGTCGTTGTTTTTTCGAGAAGTGTTTTCAAAGCAGATACAATACCTGCTTTAGTTGCATTTTCATTTTTTAAAGTCTGGATATTATTTTCCGAAAAACCAGTATTCACCAGGGCGTGCTTTATTACATCAATATCATTATCTCCATGAATGGTTGGCCAGTGGTTACCAGGCTTATATTTTCCTATGCCGATTATTAAAGCGATTTTTTTCCCTTTTACAATCGTTCCGGGAATGGCAGGAAGAAAGAATAGGGTCATACTTATAGCTATCGCAGCTTTAAGCGATGAATAATTCATGAAATAAAATTTAATTGAATATATTGTTTTTTATACTCTCAGGGATTAAATTTCAAGATATTTTCTCCTGTCACAGGTTAATAGCATACAGCGTAAAAAATCATCATAAAGAACCCGGAATTGACTGACCCGGTGTAAGATGGTGATTCAGCAACTATTCCGCGTACCTGGTAAATACCGGGCCTGGAGATAGTTGTAGAAAATATTCTAAAACAATTACCCGCCGAACCTATACTTACTAAAAAACTCACCTGAACATCAATATGTCACCAGGTGAGTTTCTGAGAATTTTGTTTGATTATCAAGGCATTTCAAAAATCACTGCCTACTATGTCCTGCCTTTTCCTATACACTGGCGGAGAGTTAGAGATTCGATCCTGTCTCAGAATGTTTTGGAAATCAATATGGTGAAGAAGATCGCACTTTACTGACTCATGAATTTCTCATTACTTTTCGATCAATTAATACAAATCGTAAGATAAAAATACAATATGGGGTGAAACCAAAGAACTAAAATTATCAGTTACGCTTGTATCACAGGCAACATATTTTCATCCAGTCAAGATATTCAGAATACCTCAGCCGACGTATTTAATTTTAAAATTTTGAGTGAATGGTTACGCCAGTCATTAAAATATCCTTACCTGTTCCCGCCTGTTTGAGGTATTGCCCGGCATTGAACCAGGTAAATTCCGCTTTGAAAGAGATGAAACTATTGAAAATACAGTCAACTGATGTCATAACCTGGCTGCCTATTTGCCTGGAAGGTTTCCCAATCCCGGAATAAATTAACTGTACATTGGTTCCGTAGATGCAATCACTTTTGCTGTAACGCCAGAAAGCATTGTATTCGAAATTCAAATTTATTTTATCTGTAGGTCTTACTAAAAAAGAAGGATTCAGCACAAGTAAGTTGGACGGACCAATCAATGCCGCAAGCCCGAAATAAGCTCCCTTTGGAAATAAAGGATTAAAGGTTTGAAGCCTGTTATCGCCTACTCTGTTGTCACCGCTAATTAAAGCCGCTTCCATTCTAATCTCAGGAGTAAACCTTGCTTTATAAAATTTATATGACGTGCCGGATGAAATAATCCAGGCTGAAATTTTCTTAAAGCTGAATTTTCCAAATTGATGGGTTCCTTCCACATCATAACTCCAGTTTTTATTTTTACCCCAGACTCTTGTTCCCGCTGAATGACGAATTTCTTTTCCCTGGCCATCAACAAAGACTGAATGATTTTTCCATAATCCGATGTAATAAAGATCAACGTTTCTAAAAAATGGCAGGTTATTTCTGACGATGTACGCTCCCCATAATTTCGTATTCTTGTTAAATCTATCGTCAAATATACCTTTCCTTGATTCTGTATAAGAGCTGTAAAATAAATCGCTTTGATATTTTTCAGAAATAATAATTGCTTTTATAGCATCAAAGGACTGCCGGTTATTCGGAATTTCCCTCGCAGCAATCAATCTCTCCGAACCATAAGATAATTCCTGCCGGCCTAAACGAAATGTAATTCTTCTTTTTTTATCCGTATTAACAGTAAAATCCATGAATGCCTGATGGAGATCAAGGGCATTATTATCAATCGCCGTCGTTGCTTTTTTACTACCGGTTAAACTGCTTTGCAACTGTACAAAAGTTCTGAAGTGCCTGCCTCCATGAATATCTACATGAACAAGATGCCTTGCCAGTACAAATCCATTTCTGTCTTCCGGCGCTTCTCCCCAACCTTCATTTTTAATATAGAGATATTGGTACCTGGCTTCGCCGCCAATCCGGATGTGAAATTTATGACTGGAATCAACGGCAGTTAGCTTTTGTGAATAGCCATTCAACCATCCAACTAATAAAATCAGAAAAAGAAGCCGCTTATTCATGACCAAAACTTACTGGAGAAAGTCAATCATAAACCTGGCGGCTGCTTCTGGTTTTTCTTCCGCAATAAAATGCCCTGATCCTTCAGCCTGCACAACTTTTGAGTTTACTGTCTTACCCGGTATTACCGATTGTAGCCAGCCAAAACCAGGTCCCCCGATCCCCAACACCGGCATTTCAAGTTTTTTATATTTTTTCTCATCGGCTATATCCTGTGAAAAGGTTTGGTACCATGCGTTGCCGCTACGTATACCACCTGCAGAATTATAAGCAGCGGCATATACCGCCCGATCTAAAGAGTTTATTGCGGCTTCATTATATAATAAATATTTAAAGAACCATTCGTGTTCAATTCCTGCCCGACCAGCCAGCATTTTTTCGGGCAATTCTTTCACTTGGTGAAAAGCAAACCACCAAACATACGGATGGGCTGCGTCAATTTTATCGCTAAAGGTCCCTAAAGCCGGAAGCATAGGTATGCTAAACCAGGTTTCATCCGGGTGCGGTACATCAAGGATGATCAATTTAGATGTCGCATCGGGGTAATTAGCAGCGAAGCTCCATGCTACCTGCGAGCCGATATCATGACCGGCCATATAAACTTTTTGATAACCTAACCGGTGTATCAACTCATAGATGTCTTTGGCCATTGTTTTTTTATCATAGCCTTCAGCGGGCCTCCCGGAACTTCCCATACCTCTTATATCTACAACAATGACATGGTATTTTTCAGCCAGTAGCGGCATTATCTTATGGTAAGACCACCATGTTTCGGGCCAGCCCGGCAACAATACCAATGGCTGGCCGTTACCACCAGCTACATAATGTATGTTGACGCCATTAACCTCTGCATATCCGTTCTCAAATCCCGGTAATGTCTTAACAAGTGCAGCATCTGTCAGATCTTTTTTCCTGTACTTATCGCTATTCTGCGCATTTGAGATGGCGCTGACAAATAAAAGTATGATTGTGATAGCTATATTCCTTATTCTTTTTGTGTTGAATTGCATGGTCAGAATTTTAATAATGAAAGTTTCAGGTATTAATGCCTTAATTTGTTTTGATCAATTGTGATAATCTTTAAAGGAAGCCCTGATCTCTTTATAAAAAAGCTCCGGCTGTTCAAATGCTGCGAAGTGCCCCCCTTTTTGCATATTGGTAAACCGGAAGACATTGTACACTTTTTTTGCATATTCCAGTGGTGGCCTTGCCAGTAAAAGTTCTTTGGGAAAAATGGCCAAAGCCGTTGGTACGGTTATATAACCAGGGAGACCTACTCCTTTTAGCTCCCTGCTGAACCCCCTGTAGTACCAAAAGCTTCCATCAATGCCTCCTTCATTAACCAAGTAGAGCATGATGTCAGTTAGCAGGTCATCTTTGGATATTACCTTATCAAGGTCACCATCATTGTCTGACCAGGCCCAAAATTTTTCGGCGATCCACCCTGCCGTTCCGAGCGGGCTGTCATACAATGCGACTGCTGGCATCATCGGCTTATTGGTTTGCATTCTGCCATAATCAAAATTGGCTTGCCAATAAGCATCGCTCTCACTGAAATATTTCTTTTCGGCGTCTGTTTGTTCATTAACAGGTACAGGAGTTCCCCAGATGAACATGTTAATACTAATAGCTTTTACATGTTGCGGAAATAAATAAGCAAGATGAGAGGTTACTCCAGCGCCCCAATCGCCGCCCTGCGCCAGGTATTTATCGTACCCAATAATTTCAGTCATTAATTTATTCCAGAGTTTTGCCGTCGTCATGCCATTGACAGGCACAGGAGGCATTGATGAAAAACCAAAACCGGGCAATGCAGGAATGATGAGTGTAAAGGCATCTGATTCTAATCCCCCGTATTTGGAAGGTGTTGTGAGCGGATCAATGACTTTAAAAAACTCATAAAAAGATCCCGGCCATCCGTGAGTTAATATAAGAGGCGTTGGATTTTTTCCTTCACCTTTAATATAATAGAATTGAATATCGTAACCATCAATATGCGCTATATACTGTGGATAGCTATTCAGTCGCTTTTCAGCTTTACGCCAATCATATTTATTGAGCCAGTATTGTTTTAATCCTTCCAGCCATTTTACATCCATACCAGTTTGCCAGTTTGAAGTAAATCCTGAATCAGGCGGCATCTGTCTTGGAATTCTTGATGTCAAAACTCTTTCCCTGATGTCATCAATTCGTTTCTGGGGAATATTTATTTTAAAAGCTTTTATCAATTCCGGATGAGCAAAATCCCGCAAATTTCCATGGGATGGTTGACTAAATGATATAGATACACAGGAAAAAAATATTGCGAAAACGATACTATTTTTAATTAGCATTTTTTTGAAATTTGAATGACATAAAGTTATACCGGGCAATCAGGGATTACAATGTATAAAGCACGGCAATGTTGGTATTAAAAGTTATGTTTAAGAATTTTGTCCACCGTCAACATTCAAAGTAGAACCAGTAATAAAAGATGCTTCAGAACTTGCCAGGAAGGAAACGGCTGCAGCGATTTCTTCTGTTTTTGCGTAACGACCCAAAGCTAACCAGGACGGTTTTGGTTTTTAATTTTTTCATCTTATTTAATTAATCAAGTTTTAGTAAATTAAGTGTAGGCAGCGGCCCGCCTGGGAACTGTTGCAATTTGCCACCTTCATTTAAACTCCCCAGGTCAATCCCTGCAAAACCAATTTTGTCAATAATTCCTCCAACTATCTCCTTTGATGAACTCTCATTCCCCGAATAAAAGATCACTCTATTACCCCCTGCCTGTTTCGGATTGGCAGATAATAATTGCGGTGTTAGCGTATTAAAAGCTTTTACAAGATGGGCTCCTTTTATCCATCCTTCCACAACTTCACTCGAAGTCTTTCCATCAAGGTTTGCTAAAACAAAACCCGGCAGAATTGGATTAGCAGGATCAATAACTATTTTACCTTTCCACGAATTGATGGCAGAGGCAACCTGTTCTATACGCTGCCACGGCAATGCAAGGAAAATAATATCAGCGTTTGCCGAATCCTGCACACTTCCCTCTTTTATGTTTCCATCGAGACTTTTTACAAATTCTTTGAGTGTTTCAGGTCCGCGACTATTGCTTATCATCACTTCATAGCCCGCCTTGGTTACCTGCCTGGCAAAAGCTTTTCCGATAGCTCCGGCCCCGATAATGCCGATCGTTCTTTTGTTGTTTGCGTTCATGTTTTTTTTGTATTAAAGCGGGATTTTAAAAACAGATCACTTGCTGTATTTAGCCTGCCATTTTGCTTTTATGTCAGCTCTTGCTTTGATAAATTCAATATCGGTACCCTGGGCAATCGCATCTAATGGATAACGCAAAGGACGTGTACCTTTTTCCATATTCACCAAAGTCAATACACCATCGGCAATGGTTTGCGGATTCATATTGAATTCAGCCATTTTACCAAATAAGCCGGCGCCCAGCGCATTAAACTTCTGAGAAGCCGCCTCACCGTATTCGGCGATAACATCCGTTTTATCTGCATTCACGCCTGCCTTAGTTCCATTTGTTCCTTCCGTGGGATAAACACCCGGTTGAATGCTGACATTTTCAATACCGTAATCACTCAGTTCATCCTGCAACCCTTCTGTAATACTTTCGACACCAAACTTTGACGCCAAATAGGGAATCATAAATGGCAATGTATGCCCGCTGGCCCCGGATGTAAGATTAATGATCAGGCCATTTTTATTTTTACGCATGGAAGGAAGTACGGCCTGGTAAGTACGTAAAACGCCGTAAAAGTTTACTTCAAATAAATTCCTGACCTGGTCAAGGGAATAACCTTCCAGTAATCCAAAACCTGAAATAGCCGCGTTATTGACCAGCACATCAATTCTGCCGTATTTCTCCAATGTTTGTGTAAACGCTTTGCTCACTGATTCATCGCTGGATACATCCAGTTCAACTACTTCCACATTAGGTAATAAGGATAATGCCCCGGCAGCTTCGGCGTTTTTTCCAGTAATGCCACGCATTCCGGCAATAACTTTATGTCCTGCTTTAGCCAGGGTAGTGGTCATTAACTTGCCAAAACCTGTGCTTGTTCCTGTTATTAAGATTGTCTTTGCCATTTTTTTTTATTAATTGATAACTAATCGAGATGCAAAGCTACCTTCATAGCAGCCCCTTGTCCATTGATAAATGATACAAAGCATCTTGATAAATATCAAGCGAAAGCATCATCCCCTGTAGAGATTTTCTACTTTTTAGTTATCTGGTTTTTGATCTTGCTTAGGGTTTCGGGAGTAATGCTGAGATAAGACGCCAGCATACGACGGGGAACCCTGTTCGCTATATTGGGAAATGATTTTATAAAATGCAGGTATTTTTCTTCTGCTGTAAAACTAATGGCAGCTTCAATTCTCAACTGCGAAGCGTTAAGACTTCTTTGAAGTATAGTATTCATCAATTCATTAAATTCCGGTATTTTTTTGCAGATGATATCAAAATTGTCTTTACGAATCAAAAGAACCGCCGAGTTCTCAATTGCATCAATGTTGTACCTGGATGGAGTCTCATTCGCCAGGCTTTCCCTATCGCCGGCCCACCAGTTTTCAATCACAAACTGAATGATGTGCTCAATCCCTTTTTCATCAATACTGTACCTTCGCAAACATCCCTCGCAAACGAAAGCATGATACTTCCATATTTCGCCTTCCTGCAAAAGATACTGCTGCTTGCGTAATTTTTTAATAATGCATAGCGGTTTTATAATTGCCCAGTCACGATCTGAAAGAACTGTTTTTTCCGATATATATTTTTTAAAAGTTATGAACATGGATCAAAACAAATAACAATGTGGGCTGATAACAAATACTGCAATGAATCACACAAAGTCAGAAGATAGCCCGGTTTATTATTTACATAAGAAGGGTTACGATAACGATATTCCTTTTACGGTGTTTCTCAGGCTACGTACACGTTGTTTGCGAGGGATATTATTAGTTTGCTTCCTGCAGAATAATAGCTGCGAGTACTGCCGGCATAGATATAAATGGTGTATGACTGGACGGCAAGGAGTAAGTCTTACTGACATTGGTTGAATTTCTAACCATATTCAACTGCAAAGTTTTACCCACAGTATGGTCATTAGCTGTAAATATGTATGTCTTGTTTACCTTGCCAAAATTAGCTTCTGTTAAGACCACCGGTGTGTTCAGCGGAATCAGGGGTTCAGCTTTAGTATTATTCTTCAGGTAATCCTGGACAGGCAGAGGGGCGTCAGCCGCAAAAATATCCGGAATAGCTTCTTTTGCAATTACAGCAGTTAATGCTTTTTCATCCAACGTTAGGCTTTTGCCAACGTGACTATCGGGATCCTGTTGCGCCAGTGAAAATAAACTTTCACCATTTCGTGGCAGGTAAGCTGCGAGAAAAACTAATTCTTTGATTTGTTCGGGAATTTGTTCTGAGACTTCACTGATAATAAGACCCGCCATACTGTGGCCAACGAGTATAATATCTTTCTTTGATCCGATTGCTTTTTTAACCACATCAACATAGGTTTGCAACTGGATGCTTCCAAAAGCGGTATTTTCTTTTCCATGACCTGGAAGGTTTACGGCAATAACTTCATGGCCGCCGGCTTTTAACATAGGTATAACTGCGTCCCATGCAGAAACATCTGCCCAGGCTCCGTGTACCAGTACGATGGTGTTCATTTTTTTTGAATTTTTAGTTTGACTGAATGCAGTGCAAATGCCTATTGCACTTATGAAAATTGTTGTAATGAATGTTTTCATTTTATTTTGTTTTGATGTGAATTCTGAAAACGCTGTTCAATTGTTTTACAAACCTAAAAAAGAACGCAGCCGCAATGAATTGATATATCGCTGCATCTTATGTATTAATCAACGAAAATCATACATGATAATTAAGCGATGAGTAATTTCGGTTGGTATTTTTTCCTGAAATCAGAGTAATTTATGCCGGAGATGTTTTTAAAGAATTTACTGAAATGTGATAAATCATCAAAGCCGAGGTAATAAGCTGTTTCTTTCATCGTAAAATTTGAAAAAATTGCTTTCCGTTTCGCCTCCTCAATGATGCGCAGCCGTATGATATGGCTAACTGTGTCACCGCAATATTTCTTCACAATTTCATTAAGATAATTAGGAGTTACCGCCAATTCATCGGCATAGTCGGTGGCAGATTTTTTTAATTTGAAATTATTCTCAAGTAATACCAGGAATTTTTTTACAAGAGCGTTTCCAAACCTTTGGAACATATCCGCGTGATTCACTTCAAATTCCCTTAATATATACACCAGGAATATCCCTAAATAACGTCTCAGGCATTCTGTCTTTAAAGGATGATCATAACATGACTCCCTTAATAAGAGGTTGATTATTTCATTCATCTCACTTTTCCCGGTTTGCGGATGTATGCCCGGCCGCGTGGACAGGTATTTTATTACACTGAGATCATACATCATATCACCACAGCTATCTTCCTTAGAGAGAAAGGAGTAGGAAAAGGACAGGATGAATCCTTTTGTACAGGGATCCGGGCTAAATTGATGCAGTTGATCAGGAACAATGAATGATATTTGGTTGGGCAGGATTTGATGTACCTCTTTATTTACTATATGGATACCTGACCCCTCCAATACCCAGATGATCTCAATATTACTTTGTGTATGGGTATGACATCTTTGCCCGGTTGAAAATATTTTATCCGGTGCTATCGCCTGAATTGAAAATGAAGGCTCATTCATTAGTTTGCTTTTCCGGGCGATTACAGCTGCATGATTCTTATTTATCATATTTTTCTATTAAAATGGATAGCGTGGTCAGTTAATATGTAAGTTTAAAAGCCAAATCTGGATATAAGTCGTAATTGCCATCTCCGAAGGTTTTGTAAAAACGAAATGAT
>JAATGJ010000100.1 GCA_015654695.1 Chitinophagales bacterium | reverse complement strand
CAACTCAAACGATCACCTTACCGGCATCTTCAGTTACCCTTAATGGTTCAGCTACTGATGCCGATGGTACGATTGCTTCTTACCTGTGGACTAAATCTTCAGGAACTGGTGGTACTATCACCAGCCCGGCTTCAGCGTCAACAACAATAACTGGTTTGACTGCCGGTTCTTATATATTTAACCTGAAAGCAACAGATAACGCTGGTGCAGTTGGTAACAAAACTGTAACGATCACTGTAAATTCAGCTTCTACACCAACAAATCAGATTCCGGTAGTAAATGCTGGTACAGCTCAAACGATCACGTTACCGGCATCTTCAGTTACCCTTCGTGGTTCAGCTACTGATGCCGATGGTACGATCGCTTCTTACCTGTGGACTAAATCTTCAGGAACTAGTGGTACTATCACCAGCCCGGCTTCAGCGTCAACAACAATAACTGGTTTGACTGCCGGTTCTTATGTGTTTAACCTGAAAGCAACAGATAATGCTGGTGCGGTTGGTAACAAAACTGTAACAATCACCGTAAATGCAGCATCAACTGGCGGTGGCTATGGCACACTATCCTTCTCACAAGGTTATGACGCTTCATCATCTGTTAATACAAACCAGGGAAATAGAAATTCAGTATCGCTTACAAGCTACTTAACCGGTCCTGGTTCATTCAGGTCAGAAGTAAGAGCTGGCGATGCTGGTTCAAACGGAATGCGTGGTGAGATGGCTTATACCGGATCAACACAAAATCCAACAGAAGGCGTTGTTGAATATGATGTTTATTATCAAAACTGGAGTTCATTAGACGGCGGCGGTCATACTATACAATGGTCTCCCGGCACTAGTGGCGCAGGCGCTATTTTATCATTGCAAAACTATAACGGAAAATTTGATGTAGTGCGGGCTATTGGTTCAACAGTTACCCGTCAGTCAGGCACATTAATGACCTGTTCATCCAATACATGGTATAAAATGAGATGGGAATTTAAATGGAGTACAGGCAGCGATGGTTATGCCCGTTTATTTATTAATAATGTTTTGTACTATTCCTTTACCGGTAAAACCGGTGATGGCAGCGGTCAAACTTTAAAAGTTGGTCAAAACAGGTGGCCCAGCAGCGGTAACACAATGAGGACAACATCTGTATGCTATTACGATAACTTAAAAATATATAAGAAGTAATTAGTAAAATCCCTGGAAACAAAACCAGGCATTAAAAAAGACACTCATTATTTAAAAAGGCTACCCCGGCGATCATCGTCCGGGGCTTTGCCTTATAGTAAATAAAGACGTCCCTTTTACTTGCACCAACCAGTATTTATTTGTATTTTTCGTTCGTATTATTACGACCCTAACTTAAACACTACTTATGTCCGTACCCAGAATTGCTTTCCCTATCCGCGCATCAGCCGTGGGGAGAGTTGAAAAACACTTCATCAGCCTGGTTAGCAACCTCTTTCCCGGCGTCCGGTACAAACTCCGGCCTATTTTCCTGAATGACAACAATGAGCTTTCACCTCAAAATGACCGGCATGTCATCAGTAATATAGCAAGAACGTACAAATACGATCTGGTAGCGGACCGCAAAATAGTTTCTTATTAATCAACGAAAATTGAAGAGATAATTTACAGTTCCTGAACGGAACTGCAAATGCCTGGTAATATGATGCAAAACCGCAAAACCAATTAAACAAGTATGGGCCTTATAAAAAAATATTCAGATAAACTTTTCCTAAAGCAATGGGGCATTGGGTTCATGAAAGGAAGCATTGCAGACATTATCAGGAACAAAAAAACGAAGCTGAGTTTTGAATGGATGACCCTTGAAGACAAAACAATTTCTCATGCCGATCCCTTTATTTTTAAAACAGATGATGGCCGGGTAAATATCCTGTTTGAAAGCGTAAGCAGTTATAGCCTTAATGGAAAGATATCTTTAATGGTTTGCAATGACTTGCTTGATCCTGTTCTGGAAAAAGTAGTCCTGGATACAAATGCCCATCTCTCCTACCCGTATGTTTTTAAAGAAAACGGAAAAATATATGTGTTCCCGGAAAGCGCCTTTAGCGGTACTTTATACTGTTATGAATTCGACCCCATCAAAAGATCATTTATCAACAAAAAAGAGATCATGCAGTTACCGCTGCTTGATTCTACCATACTGAAATATGAAAACAAGTATTGGCTTTTTGCCACCATGCTTGGTGAAACATTTAACAGCGACCTCCATATTTTTTACAGTGATACCTTATCCGGACCTTATAAAGCACACGAAGGAAACCCGGTAAAAAAACAATTGAACGGGGCGAGACCCGCAGGAAATTTCATTGAGGTGGACGGGGCTATTTACCGCCCTGCTCAGAATTGCAGCAACTATTACGGGGAATCTATCACCATTAATAAGATCACTACTTTAACTACTACCCGGTTTGAAGAAGAAGAATACATGATCATTGAGTCAAACAAAAACGATGAATTTAACTATGGCATTCATACTATAAATGCTGTTGATGATATTATTATCGTGGATGGCCAGAAGGGTTACTTTGAACCCGTCCGTCAATTAAGCAGAAAACTTAAAAACATCTTTAATTAATCAGTTATGTCATTATCCATTTATATGGCGTCACCCTACAACCATGTATTGTATATCGGCCCTGATTACAGGAACCACCGGGGTGGTATCGGTGCCGTATTAAGTATTTACGCAAAAAATATCGAGCCGTTCAATTTTATAGCTACCAATACTTACAAGAATAAATTCTATGAGGTTTTTCTCTTTTTCGCATCATTATTTAAACTGGTCTTCTTACTATTTAAAGACACAAATATCAGGATCGTTCATTTACATGGCGCTAAAGATGGCAGCATCGTGAGAAAGTTCATTGTTTGCTTTATTGCCAAAAAGATATTTTCTAAAAAAATAGTTTTCCATAGTCATGCCGGCGCATTTGATGAGTTTTATCAAAAAGGAAGCGGGTTATATAAATATATGTGCAGGTTTCTTGTCAACAACGCAGAAGCAGTGGTAGTCCTTTCTGACAGGTGGAATGATTTTTTTGAGAATAATTTCAGGGTTAAAAAGATAATAGTCATCAGGAACCCGGTAGAGCACAGGCAACCTGCGGCAATAAGCCAAAAAAGCAATTCAGTGGTCACATTTCTTTTCTTAGGTCGCATAGCTGATCATAAAGGCATTTTTGACCTTGTCAACCTGGTCATTGAAGAACAGGGTTCGTTAAGAGGCAAATGCAAATTTCTTATCGGTGGCAACCATGAAGTGGACAGGCTTAATAAAACAATAACAGAAGGAGGCATTGAAGACCTGGCTGAATACATAGGATGGGTGCAGGATGATGACAAGGACCGTTTTTTCACTATGTCTGATTATTTCATTCTTCCGACTTATCATGAAGCCATGCCTATGACCATACTGGAAGCGCTCAGTTATGGCAAACCGGTAATATCAACACCTGTAGGAGGCATTCCTGAAGTGATTGAGGATAACAAAAACGGTTACTTATTCACCCCTGGTGATATGACTCAATTGAAGAAAATCATTTTTGAGGTACTCCATGACAGTTCAAAATATGGCAGCATGAGTAAACAGGCTATGAATTCAGCAAGAAATTTTTACCCGGAAAGCATAAAAACAGAACTCGAAAAACTTTACTCAGAAATTTCCTGATATGACTATTGGAAGATTAAAATGGTATTATAGCCGGTTAAGTACAATGAACCTCCGGGAACTCTTATTCAGGGTAGGGCAAATTCAGCAGCGCTACTTTGAAAAAATGTTTTCTCAAAAACTGGTATATACTCATGTGACAGTAAACAAAGTGAATTTGGATTTTTCGTTTACTGAAATCATGATACCCGGTCAATTCCTGGTTTTTGGTCATCCATTACCAGTTAATGAGAAGATGGATTTTCATAAAGATATTTTTTCGGGTAAACGTTTTCCCTTGTCATTTTCAAAATCTATTGATACCAGGACTGACAGGTTTGGAAGCGCTAAAGCGGTATGGGAGGTGAACAGGCTGCAGTTTCTTATTCCTTTATTAACAGATTATAAAATAACAAAGGACAGGAAAAAACTGGACCAGTTCGTATCCATTATGACATCATGGAACGAACAAAACCCTTACCTGAAAGGAATAAACTGGCATAGCAATATTGAAATAAACCTGCGATTGATCAATTGGTACTGGTGCTGGATATTGCTGGAAAAGGATGATGTTTGGCAAAAAGAAGAGAAATATACTTCTTTCCGTGAACAGGTATGGCTTCCGTTGATATATACCCATTGTGTATATAGTTCCAAAAATCCTTCGTATCATTCTTCCGCCAACAATAACCTGATAGCTGAATATGCAGGATTATTTATCGCTTCTACATTATGGAAGTTTGAAGAATCTGCAGCATGGCTGAAAAAAAGCCGCCGGGGTCTGGAAAGAGAAATGCTTAACCAGCACAGTGAAAACGGTGTGAACAGGGAAGAAGCTGCCGGGCATATACAATTCATTACCGATCTTTTCCTGTTGTCGTATATAGCTGCAGAACATTCCGGAATTAAATTTTCCGCCAAATACACCAAAAGCCTGAAAGCGATATCCACTTATATCAACAATCTACTTGATATGAATGGGAATCATCCGAAGTATGGCGATGAGGATGATGGAAGAGTTATACTACCGGACGGGAACGTGGAAGCGAATAATTTTCTTTCGATCCTTAATACAGCCGCTGTTTTGTTCAGCATGCCCGAACTGAAACGCAGCGGAGCTTCCTGGGATATGAAATCACATCTGCTTACCACCCATTTCAATGGTAAATCTGTATGGGACCAGTTCAGGTATCACCGGTCGCCATCACGATCTGCTTTTTATGAGAGAGAAGGACATTTTATTATGCGCAAACATCTGGGTATTGACAGGGAAGTATATTGTCACTTTGATGCAGCACCGTTAGGCTATCTTTCCATAGCGGCGCATGGTCATGCAGATGCATTGTCAGTGATCGTACATATAGATGGCTATCCCTTTTTGGTTGACCCGGGCACTTACGCCTATCATACACATACCGAATGGAGAAAATATTTTGTAAGCACCCTGGCGCATAATACGGTTACTATAAATAATTCGGACCAGGCGCAATTCTCAGCGCCTACGCTTTGGGTCAACCATTATAAATCTTCTATTCTCAAAGCGAAAACCACTATTGACCGCGATATGGTATCTGCTACTCATAATGGATACAGGAAAGATAAAATTGGTCATACAAGAAGCGTTGAATTAAATAAAGAAAAAGATTACCTGAAGATATCTGACCAGATACAAGCCAGGAAAGCAGGCTACTCAATCAATATACCGTTTCACCTTCACCCGGAAGTATATGTGATGCAAACTTCAGGCAATACCTATGTACTTGGGCGCAGGGAAACGGCATCAACGTTGGAATTAACACTTGACCCGCTTATCAATTCCAGCACAATAGAGGCATCGGATTACCAAACACTGGGATGGTATTCACCCTCTTTTATGAAAAAAGAAAAATCCACTGTTATTATGGGTGAACATATATCCAATGATGAATCATTAACCCTGATTACTTATATAAAAATCATCAACAGAGTATGAACATCAGCGTATTTGGATTAGGCTATGTTGGCTGTGTCAGCCTTGGCTGCCTGGCCCGCAGCGGGCACAACGTTATTGGCGTTGACGTCAGCGAAACCAAAGTAAACCAGGTCAATTCCGGTTTACCCACCATCATTGAAAAAGACATAGATCATATCATCCGTGAAGAGTACAACAAGTGCAGGATATCCGCTACCACTGATTACAGTAAAGCTATCCTGGATACAGAAATCTCTATTATCGCTGTAGGCGCTCCATCTACTGCTACCGGTCACCTGAACCTGCAATATATCTTTAAGGTAGCAGAAAATTTTGGCAGGATACTAAGAGCAAAAAATGATTTCCATGTTATTGCTATCCGATCCGCTGTATTGCCCGGCACCTCAGCAAAATTCGCGGACATAATAGAAGAATACTCGGGTAAAAAAAGGAATATAGATTTTGCCGTAGTCGCTAACCCTGTATTTCTCCGGAAAGGAACTGCAGTACATGATTATCATAACCCACCTATTACGGTGATCGGGTCAGACCATCCTGGAGCAGCGGAAAAAGTGGCGTCTCTTTACAGGAAATTGCCTGCAGAGGTCATCATTACAGATGTAAAAGTGGCTGAGTTAATGAAATATGTCAACAACACATTCCATGCGCTCAAAGTTTCTTTCGCCAATGAAATAGGAAATATTTGTTCGGCTTTGAAAATTGATTCGCATAAAGTAATGGAAATATTCTGCGCAGATAAAGAACTGAATATTTCACCCTGTTACTTCAAACCGGGTTTTGCGTATGGTGGCCCTTCGCTTCCAAAAGACCTGAAAGGACTTCAGGCTATGGCCCACGACAACTATGTAAAAACCCCTTTGATTGAAAGTATTAATACAACCAATGAATGGCAGGTAAGCCGTGCAGTAGAAATGATTCAGCAAACCAAAAAGAAAAAACTTGGTTTCCTTGGTTTAAGCTTCAAGGCTGGCACCCATGACCTGCATAATTCACCTGCTGTAATGCTGGTAGAAATACTGCTGGGAAAAGGATACGAAATAGCTATCTATGATAAGAATGTTCAGGTATCAAACACCGGATGTACCCATAAAGAATATATGGACATACATTTTCCGCATTTATCAAAGCTGATGAAAGTACAGATAAGTGAATTAATGAATGAATCTGAACTGATCATTGTAAACAACAGCGAAAAAGAATATACAGATGTTTTAGCTAACGTAGAAATAGGGCACCCGGTCATTGATATGGTAAGGTTGCCTGAAGCGATCCGTCAAAAAAAGAATTACAAAGGAATAAACTGGTAATATCACCGGAATATCCGTCCTGGTTTTTTTCAAATTTTATCCGATACTAAATGAGCAGACCCGTTATCCGAATGAAGACTTTGAATTTACAGAAATCATTAAAAGAAGATCATTATGAATCAACGTCTTACCACACTGCTGCGTATCAGCTTTGTTTTGCTTGACCTGCTTGTCCTGAATGTAGTATTCGTGATATGCCAGTATATTTTTGAGGCGCATATATCAGCAACAGACAGGCTGCAGTACACCTATCTGTGGTTTTTCTGCAATGTAGCCTGGATCATTCCAAGCTGGGCCTTAAATATATACAACGACAAGTATATCTACTCGTTTGAAAAATTTTCCAGGCACACTATGCATGCCTTTGTTTATTTCCTGGGAATAGTAATGCTATATCTTGTTTTTTACAAACAGGCGGACCTATCAAGGCTGTTTATTATAAGTGTATTGTCCTCTTTCGCTATCAGCCTTCTTATGAACCGGTTTATGCATCTTGCCCTTCATCATTTTTTTCAGAACAAAGACCATATTGTAAGAAAGATCATGATCATTGGTTATAATGAAAGAGCGAAAAAACTGGCAGCCTATCTTGAGCAGGAACCCATGAAGACAGAAATCGTGGGATTTTTTGAAGAAACGGGTAAAGTACATGAGCTGTCACACTACCCTATTATCAGCGGGCTGGACAATGTGATTGAAATTTCAAAACAGTATAAAGTAACAGAGATATTTTCCACTATATCGCCCGAACAGCAATCCGGCATCTATGCCATGATCAATGAGGCTGACCAGGCCTGCATCCGCTTCCGTATCATTCCAGACCTCAACCAGTTTATCCGCAAGCCTGTGCATATTGATTACCTAAACGATATGCCTGTATTATCATTGCGGAAAGAACCCCTTGACGATGTAGGGAGCAGGATCAAGAAACGCTTCTATGATATCGTTGTAAGTTCATTGGTACTTGTACTTATACTTTCCTGGCTTATCCCCATTATATCCTTACTTATATGGCTTGAGTCAAGGGGACCTGTTTTCTTCATTCAGCAAAGAAGCGGGAAAAACGGCGAGACGTTTAATTGCATAAAATTCCGGAGTATGAAAGTAAACCGGGATGCAAACGAAAAGCAAGCGACAAAAAATGACAGCCGTATAACGAAAATGGGAAAGTTCATGCGGAAAACGAACATTGATGAACTGCCACAGTTCTTTAATGTACTGATGAGCGATATGAGTATCGTAGGCCCAAGACCTCACATGTTGAAACATACAGACGATTATTCCAAACTGATCAAGCAATATATGATCCGCCATTTCCTGAAGCCCGGTATCACAGGATGGGCGCAAATAAATGGCTATCGTGGTGAAACCAAGACCGTGAAAGACATGAATGACCGGGTGCAGTACGATCTCTGGTATCTTGAAAACTGGAGTTTATGGCTTGACACAAGGATCGTTGCCATGACGGCTTTTAATATGGCTAAAGGAGAAAAGAACGCTTTTTGATAGAGGGATCCGGGTATAAATAAACTATTTACCCGGGCCTATTTCCTGCACGGGTGGTTTTCTAATAACTGCATATTGGTTTTTTTTACCATAATCCATATAGTAGTTTTTCTCATTTTACTCACAGATTGAAGCCATTTAATAAAATACCATCAATCCCTGATGATATTTCCCTCTATGATATTTAACTTAGCTAATATTCTGAAAATACCCCCTGATGCGAAAAACCATTTTGCCTCTGTATCTTTTGTTTATTCTGCAATGCGCCGCTGCCCAGACAAATATGCGGAAAAGCCCATCCCAGTCGCCATACATCCCGAAGATCAGCACCATTTTTCATAAACTGGGCGACAGGATCATGCAAATCAAAGTGTCACAATACGGGGATGCGAAAAATATAGTGTATGTAAACCTGCATGATGATGAAATAACAGCGGTAAACGCTGCCCGGAAATTACTTGAAAGAGACGCGGGTATATTGATCAAAATTGAAAACTATAAGACGAGGAATATTAAATTTAAACTGGAAGGCAAGTATTATACATTTGATCCCAACAGGATATTTTCCCGCATTGGCATCGTTCAGACCCTGACGATGTTTGGCAAAATAAGCCCCAAAGCAATAGATGAAGTGGAAAAATTCGCTGCTCTTATTTTGAAATTACTACCACAAAATCCTGCCTGTATCATTGCCCTGCACAATAACTCAAACGGAAAATTTTCGATCAACAGTTACCTGCCCGGAAATATCAGGGAAAAAGACGCAAGAACCATTAGCGTTAACCCCGATGAAGATCCTGATGATATTTTTCTTACCACAGACAGCATTCTTTACCGGCAATTATCCGGCGATAAATACAATACGATACTGCAGGATAATGAAAAGGCAAAAAAAGATGGCTCGCTGAGTATCTATTGCGGTGAACGGAACATACGATACGTCAATTGCGAAACCGAGCATGGCCACGACAATCAATACCAGCAAATGATCATGCTGGTAGCTGATCACGTTGAAAAGAAAGATACCGAAGAAGTAATCGCCTATAACTACAGGCTAGCCCCGGCCGCAGTCAGCTTTTCTCCGAAAAGCAATACAGATATCCTGTTTGGAGAAAAAAAGGTGGGCCTGATCAGGTCAGTAACAACAGACTCTTCCTGGGCCACAGTTGGCAAATTAGAAGTAACCAGGGATTTCCCCCTCTATTCAAATATGGATCTTTTATTTATTCCTTCACCTGTCAACACCCCCCGCTTTGAGGTAAGAATTGATCCTACAAGACAAAAAGAATTGCTTGACCCTTTAAAAACCATTGTCAGTATCAGAGCTGGTCACTGATCCATTCCATTTATCCTCTTTCAATATCTACTATTCAAAAACTTCAGTTCATTACATTCATCTTCCAATTCATCCAGAGCTGCGTTTTCAGTTAATAGTCCTGCAAATACCTTGCGTCAAAATAAAAATCATGACAAAGAGGTTATTCATCATTGCAATATTATTGACAGGCAGCTACCTTGCCGAGGCCCAGTTAAACGGGGTATTTAATAAAGTAAAAAATAAAGCTCAGCAGCGGGCTGATAAAAAAATTGATGCTGAAATTGACAAAGCATTGGACAAAGCCGAAGGTAAAAATACACAGCCGGCACCTAACGATGCCCCTGTAACCAAAGACCCTTCTGTTGCAAAACCTGCAGAAGATAACGCTATAAAAAGCTATTCCAAATTTGATTTCATTCCCGGGGATTCTATCATCTATGCAGAAGATTTTCAGCAGGATGAGATCGGTGAATTTCCCCTGAACTGGAATACAGGTGGTAAAGGTGAAGTAGTAACACTCAACAGCTACCCCGGCAAATGGATACGGATGTATGAAAATTCTTCTTATCTCACATCCAATAAAAAACTATTTTCTAAAAACTTCACAATGGAGTTTGATGTCATTTTCCAGATGAAAAATACAGGCTATACCTATCCTATGTTCTCATTCGGGTTCTTCGCCAGTGATGCGGATTCAACAACGGATAATAAATTCCTGAATTACCCAAACAAATACCAGTCATCCGAGATATTGTTCCGCCTTGGCGCCGGCAACACTACCTATACTACGATATACAGCAATACAGATGGTAAAAGAACATTTACTTCTGACCAGCAGGAATTTCCTAACCTGGAAAAATATTATGGTAAAGTTTCCCATGTAGCTGTACAGATACAGGAGTCACGCATCAGGATATGGATAAACGGGGAGAAAAAATATGATCTGCCTAAAGCCCTTGCCACTGCTTATGTATTCAACCAGTTGTTCTTTAAGCTTTCAACTTCCAGCTACAACGATGATGAACTCGGCTTTTATGTCAGCAACCTGAAAGTAGCCACCGGTAAGCCTGATACAAGACACAAACTGGTAGAAGAAGGTAAATTTTCCACTACCGGCATCCTGTTCGATTTTCAAAGCGCCGTGATCAAACCAGAATCGTATGGAATAGTAAAAGAAATTGCAGGTGTATTGAAAGATAACAGCGGTATCAAAATAAAAGTGATCGGGCATACCAGCAGCGATGGGGATGATAATGCCAATATGGAATTATCAAAGAAAAGAGCCGCCGCCGTAAAGGATCTGCTGGCGACTGAATTTGGTATTGAGGCTACCCGCTTAGAAACAGAAGGTAAAGGTGAAACACAACCTATCGCCGATAATAAGACCAAAGAAGGCAAGACCGCTAACCGCAGGGTAGAATTCATTAAACTATAAAATTTATCGCTGGCGGATATATGCTGTCTGCCAGCTTTCAAACTCCAATTAATACAGTTTTCATGAAATGGATGATCTCCATAGTGCCGCTTATTGCCTGTACATTGCTGTTTGCAGCAGGTAAAAGTCCTGGTGCTTCAGTGAATAAGCATGCGAATGGATCATTCCCTGATTCAATAAATAGTGAACCGACCCTGGCTTCATTTACTTTTGCCAGCAGTTCACTATACAAATCGTCATACTCACTCAAAGAACTTGAACTGGTGATAAGTGAAAATAAAAAATCACAATTCCTGCTGGGACAATCACAGGAGGGCAGAAATCTCTATGCATACTATATACCGGGCAGCAGTAACCTGCGGGCATTGGTAATAGCAGGCGTTCATGGTTCAGAGCTATCGTCTGTGGAAGTAGCCTATCATTTACTAACCCAGTTGCTGCAGGGAAAACAACCTTACTACTCGGTTATTATTATTCCATCTTTATTTCCTGACAATGCTGTGAAAGCGATCAATGAACCGGAACATATAGGAAGTGTTGACAACATAGGCCGCTATACTGATCCGGACGCGGTGGACCCGAACAGGCAGATGCCATCACCGGGTAAAGCCTTTGATGAAAACAAAAGCCTTGATCATGCAGGCAGAGAAATAGAAAAGGAAAACCAGTTGCTGTTGCAACTCATCCAGGTTTTTAAACCACAGAGAATCGCCAACCTGCATGCGATAAGAGATATGAACTATGGCGGAATATATGCCGATCCGCGAACTGATCATAATGGTCTTGCGTCAGGCTATTCATCAGACAGCAGCCTTGCCGTAAAGATGGCTTCCTATATTCACCAGCAGGGAGGTAACGTAACTGGTAATAATCTCCATAAAAAACCAACAGCCCTCTATTATAAAGATCCGGCTCCTGCCCCGGCAGGCAGCTTGCAAAAAAGAAATATGACCGGCACTACGCTGAATTTAAAAAGAGGAAGCGGTGTATCACTCGGTACATGGGCGTCAACGGCTATTGCCAACGAAAAAGATCCTTCCAAAAACCGGGAAGCCATGCGCATACTTACAATAGAATATCCCGGTTACAAACGACCGCTGGATTATAAAACAGAAGCGCAGCAATTATTACAGCAAAAACAAACCGAACTGTTTGCGGCAGCTATTGAAACAATTTTTCTTGGGCAGTATTTCACAGAAAATGAAACTATTAACATCGCGAAGAAATAGATAATACTACTATGAAAGGCCTTCTTGAAAACTATTCAAAGCCTCTCGTTTTAAACGAGGGGCTTTTTTATTACAATTCATACACTGTTTATTACAATCCAGCCAGGCCTCCATTGTCACCGGCCCGTCACCAGGCTAATTTGCACGCTATATAAAAACTAAAACAATGGAAATCAAAATCACCTTATTCATCACGCTGATGCTTTATGCGGTAGTGATCAGCCAGAGCTTCTTTTATATTCTCGCAATGTCAAATGTAACGAAAAGCATGCAGCCGGCTACGTATATTGAATCAAGGAAATTACTGGATCAGCACCTGCGCGGCTCATTGACAACAGTGTATTACCTGGCATTAGCGGCATCCGTTCTCCTTGTATCATTTTGTGTGATCAATCCTTCAGGCTTCCTTTTTATATGCTCTCTGGTAGCATTGGTTTCCTTACTTATTGATGTAGCGTTTACGCTGAAAGGAAATGTACCGCTCAATAAGATCATCAATACATGGACAGCATCCGACTATCCTGCCAACTGGCAAGAGTATCGCTCCAAATGGTTATCCATTTACAGTATCAGGCAGGTAGTCAATATCATTGGTTTTGTGAGCCTGCTCGCTGGATTAATATTCGGCCTGTAATTACATCTTATCAACTATAAAATTTAAAGAAATGAAAAAATCAATTCTGATTCTCGCAGCATTAGCAGCTTCGGTATCATTTGCTATGATCGCCTGCACGAATACTTCAGCAAATTCGGATAATACCGTTATCATCAGCCAGGACAGCCTGATCAAACGCGGCAGTTATTTGGTTAACGCCATGGGCTGCGACGATTGTCATTCACCCAAAAAGATGGGACCTGCCGGTCCTGAGCTGGATATGGAACATCGTTTTGGCGGTCATCTTGCCGGCACTCCACTGGGCAAACCCAATACAAGTGTTATGAAAGATGGATACATGCTATTTGCCATGGATCTTACATCAGCCGTTGGCCCCTGGGGACAATCTTATGCAGCTAATATCAGTTCTGATGAAACAGGTCTTGGTAACTGGTCAGAAAATCAATTCATGACAGCTATCCGCCAGGGAAAATCAAAAGGTTTGAAAGAAGCCCGTGATTTATTACCACCAATGCCCTGGTTTGTTTACAGGAACTTAAGTGACACTGACCTGAGATCCATTTTCGCTTTCCTGAAAACAACCAGGCCTGTTCATAATGTAGTGCCGGGTCCAAAATCACTGAAAGAACTGTAATGGAATAACAAAACTGTTATTACAAATATGAAATAAACATAGAGGCGGGCAATACAGAATTTGCATTTCAGCAAATGAGTACTGCCGGCTTTTGTATCACTTTTTTTACACATCTTTCAAAAGAGAAATAGGTATGCCAGTATTGTTTAGATTACCTTCTCAATTATCTCCTGTGTATCAGTATCAATAATCAGTATGCCTTCATTAGTATCATTTAACTGCCCTGCCAATAAGCCTTTACTATTCCAAATGGATGTCCTTCCAGCGCTTTCAAAATTATCGCAGTGACCAACACAGTTCGAGAATAATACTGTCATTGAATACTTACCGGCAATCCCCGATAAAGTTGCTACTGCTTTTTCAACTCCGTCCGTTGACTTAGCCACACTTGCTATATAAATTCCGGCACCGGTTTTAAAAGCATTCTCCGAATGTTCGGGAACTGATAACTCATAACAAATTGCAAGGGCAATGCCGGGTTTATTCCCCAATAAGCCAATAGTGTTTTGCCCGCTGGTAAAATACGGCTCTTCATCAGCGTGTAAGTATTTTTTTGAATACAGTTCTCTTACTTTGAACGGCTGAAAAATAACTATACTGATACAGATACCTGAATCGTTTTTTATGGGCACTCCAATTCCTATTGTTATCTTCCTGCTATCACTGATTGTTTGAAAATCATCAAACCTGCTATCATCCTGATCAGTGGCTAATTCTTTTGCCAGTTCCGGTTCGTAACCCGTTATGGATAGTTCAGGGAAAATAATAGTCCCTATTCCATAGGTAACAGCCAGGTCTATTATTCTTTTGTGATTAGTAATATTACTTTCAATGTCACCTTTGACAGGTCTTGTTTGTGCTACACAAATTTTCATTATGAGCTCTGTTTAATATAATATTCTCAAATAATTTACCTCAAAAAGCTGCGAACCATTCACAGAATTTAATCCAAAATGTGTATTTATAAAAGTTTAGTACTGAAATATGATAGGCGATCAAAAGCAGCAGGACAACCGGGAAAACGTTCCGGCGCTTATGCGAACGCCAGTCCCAGATACATAAAACTATCAGTAAAAGATCAGCCAACGCAAAGCCAATTATGGGTTCTATGGGTTTGCCATCTATAGTCGGAAGATGCCTCAGCCAGGATGGAAAATGAATACTGATTATGCGGTCGGTAATCGGCGTAAACATGGGAAAAGCCGTGCATAGCATGTACCTGCCATGAATCGGTCCTTTTCCTTTATGGTAAATAGCCAGGCCATATAAGATTACAAATACCAGTAAGCCATTAAGCACAAGAGCTATAAAAAAATTATCTGAATTACTCAATACGGCATTGCCGTGTAACCTGTATTTAAGAAGGTCAATTGTTGAAAACAGTAAAAATGGTATAAGCAAGTAAGAGATTTTTCCGGTCTTTTTATGGATTTTAACTTTTTTTGCCCGGATCAGGTATGGCTGAATAATCAGCATAAGGCACCATAAAATTAAAGCGGCTCCATGGAGGTGCATCCGGTAATTTTCCTGGTCCAGTATTTTAGTGAAATAGGTAAACCAAAAGCCCCAAACCATAAATAAAAAGAAAACTACAAAATAGAGCCAGCTCTTTTGATAGAGTGATTTTTCAAGTTTCATATTTTTTACATTACATACTTTCCTACAAATAACTCACACACCATTTGTTGTTTATTTTATGGCATACAATGCTTTTAACTTACTGCTGTGCTGGTACTCTGCAGTCCTTCAGGCCGATATAGAACCAATTGAAAAACTGAAGTTGAAGTTAAATTCTTTTGTTGAAATTTGTTCGTTTAGTCTGAACGATGGCTGATACCAATAAACAGATGAGGACATACTCTTCAACCGGCATAGCAGAAAGCCCGATGGCGGCATCTGTACAATTAAAGTCTGACTATCACATCGCAAATGTATGCCAAAGCCCTCTATCTTTTTCGTGCCTATTATTCGGAGTCGGTAATAAAAAATTAATTGCGTGAAATTTGTACAACATCTTAAATGTTCAAGGAAAAGTCATTTCCCGAATTTCCTTCTCGATTTTCCTCTCCATATAATCTTTAGTAGTGAAGGTAATAGACTTTGAAATATCAACGCCGTTTTCGTTGATCAACATGAAACCAATAGGTTGGAAAGATAGTTTGCCGGCAGATGAATTAACCCGGTGTTCATAGGCTTTCAGAGATATACAGAACTTTACAAAAGCATTCAAATAAGCTACAGAATCGCTAGTCTCAAGAATAATTTTACCGGCTATAAACTTCCTTACGGAATCCCCCGGCTTAACCTCTTTGTAGACTATTTGTATGTACGTATACTTGTTGTTCGCCTCGCATCCTAATAAAAAACAAAGAGACATAATAGTTAAAGTCGCGATAGTGATATTTCTTTTCATAATATTTAAGACAGCTTGCAGCTAACTAATGGATTGGCAAAAAGTCCTTATTTCAAATTTAGCCAATCCCCCATACAAACCTGAACAAAAAATCACCTCTCCGACACTACCACCATCTCCCTCACATATAAATTTTTCTCCAGCACATCCAGCATAAAAGACGCTACATGGCTGCGGCTGATCATCAGCCGGGGTTTGGGATGATTATTTATAGTTACGATCAATTCTTTTGTGTTATTTGAATTGGTCAGCCCAACCGGCCGTACAGATGTCCATTGCAAAGAAGTTTGCTTTATCAATTCTTCCTGCCTTGCATGATCATCATAAGGATACTTAATATTGCTGTGCTCAATAAACCAGCGAAACCAGCCGGGTATATCCTTTCTTGTTTCTGCTGCTCCCCAGGCGGAAGTAAAAACGATGCGGCTGATAGTATGCTGCGGCGCCAGTTCAATGATATGCTTCATCACTGATGATAAAAAATCTTTTGGTGACCGCAGCTTCGCCCAGGGAAAATCACTGGTCCTTGATATATTCAATGCACTAAGTATAGCTTCGCATCCTTTCATGGCATTTGCCAATGCTGCCCTGTCCGCAGGTTGTCCCTCAAACAATGTAAGATCAGCGTGGTTCAACTTCACCTTGTTCTTATCTCTTACCAATGCATGAACAGTATGACCACGCTGTAATGCCTGTTCTGCTACTAATTTACCAGTGCGGCCTGTAGCTCCTAAAATGAGAATGCGCATACGAACAATTTGAACAAATATCATTAAAATATTATTTCGTTATCCCGGCGCCTGGCAAATAAACCCAGGCAAAGGCGCAACGGCGCTAAATAGGTATTACGTTCTCTGCGCCTTTGCGTGAAAATTAATTCACTAAAAAAGTCCGGGCAAAACTACCCGGACTGACCCTGTATATGTATGAACGCAAAAAATTTACAAAACGCCGTGTATGTTCTGGCGGAGCAATCTTGAAGACCATTTGTCTTTTAAGATCAATACCAGTATCAGTAAGATCATGTATTTCATAATTGTTAGTTTTTATATGATGAATAAATTATGCGAGCATAGCTCCTTCCGTCAGGCTTTCCAGTACCTGGCGGAAACGCCTTTCGGGTAATTCTCTTTCTGCTATTACAAACAATGACTGGAACACCGGCTCCGGTGCATTCTTTTCCACTCCTTTCAGCCAGCCGGTTATTTCGGCATTGTTAAGCCCCCTGATCATCCATTTGCTGACGACCGCCATCTGGTTCTGTGGTATATTGGCTACTATCTGCTGCGTGATCGCCATGATCTCCGCATCGGTATTATACCTCCACAGTATCGGGTTGATCACATCTTCTTCTTTCGCCATGTGCTCTATATTAAAGACCATGAATTTTATATACGCTGATTGAATTTGTTTACTGGCTTCCACTTTTTCAGTTATGATGCCGGCATTTTTGTAAAGAGCCAGCGATCCTTCCAGCAACTGTCCCAGGAAATGGTCCTTCACATGCTCCTGTTCAAAAGCATCCGCTACAGATGGTTCATATTTCTCCACCACAGAAAAAACATAGGTGTCCTCGCTGTGTGCATGCTTTTCAAAAAGGCTTACCACTTCGTTTATCCTTTCAATAGTGTCTTCCGCTTCTTCTACATTCCAGAAATCAGTATGCTGAACTTTTAACGCCGTATCATATAAAAGAGCCTTCAATCCTTTGTGGACCTGGAGAAAGATATTGTACCGTTGCATAAAAAAGATTTAATGATGAATGAATTTGATGAAGTAAAATTATTACCGGGTAATGCTGAAGGCAATCATACAGTGAATGAGTTGTTGACTAACCTGAATGAGTTGCCGCCGGGATATGCAATCAACAAACACTTCAAAAAACCTTTTGCTGAGTTCATCTTTGATTTCCTCAATTCGTTCACGGCTTTTTACAATTTATGCAGGGGTTGATTATATTTGAAAGACAAACCACCCCGTATTTTGCAGTTGCGATCATTCATACTCGTTTTACTGGCTGCGATGAGCAGCACTCTATCCGCACAACCGAAACAGGAATATCTTTTCTATCATCTTGGATCACGCAACGGGCTTGTATCAAATGAAGTAACGGGTACAGAGCAGGATGCCAAAGGATTTATCTGGATCGCTACGCTGAACGGGCTCCAGCGTTATGATGGCCGCCGTTTTCTAACTTTTCAGCATATTCCCGGTGATACCAGTTCTATTCCTAACGATGCCGTGTATTGGCTGCACCTGGATAAAAAAAACAGGCTCTGGCTGAAATGCGGGGAAAACAAAATGGGTTATTTTAATACTGCTGATTTTACATTTCATGAAGTACTGGTACGCTATCCTGAAATGCCCCTGCGGGATGCTGACAGCCGTTTCATGAAAGATAATGAGGGTACCCTGATGCTGATACTGGAGCACAAGGCCATACTCACCTATAATGAAGCTGCAGGTGAGTTTGCATCCACACACAATCCTTTCAGCGTACCGGCCAACTGGGGACCTTTTGGTATAACACAGGATCCTGTTAATAACAATTACTGGATAGCCTGCGACTCAGGGCTTGTTAAATACAGCATCAAAGAAAAACTAATGTCCTATCGCGGACATAATGTAACGAACGATCCAATCATCAATGCTTATACTTCGGCTAAATATACTTCAATCCCTTACTGGGACAGCTCAAACAGGTTCTGGTTACTATCATGGCCCCCGGGGGGCATCTCCATGTTTTACAGTTATGACATGGCCACAAAAAAATTAACCGACTGGGATCCGCACCTGAATGTTATTCTTAAACGCAAATACCATGAGACCTATGCCTTAAAAGAACAGGAGGATAGTACCCTTTGGGTATATGGTGGCGGCCTGTTCGCAAAATTCAACAAAAGAAAAAAAATATTTGAACTGGTAGAAAGTAACCTCCCCGGTGAGTTCAGCATCCGCTACGACGGTGTCAGAAATTTGTTTGAAGACAAAGAACGTAATATATGGATCTCCACCAATAAAGGGTTATATCGTTTTAATCCTGCCGGCCAGTTTCTTCATACGATCCCCAGCAGGAGAATAAATGATGACAAGGCTTATATGCCGGATGTATCTGGTATAATGCAGTTGCGAAATGGCGATATACTTGTCAGTACCTGGGGCGATGGACTGTTTGCGTATGATAAAGAACTCAACCCGGTGAAAAGAGATTATGCAGAACAGAGTCTTCAACTGGGTGAAGGTATGGCCTGGTGCATATACGAACGTGCCAATGGAGATATATGGAGGGGCAACCAGGGTGGGCTCCTGTTTATTTATCATGCTGGTAAAAAAAGCAGTGAAAAGATACGCCCGCCTGTATTCAAAGGATGGACTATCCGGCAGATAACTGAAGATAAAAACGGTAACCTCTGGCTCGGTACACAAGGCGGTCATTTGATAAAATGGGATGCAGCCGCAGATAGTTTCTCTTTAATACAAAAATTCGGCAGTATCATCTTTCGGCTTTATACGGATAAACAGGGTGATATCTGGGCGTGTACGAGGAGTCATGGTGTATTCAGGGTAAATAGTAAAGACGGCAGCGTCATCTATAATTATACTGCGGATGGCCCTAAAGACCGTAAACTGATGCTGACCTCCACTTCGGATATTATGCAATATGACGATAGCCTGTATATCATCGGCAGCGGTTGTTTGAATATCCTGAATATCCGCACGAATACGATCAGGTATTTCTCTTCTGTGAACGGGCTTCCTTCCAATACCGTTTCCAATATAGTTAAAGACGAAAGGGGCCATTTATGGATAACTCTCGAAAGTGGTTTATGTACAGTTAATATGAAAAATTCAATAGTCAGCACTTACAATGAAAATGACGGGCTGCCTACTGTTAATTTTAACACCGCTGCTACCTGTGTGTTGAATGATGGCCGGATAGCGATGGGCACCGCGCATGACCTGATAGTCTATCATCCTTCGCAATTTTCCCAGATAGACCTGACACCACCCAATGTGATCATTACCGGTTTTACCTTATTGAATAAATCGTTACCGGTGGATTCTTTGCTGCATTTACCTTATATCTCGCTAAAGCCCGGCGAAAATTCCATCATCATTCAATTTTCTACATTAACCTTTCAGAATAGTTATGGCATCAGCTATAGGCTGGAAAACCTGGATAAAGAATGGATAAGAAAAGCCTCTGCGCAAAACCAGGCTATCTATACTTATCTTCCGCCCGGTACTTATACTTTCAAAGTACGCTGCGAGAACGGCGATGGCATTTATTCGGAAAAAACAACGGAATTAAAAATAACAGTTCCTCCCCCTTTCTGGCAAACCTGGTGGTTCTTCTGCCTGCTGGCATTGCTGATCGCCGTGGTTGTTTACTGGCTGGATAAACAACGGGTGAACAAACTGATCGCTTTACAAAAAGTAAGAACAGAGATAGCCGGCAACCTGCATGAAGAAGTAAATACCACGCTGAACAATATCAACCTGCTGAGCGAAATGGCAAGAATAAAAGCGGATAAGGAGATAGACCGCTCCAAAGAATACATTGACCAGATCAGCAATAAAAGTCATAACATGATCATTGCCATGGACGATATACTCTGGAGCATTGACCCGGATAATGATACGATGGAAAAATCATTGCTGCGCATGATGGAGTTTGCCGATGCATTGAAGAACCGGCATGGGGCCAGTATTGAAATTATACTGGATAAAAAAGTAAGGTCGCTGAAACTGGATATGAAGATCCGTCATGAAGTTTTCCTGATCTTTAAACAGGCATTGAGAATGATGGTACAGTATTCGGGAGGAAAGAAAACAGTTATTCATACAGACCTGTTCAAAAATAAACTTTCCATTAAACTGGAGGATGCTACAGCCACATTTGATAAAAATGTAGCTGAAATTGATACCAGCATTAAAGAGATGAATACACGTTCGGCCCTGATCAGCGCTGATCTGGACGTGCAGTATGATAAAAATGGAATAGCTGTTGTATTGCTGGTTCCGGTAAAATGAGAAATACTGTCATTCGCTCCGCTCCTGATGACGATTAGATGCCAGATGCTGAATATAACAGTGCCGCTTTTATCTATGAAATACAGCAATAAAGTCGTTTAGCAACTATTACTAATTACAAAAAGAATAAGAGATCTGATCAAAAGATCAAATCCCTTATTTCTTTCAACGTCTACATTAAAATCATACAATAAACGGATCAACAATAGCCAGTACCTGTGCTTTTGTCAATGGCTCGTCAAATGCTTCAGATGCCGCAGTAGCCGAAATAACCTGGCTGTTTATATTTACAATTTCAATGGTAGCCTGGTTAGTTATTTCTTCGCCATCATAACTTGCCTGTACAGCGGCAGAATCTATACCGCTTTGTTTCAGCGTTATCCATGGCTTTACATTCACACCTGCAGGCACCAGTCCCCCATTTGTTTTACGCATCTGGCGAATATGTGCAGCATGTCTTGCTTCTACAGAATGTATCCTGAGAGCAGCCTGCAATACATCATTGTTCATCATAAGATCGGAATCCGTCGCCTGTCCTTTGTAAGCCCTTACGCCTGTATCTTCAAATGTTTGAGCTACGGCAAGAAATAAAGGATAATTAATAAACACTCCTGCGAATGGTCCGAGGCCTGTACCATTACCGGCTGTAAAATCAAATACAGGTTCCGCAACGGGTGTGCCGCCTGAACTGGTAATAGCGCTCTTCAGGAAAGCAACGTGTGCTGTTTCATGCGCACCAATTGTTTGAATAGCGGCCTGTGCAGCTCCTGCAGGGATAGCCAGCGTACCACCAACAGCGGCAGCATTTCCCATTTGATAAAATTTCGCTTCGAGGTATTCTAATGTCAGGGCGAAATTCAAGACATCAAAAACAGTTTCCACGCGGTTTTCACCGGCGTATGCTTTTTTAAACATACTACCCAGTGCAAATGGAACGGTTACCAATGCAAGTTTACCCGCTAATCCCGCAAATTGTTTCATTGTATTGCGGCGGGTATCAAGTCGGTCATACACCACGGGGTCCACCTTTTCTATTTCTTTTAATATATTCTTTACATTCATAAAAAGCGGGTTTAAGAAGTTGGTAAATTATTTCCTGAAATTTTTGTTGCCAGGTAAGTATTGGCAATTACCAATACCTGTGCAGGGGTAGCCACCAAATCAAGACCCTGTGCATCCACTGCAGTGCTGTCCGCAAAAGTTCCGTTACTAATGATGTCCCTTATCCAGGCAGCGTGCCTTGCTTCTACCGAAACAATTTTGCCTGCCAGCGTGAGATAAGCCGGGGTCGTGATCAGTTTACCGGCCCCGTTGTAAGCGGACACACCTGTATCTTCAAATGCTTTGGCTGCGGCAAGTACAGAGGTACGGTCGGAAAAATTAATAGCACTGAAATCAGGTGTCAGTCCCGGGATAGCGCCGGAACCTAAGGCGTTTTTAAAAAATTCCCTGTGCGCAATTTCATGATCCCGGATGTCGGCCAGTAAAGCCATCTCAGTAACGGAGCCGCCGGCGTAGGGTGTTAGCAGTACTTTAATGTAAAAGGCGGCTTCCAGTTGCTCAAGGGCATAGGCATAATTTAAGATACCTACATCGCCGGATCCAAGGTCAATTCCGGAACTGTTGTTGTTGTCGTCGTCTTTGTCGCAGGAAGAAATACCAATAGCCACTACTGCAGCAGCTCCTGTATATCCAAGAAACTTTCTTCTTGAAATACCGGCCGCATTGCCTGCAGGGGTCAATAGCTTTCCACTGCCAGGTTTGATCTCAGGCATACGCTAAAATTTAATTAATGAATAAATAAGATTAGAACAAAATTGGAAGGCTCCTGAGTTGGTAATGGTATCTACGCAATTATTGTCACAACAGATTTTACCGTTAAACTATTAAGGTCAATAGTGGGAATTATATAAATAATTATGGTAATTGTATAAAGACATGCTTGCAGAAAGAAAGGAATGCCTTATTAAAAATACCGGATGAGGGGTTGCAATTTATCCGGCAAGGAAATAAAGGGAGACACCCTGTTGCACTCAAAGAAAAAAAGGAATGTAAAGGAAGAGGGATGCTGAAAATTTCTTTGAAAAATCCCCCGGGCAGATTTATTATTATTTTTTCAGGCGTGATTCAAACAATTGTTCTTCCAGAACAAAAGATACGAGATAGTATATTTCTTCCGCATTGCTGGGTTTGCTGATAAAATGAACAGCGCCCATTTCCCTCAATGCTTTTGATTCCTCCACTTCTTTCGACGTAGTATAAATGATTACCGGGATATCCTTTAACCTGTCATCCTTTTTTATTTCAAGCAGGCACTTTTTACCATCAAAAACAGGCATCCTGATATCCAAAAAAATGAAATCAGGTAAAGGATGATCTGTATTTTTCAGCAGTTCCAATGCCTGCTGGCCATTATGGGCTGTTGTACATTCAATAGTCTCATCTATTTCCTTTGCCGCTTCTATAAAGAGCTCGATATCATCGGTGTCATCATCAACGACCAGTAATCGCAAATTGTGTTTCATCATTGTCAAAATATTAAAATGAGAATATACGATATAAGACATTTAAGGTGTCAACGCTGCACAGTTCAAAGGTGATGATTTATAAAACTACCCTGTTATACAATTTTGTAAATAAGTTATATTATTCACAGGTTCTCCAGACATAATCCTGGGAGTCACATAGTTTTTTGAACATGGAAGGGGTTTGCCCCGTTACTTTTTTAAATTGCAGACACAAATGTGACACGCTGCTGAAATTCAGTTGATAGGCAATTTCTTTGATACTTAAGGCTTCGTACACTATTAGCTCTTTCACCCGTTCTGTCCGGGTTAAAATATAAAACCGTTCTATCGTACTTCCTTCCGTTTCAGAAAATACATTGGCCAGGTAAGTATAGTCGTAGCCAAGGCTTTTACTCAAATGTTCAGAAAATTTCAGCCGCATCTCACCAGGGGAAGAACGAAACGTATCAATGATCAGTGTTTTAATGCGTTCAACAAGAATCATCTTTTTATTATCCATCAATTCCAGCTCATAATGGGATAGAGCCTTATTAAGTTTTCTTTGCTGTTCCGGGCTTAGCTCCCCGGCAAGTTTTACTATGCCTAATTCTATGGACACGTAATCAATATCAAGCGCTTCCAATATGGATTGCACAGCCATTTTGCATCGCAGGCAAACCATATTTTTTATATAAACATTCATGTTGATAAGGAATTTTCCACTGCCAAACAGCGTAAATACTGTGCAACGAATAAAGAGCTGCTGTTCTTTTCTTCCATGTAATATACTCTTTAATAAGCAAATGCTGAAACTCATCCCGGTATGCATTTCAAACTGTTATTAAAGGAATTCAACTTTTTGCTTAATTCCGAGCGTAAAACTGGCGGTCTGACGTTCTCCGCATTGAAAAAATACAGCGCCAGTTTGAAACCACTTTGTCCTGTCCCGCAAGCCGCCCCGCTTCTTTTTTTACAGACAGATTCCCGAAACCTCTAACTTTACAATTGTCCGCATTATTGAAGTAGCTCGTTTCTCTTTTCTCAATTAATTTAAACAGGATAAAAACCCGACAGACCCATAGTCCGAAAGAAGGCAAAAGATTTCCTGCTACTAATTATATTATATTTCCAGATCCGCATTTATTCGCATTCACCCTGTAAAAGCTTCCACCTATTCATTAACTTTTATCTATTTCGCTTTTGGTACACCCCAGACATATATTGCTTGCCGATGATGATAAGGATGACAGCCTTATTTTCCAGCAAATACTGGAAGAACTTCCCATATCCACGCATCTTGCGAACGTTTATAATGGCGAACAACTCCTGGAACTCCTGAATGACGTAAAAGAACCATTGCCTGATATCCTGTTCCTCGACCTCAACATGCCCCGCAAAAATGGCCTGGAATGTTTATCAACAATAAAACAAATCGAAAAACTAAAAGGGCTTCCCGTAATTATTTTCTCTACTTCTTTTGAACCGGATATGGTGAACCTGCTTTATAAAAACGGCGCGCATTATTATATCCGTAAACCCAACGAATTTGTCCTGTTCAAAAAAGTAATTCATCTTGCGCTTATTCTTACTGCAGAGCCACCGCTTGCTCAACCACAGAGAGAAGAATTTGTGTTGTCAAAACAATCCATTAGCAATGAAAACAAATAAAGACATACAAAAGCTGCCCGGCAGCAAGCGGGAAAAAAAAGATATTATCATCAAATCTGCGAATCTTTTTCCTGTAGTGGGTATCGGCGCTTCGGCCGGCGGGCTTGACGCATTTAAAAAACTGCTGAAAGCCATACCAGAAGATTCAGGCATGGCGTATGTGCTGGTGCAGCACCTGGATCCTAAACATGAAAGCCTGTTGCCCGAACTGCTGCAAAAAGTTACCAATATCCCGGTAATGGAAATTTCTGATGATCTGAGAGTAGAGCCTGATCATATATATATTATACCCAGCAACAAAATGATGATTGCTAATGATGGTGTGCTGGAACTAAGCCCCCGCCCGGCAAAAAACAGGAACGAACGTAACCTGCCTATTGATCTTTTTTTTACATCGCTGGCGGAAGTGCATCAAAGTCATGCTATCGGTGTGGTGTTATCGGGCACAGCCACTGATGGTACACTGGGGTTAAAAGCCATTAAAGACCATGGGGGCATTACTTTTGCCCAGGACGAAGCATCGGCAGCCTATGAAGGCATGCCCCATAGTGCGGTGCAGGCCGGTGTGGTTGATTTTATTTTACCGCCTGATGAGATACCACGAAAATTACTGGAACTGAATGGCCGCATAATACTCAGCGACGATCAATTGCAAAACATTCCGCTGCAGGAAGAAGATATTTTTAAACAAATACTCACTTTATTACGGCTGCGTAAGGGATCTGATTTTACGTATTACAAGCAAACCACCATACGCAGAAGGATACTCCGCAGGATGGCTATTAATAAAAATGAAAATCATGCCGCCTATCTGAAGTATTTACGGGAAAATAAACCCGAGCAGGATATTTTATACCAGGACCTGTTAATCCCCGTCACCGATTTTTTCAGGGATCCCAAGACCTTTGATAATTTATGCAAAACGGTTTTAACCGTCATAGTAGAAAACAAACCAGGCATTGAACCCATTCGTGTGTGGGTAGCAGGTTGCAGTACAGGCGAGGAAGTTTACTCCATCGCCATTTGCTTTAATGAGTTGCTGAGCGCTCCTTCGGAAGGCTCAGCGTACAGGCCGGCCCCTTATCAAAAGATACAAATTTTTGCTACTGATATCAGCGAACCGGCTATTGCAAAAGCAAGGACAGGCATTTATTCCAAAAGCGATATAAAAGGATTATCGTCACAACAACTACAGGATTTTTTTACCAAAACCAATGGCAGTTACCAGGCCAATAAATCTATCAGGGATATGTGCGTATTTGCTGTTCACAATTTTTTAAAAGACCCTCCCTTCAGCAAAATAGATTTTATCAGTTGCCGCAATGTGCTGATCTATATGGAGCCCTACCTGCAAAAAAAGGCGCTCACTACTTTTCACTATGCATTAAATCCCAAAGCATTTTTATTGCTGGGAAAATCGGAAACAACCGCCGGGGTGCCGGAGCTGTTTGCTGCGCTTGATAAAAAAGATAAAATATTTAGCCGGAAAGATGTACCCGGAAGTTTTATTCATGCCAGCAGCCAGCGCCGGGAAGAAAGTTTTGCTGATATGACCGTGAAAGCCAAAAGAGAAAACAGCCGCACCGATTTTCAAAAAACAGCGGACGATATTATGCTCAGCAAATACACCCCGGCCGGTGTCGTTATTAACGAGGCGATGGATATTGTACATTTCAGGGGCAGCACCGGCAATTACCTGGAACCCTCACCGGGCAAAGCGAGTCTCAATTTACTAAAGATGGCGAAAGAAGGACTTGCATTTGAGCTGCGCAATATTTTGCACAAGGCAAAAAAAGAAACTGAAACCGTTATAAAAGAAAATATCCCGGTACAGGTAAATGGCAGCCTGCGCAACATCAGCATTGAAGCTATACCCCTGCCTAATATGGCAGAACCACATTATTTAATCCTCTTTCATGAAACCGTACCCGCCTCCGGCGCTAAACAGCCAATATCAAAAGTTGCTTCTAAAAGAAAAAATGATGATAAGGATCTCCGGATAAAACAATTGGAACTGGAGCTGGCACAGGTGCGTGAAGACATGCGCAGTATTACCGAAGACCAGGAAACGGTGAATGAAGAACTGCAAAGCGCCAATGAAGAACTGCTGAGCGGCAGTGAAGAATTGCAGAGCCTCAACGAAGAAATGGAGACCAGCAAAGAAGAATTGCAAAGCACCAATGAAGAGCTAACGGTGGTGAACCAGGAAATGATTGGATTAAATGAACAAATAACTGAAGCGAGAGATTATGCCGAAGCCATTGTTGCCACTGTACATGAACCGCTGCTGGTGCTTAATAAAAATCTCCGGATAAAGTCCGCCAATGATTCTTTTTACAAAACATTCCTGGTAAATGAAAGAGATACAGAAGACAGATTAATTTATGACCTGGGCAATAAACAATGGGATATCCCCGCATTGAGAGGCCTGCTGGAAGACATACTTCCCAATAAAACAAAGTTTCAAAATTTTGAAGTAACGCAGAGTTTGCCCAATATCGGTGAGCGGACAATGCTGCTGAATGCACGTGAAATGACCCGTGACAAAGAAGATGAAAAACTAATCCTGCTGGCTATTGAAGATGTTACTGAAGAAACCCGGTTTAAGCAAAAAGAACGCGAACTATTGAACAGGTTTCAAAACCTGGTGATGCAGGCGCCGGTGGCAATATTGGTTTTAAAGGGCAACGATTATGTAGTGGAAGTTGCCAATGATTTTTATTTGAAAATAGTAGAGCTGGAAAACCACTTTATTGGCGAACTGTTTTTTGACTCATTACCCAATCTGAGGACACAGGGGGTAAAAGAGCTTTTTGATAAAGTAATGCAAACCGGGACCCCTTTTTATGGTAATGAGATGGAATTTCAGATCCTGAGAAACGATAAAAGGGAACAATGTTTTTTCAATTTTATTTATCAGCCGGTAAAGGAACCGGACAATACTGTAACAGGAATAATGGTAGTGGTGAATGAGGTAACTGAACAGGTAATTGCACGCAAAAAAATGGAAGCGCAGGCAAAAATGGTTGAAAACATGTTAATGACAGCACCGGGTTTTGTAGCCACTCTGGAAGGACCTGACCATGTATATGGATTGGTAAATGAACAGTACCAGCAGTTGTTTGGCAAACGAAAAATACAGGGCAAACCCATCCTGGTTGCGCTACCCGAGCTGGAGGGGCAGGGATTTGATAAGTTGCTGGATAAAGTTTATTCAACAGGCGAACCTTATGTGGGAATTGATATCCCCATTACGCTGGCCCGTGATGAAGATTCACCTCCTGAATTACGCTATTTCAATTTCAGCTACCAGCCCATGTATGATGAGAACCATACCATTTATTCTATTTTAGTTTTTGGGTATGAAGTAACGGCGCAGATGATGGCTAAAAACAAGATCCAGGAAAGCCAGCAAAAGCATGCAAAAGAACTGGAACAAAATGTGCTGCTCCGCACCCTTGAACTGAATGTAAGTAATGAACTGCTCCAGGAAAAGAACGAAGACCTGGTAAAAATTAACAAAGAACTGGAATCATTCACCTACGTGTCAAGCCACGATTTGCAGGAACCCTTGCGCAAAATACAGACCTTCGCCAACCGTATACTCGAAAAAGAATATTCAACTTTATCCGATAACGGAAAGGATTATTTTAAGAGAATGCAATCAGCGGCAGCCAGGATGCAGCAGCTCATTGAGGATCTGCTTTCCTTTTCCCGCCTGAACACGGCTGAAAGAACATTTGAAAACAATGATCTCGCTGTACTGGTAGAAGAAGTAAAAACAGAACTCAAAGAAGTGATGGAAGAAAAACATGCCGTCATAGAAGCCACCGAACTTTGCCGGGTGAATATTATTCCTTTCCAGTTTCGCCAGCTTATGCACAACCTTCTCAGTAATGCGCTCAAATTTTCAAAAACCGGAACCTCACCACATATAATCATCAAAAGCAAAATTGAAAAAGGCAGTGACTTAAATAATATAAAGTCCGTCTTGCAAACTGGCAGGATTTCTCCGGTAAGAGACTACTGCCATATCTCCATTGCTGATAACGGCATTGGCTTCGATCCGCAATACAAAGACCAGATATTCGAAGTATTTCAGCGCCTGCACGGCAAAGAAGAATACTCAGGTACAGGTATCGGCCTATCCATTGTAAAAAAAATTGTGGAGAACCACAATGGTATCATTACCGCAACAAGCGAACCCGGCAAAGGCACTACATTTGATATTTATATTCCGGCGCGGTGAATCACGACTGCAAAAAAGTATAATGGTGGAATAGCTGAAGACTGTAATTATTCAAACCCTTATGTCCTTTACAAACTTGCCAGGAGTTAAGCCTAAACCTTAGTAGGAAAATGGTCCATTTAATTCCTGCAACCTTATTGCCTTATTTTGATGAGCCTTTTTTAGAAGGCTCCAAAGTCTTTTGATAAAATCTTATAAACTCTTCATACTCCTCTGCAAAAGTTGTTTTGCGATGGTGTTCCGGCTGATTGAGTATGTATTTACAAACCTTATCAATATCAGATTTTGATACCGAAAATGCAGAAGCGGATTCCTGCCAGGCAAATTGAGTATCGCATAATTTATTTTGGTTGATGAACCGTTGGGAACTTTCCGCAACAATGGATGCCAAGAGCTCTTCCGATAGCTTTGGAGAACGGGATACAAGAAAATGAATATGCTCAGGATTAGCGTATATGGCATATAAATGGGAATCGTTGTTGTTCACGATGCCGGTAATGTATTTTTCAATTCGCTCCCGGTGTCTTTCAGCAATAAGATGAATGCGATGCAGGGTAGTAAAGATAAAATGTGTGTATAGATTATTGTACCCTATTTTCATTTTATTTAGGAATAAGGTAATAAGGTTGAATCCCTGATTAAATTTCTTTTCTACTAAGGTTTACCAGAGACGGATTGAACTGCTATTAATATCATTCCTCCTAATTGATGACATAAAATTAATATCCTTCTTCAGCAACTCAAAATAAGAATTAGCCAGCAAAAAGGTGGGATCAAAAATCAAATTTTTCCGGGAACCATAAGAAATCGTAAGTTGAAAATAAAAACTTTCCGTCTCTCTGTCTTGCCGGCTATTATACATTTCATTACTTTTTTATCTGCAATTCATTCAACCACTTTTGAGCAAAGGCCCTTGCTGTTTCCGTTACTTCCTTACCCGCACGAAAACCCTGTTTCCATTCAGTATTTTTATATTCATACTTTGGATTCACGAATCTTTTCTTGCCATATTTTTCTACCAATTCCGCATCGTAGTCAATGTCTTTTGTAACATCCAGCATTTTCTGCAATCTTTCAGCAATAAAATCATTTACATTCGCCGGGTATGATTTTTCCCATTGCAGCATTCTTTCATTGTAACTTTTTACCTGGCTTTCCTGGTCATATTTTTCTCCCATGGCTATTGCGGCGAAATAAGAGTTTTTCGGGTTTTGGTATTCTTTCAGGTTTTTCTTCAGTAAATCCAGCATCGGCTGAAAAGTTTTGGCCATGTCCGGCAGTTCTTTCATGGTTTTCTCCGAATCCTTAATGGATTTTTCTGTTTTGGCGATCTCATCTTTTTGTATTTCTTCAATGCTGCGCAACGGTTTTAGCGATGGCTGCTGTGGTTTTGAATTTTTCCGCATATCGTCATATTGTTTTTTGAATACCGGGCCGCTGATATAGCTTTTGGTATAGGTCACCAGGTCCCTGGCAATAGCGCTGCGGTTATTCAACGCAATGTTCTTTGCATTTTTTACGCCATAGTAATACAAGTAGCCGTACATAAAACTGTTCTGGATACTTTCGTCACCACCCTGTTTACTGATACCGAGCATTTTCCACATATCATCTGTTATCTTTTGAGCACGGAAAGATGATAATAACATGACGAATGAGGCCAGCACGCAGAAGAAAATGGTGGTAATTGCTTTCAGCCAAAAGGAGCGATAGATTTTCTGTTTCATAAAAAAAGTTTAATGATGTTGATTTGTTTTGTAAAAATGGGCTGTGAATATGCGGGAGACAATACGCTGTTGCATGATTTGAGAAAATCAGGTACTGAATTGAAACCTGGTCAGGTAAAGGTGGCTGATGCCTATTAATACACACAAGTAATACAAGCACACGGATGACAGGGATTGAATGGATAAACACAGATTTCTTTCTGCTTCGCAGAAAGAACGATTATCAGTTTGGAGGACTTCCAGAAATAGTACATCCAAATTCGGCGAAGCAGAATGATCTATGTACATCTGTATCAACAAATAGTTTTATAAACCCCTTTTATACTTTATACAATATAAATCCCTGAAAAATCCGCCTAATCCGTTTCATCCGTATGCTATACCTGCGAAATCCCTGTTCCCCATCTACCACTTTCCGGGTATACAATTCAAACACGGTTTTACACAATTCATGACAGGTTTCTGCCAACCAGGAAGATAGCGGCCGGAAATCATGGGCAAAAGTTGGTAATTTGCCAGGAGACGATGTTAAAATTTCCCCGCTATACCACCCGTGACCTGTCCATTATGCTCTGGACAATGACACCTTTTTCTATCCTGCTGAATATCATCATCTTTGGGAGGGAATACTTTTCATCCGCTAAGGTCTTTTTCATAGCCACCCCGGTTACTTTCCTGATCATGTCCGCCAGTTTTATTTTGTATGGCAACATAGCAGTTACTTTCCGGCAGCGGTTTCCGGGTGATAGTAATTTTCTGAAACGCACTATCATATTGATCCTGTTGTTCCTCACCATATCAGCCCTGATCATATTTGGCATTTATACTGTCTATCATGCGGTAGGCTTACTGGGCGATAGCAAGGAAGAAAATAATTTTACATGGGCCTATATCAGCACGGGTATACTGAATATCTTTCTCACTTTTTTAAATGAGGGTATCTACCGTTTTGAAAACTGGAAAGCAAACCTGAAAGAAACAGAGGAACTAAAATTGACGTTTAAGCAAAGCCAGTTGATCGGTCTCAAAAGCCAGGTAAACCCCCATTTCTTATTCAACAGCCTTAATTCACTTTCGGGGTTGATACAGGAAGACACGGAAAAGGCGGAAAAGTTCCTTGACGAACTAAGCAAAGTGTATCGCTATATGCTTCGCAATGATGATGATCCGCTGGTAAAACTGGGAACAGAGATACAATTCATTTCATCCTATTTTTCATTACTTAAGTCGAGGTATGGTGATGCGGTGGAAGTAGAAATTGCAGTAACCGAGGCAGATAAAGAAAAAAGCCTGCCCCCGCTCAGCCTGCAGGTGATCGTGGAGAATGCACTTTACCAGAATAAAACAAGTAAAAGTTCCCCGTTAAAAATTACGATCATATCCGGAAAAGAAAATACGATCATTATTAAAAATAATGTGCAGCGGAAAATACTTACCGAGACAGGCGACCAGGAAACCGGCCTTGACAATCTTATCAAAAAGTACCAGCTCATGAGCGAACAACCGGTAGAAATTCATGAAAGCGGAAATGAGAGACTGATCGTTTTACCATTGATCAGCAAAACAGAGGAGGTAGTGGTATGATAAAATGGGGAAAATCCACGAAGATAGAATGGTATTCCTTCCTCGCCTCCATGCCACTGATATCGCTTGGACTTAATTATGTATTGTATGATGACCGTCTGTTCCGGGACTACAGGATCTGGCTGGTATCCTTTCCCCTGGTATTTGTAGCCGGGATGATCACCTGGTATATTCATGTTCTTTATAGTCATAATGCACAAAGAAAATACCCGGAAGTAAGCCAGAGTACCAAAAGGATACTGTTGAAATGCACCGTGAATATTTTCGTCATGACACCGGCTATACTGATCGTTTTTTTTCTCTACGACCGGTTGCATATACTTGGTTACCGTCTAACAAACGATGATCTGTTAAAAGGACTATTGGTGGGCTTCGCTGTCAACCTGGTTTTTTCTACGTTATGGGAAGCTTTGTATATTATGGACAAGCACCGGGAAAGTATTGCGGAAAAAGAATTGGTATCACAAATGTCATTGCAGCAGGAATTTGATGTGTTGAAAAGCCAGGTCAATCCGCATTTTCTATTTAATTGTTTCAATACCTTATCATCGCTGATTACGGAAGACGCAGCCAAGGCGGAAGTATTCCTGGATGAACTGAGCAAAGTATATCGTTACCTGCTGCGGAATAATGAAGCCGGTCTTTCTACATTGGAAAATGAAATGAAGTTCATTGAATCTTATTTTCGTTTGCTGAAAACAAGACATGGGGATGCGGTACAATTCCAGGTAGAATCAGATAAGCGGTATAATCATTACCTGCTGCCGTCGCTGAGCCTTCAGTTGCTGGTGGAAAATGCGGTAAAACACAATGTGCTGTCTAAAAATAAACCGTTGGTAATTGATATATTTACTACGGCAGGCAATAAGCTGATCGTAAATAATAACCTGCAGCGAAGAACGAAAAAAGGACCGTCTAATAAAATCGGGCTGGATAATATTAAGATGAAATACAGGTTGCTTGGACAGAATGGTTTTCACGTGATGGAGGATGGGAAAAATTTCACCGTTGTATTACCGCTGATATGGGATAATAATATTGAAAAGAAATGGATGGCCGGGCAAACGTCCGCAGCAAACAGTTAATGTAACCACTAAATAAAAAGTATATGAAAATCTTAATCGTAGAAGACGAAGAACTGGCAGTAAAAAAAATACGGAAGACGCTGGCCGGAGTGGAGCCTGACGCGGAAGTGGTAGCGGTGACGGACAGTATATTGTCCACCGTCAACTGGCTGGACGAAAACCCGGCGCCGGACCTTATCCTGATGGATATTGAATTGTCCGATGGACAAAGCTTTGAAATATTCAACCAGACAGCCATAAAAAGTCCTGTTATATTCACTACATCGTATGACGAATATGCGTTGAAAGCTTTTAAGGTAAACAGTATTGACTACCTGCTGAAGCCGATACAGAAAGAAGACCTGGAAGCGGCGCTGCAGAAGCTGAAGCAAATGAAAGACCTGTATAAAACGGAGGAAACAAAACCTGATGTCAGCCTGGACAACCTGGTAAAAGAACTGCAGCAAAAACTACAGCCTAAGGATTTTCGTAAGCGCTTTTTGGTAAAGCACGCGCAGAAGCTTGTATCCATTGAAGTGGACGAGATCGCTTATTTTTTCAGTGATGGGCGTTTGAATTTTTTTAAAACCTACGACAATAAAAAGTTCGTAGTGGATTATACCATGGATGAGCTGGAAGACATGCTTGATCCCGGTAAATATTTCCGTATCAGCCGCTCCTTCTATATTTCTGTTAACAGCGTTGACCAGATACACGATTATTTCGGCAACCGCCTGCTGCTCCACCTGAAACCAGCAGTGGACAAGGAATCTATTGTAAGCAGGGAGAAGGTGACTGATTTTAAGAAATGGATGGGGAAGTGAGAGGGAAGTACAAAGTTGGAACCAAGAAGCCGGAAAGCCTTTGATGGAGTTCTGTTTCCTGTTATTCTTTCAGCCAGATCAATTGAGAACAATTAGGAGGATGAAGGAGGAATCGTGAAAATGTAAATTACTGCTATAACAATACAAAATGTACTACTACTAATTTGCTCATTTCCAAAGGCATTGTTTTTTGGAGTACAACATCTAAAAATATAAATTTACGTGTTGACTGCAAGCTTATGAACAAAGTTACAAGAGATGATATCGCTAATATACATTGTGCATCCCCTGTAAGATTTCTTTTGAAACGACAGGATGAATCTTCTTTAAGAATAAAAATTATTACAATAAAAGATGAATATAGAAGTTTGGTTGTAAAACAAATATTTTATACTTCAATCATGCTATTGCTTTTTCAAATAGCCTTATTTGTTTCATTAACAGCATCAGCCCAGTCTCATTTTACAATTAGTGGCTTTGGACAAAAAATACGTAACGGAGATATTTTATATCTATCATATAATGATAGCGGGAGAAACATATTGGACTCAGCTATAGCCAATGACGGAAGATTTTCTTTTTCAGGTGTGATTCATCGTCCTGTAAAAGCAAGAATTGACCGCAACGAGAATCCGGAATTTGCAGAAGTTTTAACCCAAAGCGTAGATGTATATTTAGAGCCCGGAACAATTAAAATAAACAGTCCTGATACTTTAGCCGGGGCAATTATTAGCGGAACCGGGTTGAATGACACTTTGCAGTTATTACATAATAACCTGAAGTTGCTTAAAACCACGCAAAGAGCCATTAAAGACCCCGATTTATTTACTGAAGAAGAAAAAAAAGATACCGCCTTGCTGAATCATAATAAAAAAGAGCTTGAAAAGATTTTTTATGAAATGGCAAATATTGAAATAGAGTTCGCGAGAGACCATCCAAACTCTTATGTTAGCTTAGACCTGTTGGTAAACAGGTCACGTATCAACAGATATATTGACAAAGTTGCAGTTGTTTTTGAAAATCTCTCTCAGAACTTAAAGAAAACTCCTCAAGCGCAAATCATTGTGGAAAGGATTAAAAAGAAACGACAAGTTGCAGCAGGAATGACTGCAACAGATTTCACAATGAATAGTGCTGAGGAAAAAGCAATCAGCCTGTTTTCTTTTAAAGGCAAGTATGTTTTTTTGGATTTCTGGGCTTCGTGGTGTGTACCATGCAGAGAAGAGCATCCCAATATTGCCGCTCAATACGAAAAATATAAGCACAAGGGATTTACGATAGTAAGTGTATCCATTGACACAGACAAAGACAAATGGTTAAAAGCAATTACCAAAGATAAAATGACATGGACGCAGGTATCTGATTTGAAAGGAGAAAAAGGTGAGACGTATTTAAAATATGGAATAACCACTATTCCGGCTAATTTTTTAATTGACCCCCATGGTATAGTTATAGCCAAAGACCTGAAAGGAGATTTTCTCAGAGACGAATTGGCAAAAATATTTTCAAGAAAAGAAGATTAGGAGAATACTAAATTACAGATAAAGAGTATGCCGGTGATGAAACAAAAAATCACTGTCACTTAATCCGGTCTTATCGGTCCGTTTTCCTGCATTGCATTAGGAAAGTGACGTAATACCAGCATTTACTCTCTCGCCGAGTGTCCACACCGTACCCTTCGCAGGCGATGTCTCAGCCGCAGTATTTAGCAACATAATGATCCGATAGCTATTGGATTTAGCGGTTGGACTCACCGTCCCTACCAAGCAAGACCCGTTATTGTTAACGCCGGGTCCGGCCACCGGTTTTGTTAAGGTGCCAGATTTTGCTGGCCCAGACATCGGCTGAGAAACGTTAGAATTGATCACTCGTCACCAAAGTAGAAACTATTGCATTAACCCATAAATTGCCGTCAGTATCACTATTGTTTGACAAATTTTTCATAAATTTCAATATTTAATAACTCCAAATTTTAGACTATGTTAGTACGGACGATTTTATTCTGCTCAATGGTTTTATCAGCATCTCAAGCCCTGACCCAGGAGGTTTCTTTTGGAGACCTTGGTACGGCGAAACGTGGTGAATACGGTTCCTATAAAAGTAAAGATGGGACTAATTACAAAATTGGAGACACAATTAAGATTGGTTTTCCGTCAAGTGAAAAGACCTTTGCTTTTATTACCACAGGCGATGGGATTTGGACTCCTGTAGCAAGAGTTCAAGCCGGTGCCAGCGGTCAAGTAACAGAAATAAAAAAGATTATTGTTGATGGAACAAAAAGGACAGGTTACTTTGTTTATCTGAAAACAAAAGCGAACATTGGATTATATACAATTCAAATTGAAAATGCAATTACAAGCAAGGAAATTGTTTCATCTGTAATGACATCGGATGAAGCACTATCTCAATTAAAGAAAGCAAAGGACAAGTTAGACCTGGGGCTTATCACTCAGGAAGAGTATAATGAGCTTAAAACAAAACTGGCCAAATATATCAATTAGAGCGACTGCTGAAAATAACGGCATATAACAACATGCTGCCCTATGTATATTAACCATTAGAGAAGACCATATCGTCACTACTTATTTCTTTTGAAGCAAGAGACCCTGTTCTCTTTAGTGTTCCCTTCTTCGAATCAATAAACAAAATAAACATTATAAGATGTTACGCTTCGTCCCGACCATTGGTACGGGATAAATATTGCAACGAAGCATCGGCCTCAAAGAGGCCGTCAAAACTCCCCATCGCCTTGATCCGCGTCCTTTGAACCAATATCAAAAAGAAGTTGTCGTATTTTCGGTTCTTGACACAAACAGGGCAATTGATTAACACGAAAATAAAAGGTATGAATACTTCCGACACACACAATCAGCGTATCGCAAAAATGATCTTTGCCTCTGTCTATCCTATGTATCTCGCAAAAGTGGAGAAGAAAGGCAGAACAAAAGAAGAATTACACCAGGTCATAGAGTGGTTAACAGGCTTCGGTAACAAGAAGCTGCAGGAACTAATAAAAGAAAAAGTAACTTTTGAAACGTTTTTCCAGCGTGCTTCGCTAAACCCCAATGCTTACCTCATCACCGGAGTAATCTGCGGGTACCGTGTGGAAGAAATCGAAAACCCTTTGACGCAGCAGGCCAGGTATCTGGATAAGCTGGTGGATGAGTTGGCGAAGGGAAGGAAGATGGAGAAGATTTTAAGAGTGGCATAAAAAAACAAATAACAAGCGACAAAACGACAGAAACACTGCTAGTAACATTGATCCCATCTATATGGGCATTAGATCTAATAGCCAGCATTTATAATACCCAATTATTCAGGAGGCGGGTTCAGCGACTTTTAGCAGCTTATAAGAGATAGAGTTTTTTGAAAAGGATATAAAAAACTCTGTGCCGACTAGTTTTCCCCGGTATTCATACAAATAGATAAGGTTGTCTTTTTCTTCCATGGCCCCTACGATCGTTCTCTCATCATCATTAAAGCTGTAAGTGATCACTTGCTTTTGATCCGAAAAAGACCTGTTTTCATGTTTTGTGTAATAATCAATATGCTTCCTTTCCATTTACTGTATAATTTGTGACCCGGAAGAAGTACAATTGGCAAGGCAATAATATTTCTTTGGCTTAACAAGGTAAGACATTTTTACTGATCAACTTTAATTCCGGCGCATAGATATACATCTGGGCTTCACTTTTATTTAACACCAGTCACTACCTCTAGCATCATCCGGCGCATTACTTCACTGGCACCAGCAGTAAAACAGCTACCCCATTTTTATCATACTGCACATCCAGGTCAGCGCCAATCGTAGCAGCACGGCTGTTCATTTCTTTAATAGCACTGTCAATCTCCCCGGTATTTTTATCCAGCGTGGCAGAGTGGTCATGCAGTTTCATGGACAGTTTATTTTTAAACAGGTCAATATGAACCAGCGTTTCTTTACCCCCCGAGTGTTGTACGATCATCCGGAACGCTTCTTTAAATATAATAAACACTTCGTGCCGGGTTTTCATATCCAGTTTAAGCGACCGTACTCTTTTATCGAGTGCCAGTTCTGTTTTTGCCCCGTACTTGTTCTTCAGTTCATCGGCAAATTCCATCATTCGCAATAATGATTTTTCCATCGTATCATTGTCCGGGTCAATACTCCAGAGTATATCATCCATAGCCGTGATCATATTATGGCTCTTGGTACTGATCTGGTCTATATATTCCTTGGAGCGGTTAATGTCTTTATCCGCTTTTATCCTGGCCATTTCGCTGAGCAGGTTGATATTGTTCAGGGTTGTATTTACTTCTTCATGCAGGTTGCCGGCGATCTCTGTTCTTACATTTTGCAGGGCCAGTATTTTATTCACTCTCTGTTTATCCAGCCAATAGAAAACAGAAGCGATCAGCAATGCCAGCAGGCAGAAGAACCACCAGGTTTTCCAGAACGGCGGGTTGACGACAATGATAAGTTTTGTGATATTCCTTGACGGGTGGCCTTCCGCATCTTCACATTTTGCCAGGAATGTATAAGTACCCGGTGGCAGATAGGAATACACTACCTGGCCGGTTTTGTCCCCGGTCTGCCACTCCTTATCCAGTTCTTCCATTTTGTAACGTATGATATAGGTACCGTTAAAGTTCATACCGGAAAACTCAATAGTAACCGAGTTCTCTTCGGGACTTAGCCTGATCGCTTTCTTTTTCAGTAACGAATCCATAAGCAGGGGTTTATTCATCAACCTGAAACCGGTGATGGTAACATCCGGGGCCGGATCATTTACCTGCACTTTCAGCGGATCAAAATAAACAAGCTGGTTGTCGGCGCCGAATATGATCTTGCCATCCGGCAATGTATAGGAAGCTGCTACTGTAAAATGGTCATTCGCTATACCGTCAATCCTGTCAAAGTGTATGAATATTTCATTTTTAGGATTTACCCGGAAAATGCCACTCGTCATAGAAACCCACAGGTATCCCTGGCTGTCTTTTTCCATGGCGGCAATGATGCCGGGTATGGACTCGGGTAATGCGATAGTTTTGGTGATCTTTTTCAATCTTGTATTATACAGGTGCAATCCATTGGCCGCAATTGCCACGGTGCTGTCGTCATATTCCAATACTGAAACGACACCATCCCCTAATAGTCTTGTGCCGGTGGATTCATTCATTCCCAGGTGCAATACTATTTTATCATTGGCGGGGTCTATTACATATAGCCCGGCGCTGCTGGTGCATACCCATACATACCCCTTCTTATCTATATGTAGTTTTACAATTTGCGCCGGGGGTATATCCCTGAATGGGCTTACACCGGCATCAAATTTTATTTTCCCCTTTTCCTTTGTCCATTTAAAAAGACCAATACTCTGTGTGCCTATCCATAGGTTGCCGAACTTATCTTCTGCTACCTGCCTGATGGTCCTTTCTTTCAGGATGGCAGGATTATAGAATGTCGCAGTACGTGTATCCTGGTCCAGCTTTACGATACCCGGCTGCGATCCAATCCAAATTGTATTATTGTCGGCAGATGCAAACATCCCCCACATAGAAGGAGTTGACTTTTCATTGAACCCTTTAATATTAAGGGGAATCATATTGAAAGCAGAATCAAAATGATAAATACCATCTCCCCACGCACCAGCCAATATTGTTCCCTGCCTGGTACGCACAAAAGACATCATGCTGCCATCACCGGGTTTACCATTCATTCTGTTCACCTGTCTTACGTTGGTAAAGAATTGATCGGAGGGTGTAAAGCGGAATAAACCATTGTCGCTGGTAGCCACCCATATATTTTCTTCCCTGTCTTCGAAAAGATCATACACCCTGTTGTAAGCGATGCTTTGTTCATTCTCCAGCCCGTTATGTACGAGTTCAAATTTCTTTTCTTTTTCCAGGAATCTTCCGAATACCCCAAGTCCGCTGATCCAGATTGTTCCATCATGCTGTACCAGCAATTTTCCTGGTTCGTGGTAAGCCCCTATTACAGGCATAAGGCTGTATTCGTTCAATACCATTTCTTTTGTGTACATGTTGTAGGCATAGGTGACCGTTGCGCCCTCTTTCCAGCTATTAAACCATAAACGGCCCTGTTTGTCCATCGTAGCAATGGCCAACGCCTTTACGGTTCCAAGTTTATTGATCAGGTCTTCGTTTTCCGTATTGTGACCTGCATAGCTAAGTTGATGGGTTGCCTGGTTGAAAACAGCCAGCCCTTTCTGTGTTCCGATCCAGTATTTTTTGGTGCCCGGTTCCTGGAAGAAACTTATAATACCCCATTCACGGGGAAAATGAATAAAGTTATGGGCAGGTGAGAATTCATTCTTCTCCTCATTATAGGTCAGCAGTTCAAGATTAGCGATGACTAAAAAAATATTTCCATACTCGTCCTGTACAATGCCCTTTGCATTTTTAACCCACATTTCATTACCTGGTTTCACCGGCACTTCACGAAACGTGAAATTCTTAGTATCGAAAATTCCTACTTTATCACCCGCTGACTGTATCCACAAGTTCTTTTTTTTATCCACCATTAGCTGGTGAACGTAATTGCCCGGTATAGAAACAGGATTATTTTTTTGGTTACGGAATGTTTTGAAACGAACACCATCAAACCGTTGCAGGCCATTGGTGGTGCCGATCCATAAATATCCCTGTTCATCCTGTGTAACGCAGAGTACTTCATTGGAGCCTATCCCCGCATTACTGCCGTAGTGGGTAAAAGTATAATGTCTTGCCTGCTGACTAAATAACTGCTGTGATAAAAGCAGGAGAACAAGTATATACATCCCGGGTCGTGGCAATAGAGTGTGTTTGTATCACTCAAATATAATTAATGGGCCTGCAAAATGCCAGTTTCAGCAGGTGAATTGAGAGTATGAGGGATGAATTGATGAAATCGGTGTTTGAATTGTTGTTTGAAAAGCCGGGAACCGGGAGAACAAAGAAAATGCCGCCGGGGCTAGTACCCCGCACCATAATTTAAAACAATACATACTGCACATACTATACTATACTATATTATCAGCAAGAGAATGCGCCTGATAAGCTGATCGTTACAGAAACCAGCCAGGGAGTTTGCTTCAGCCTGCCATAACGAGTAAAATAATTTAAGAATCATTAGCAGTACCCCGCAAAGAGAGATCAATACTGGTGAAACGCCTGCGAAATAAATTCCAGCACCACTGGTAAAGATTCACGCCAGTATGTCCAGTTATGCCCGCCATTGCGGATGCGGAACTCATGCGGTATTTCTTTTTTCCGCATAGCGATATGAGCCAGTGAATTTCCTTCATATAAAAAATCATCATCGCCGCAATCAATATACCAGCGCACTGATTTTTTTAAACTATCCGGCATAGCGGTGATCAAAGCCAGCACACTCTGGCGTTTATAAAATTTTTCAATCAATGAATCCGCCATTGTTGCATTATCTCTTTTAAGCCGGGTTGTTGCATCTGCTAAGGTAAGCGGGCCTGTAGCAGCGCTCAGCGGGCAGGCAGATGAGAACAATTCCGGGTGATGCAATGTATAGGTAAATGTGCCATCGCCACCCATGGACAACCCGGATATGGCGCGATATTTTTTTTCCGCTTTGATGCGGTACTTTTTCTCTACAAAAGGCATCAGTTCTTCAAAGAAAAAATCTTCGTAACGCCAGGTGCCTGTAGCATTGTTGGAATATCCTCTTGTGCCGGTATTGGCATCGGGCATTATGATCACCATGGGTGTGGCTTTTCCGTCGCGGATGGCATTATCAGTGATCTGCAGTACTTCGCCAAATTGTACCCATCCTGTCTGATCATCTCCGCCACCATGCAACAGGTACAAAACTGGATAGCTGCGATCAGAGCTTTCATAATCCGGTGGCAGATAGACGGCATATTTTCTTTCCATCTTCAATATCTTGCTCGTCATGCTGAGATTATCAAATACTTTTCCTGTTTGTGAAAGTGCGATCAACGGCAGGCATATCAGCCCGGTGATAATAAGAAGTAATGACTTGTTCATAATGCTGTAGTTTGAATCATACAATCGTATTTTTAAAGATAGGGAATTGGGGAAAGTAACAATGAACATTTTTCCTGCGGGGCGATTGACCTTCCGCTCATAATTGCAATAATCCCCGATATTTACAAATAAATACTTTCCTTGTCAGCACCCAACGAACTAAAACGCACCCTTACCCCACTCATGCTCTGGGGACTCGGAGTAGGCTATGTTATTTCCGGTATGTATTTTGGCTGGAACCTCGGGCTGGAAAAAGGAGGAACACTTGGGTTGGCCATTGCTACTTTCTTTATCATCATCATGTATGTCACTTTCACTTTCAGTTATACTGAGCTTGCCTGTGCCATACCCAAAGCCGGGGGTGGCTTTGATTATGCCAACCGTGCATTGGGAAAAGACTGGGGATTCGTTGCTGGTATGGCGCAGAATATAGAATTCATTTTCGCACCACCTGCCATTGCTTTCGCCATCGGCGCTTATTTCAATTTATTTTTTCCCACTATTCCCATACTTGTTATCGCTATTTTCAGTTATGTTGTTTTTACTGCATTAAATATATATGGTGTAAAAGCCGCAGCTATTTTTGAACTGGTGATTACGCTCTTTGCAGTGGGAGAATTATTGTTATTCGCAGGCGTTTCATTACCGCATTTTGAATTAAAAAATCTGCAGCATAATGCTTTGCCGAATGGATGGCAGGGAATATTTGCCGCTATCCCCTTTGCAATATGGTTTTTCCTGGCTATTGAAGGTGTAGCCAATGTTGCCGAAGAAGCGATTAATCCAAGGCGGACGATATTGTTTGGTTTTGGTTCTGCTATTGGTACATTAGTTATTTTATGTGTACTAACCTTTATCAGTTCTGTTGGTGTAGCCGGATGGGAAGCGATTGTTTACAAACCAGACGGCACTACTTCCGACTCCCCCCTGCCGTTAGCGCTGGGTCATATTGTTGGGAGTAATAACCTGTTGTATCATTTGCTGATAACGGTAGGTTTGTTTGGTCTTGTCGCTTCTTTTCACGGTATCATACTGGCTGCAGGAAGATCGAGTTTTGAATTCGGCAGAGTAAAGTTCGCCCCGGCTTTTCTTGGAAAGATCCATCCAAAGTTCCAAACACCATCGAATGCATTATTAGTGAACATGGGTATTGGCATTATCGCTTTGCTGACAGGCAAGACATCGGAGATCATCACCATTTCCGTATTCGGCGCACTGACATTGTATATTGTGTCTATGATAGCATTGTTGCAGCTCAGGAAAAAAGAGCCGAATCTTGAACGGCCTTTTAAAGTTCCGCTGTATCCTGCATTCCCGGTTATCGCATTGGCCATCGCGGTGGTTTCCTTTGTGGCTATGACAATCTATAACGGTAAGCTGGCGTTAGTTTATTTTTTAATATTGGGTATATGTTATGGCGCTTTAAAATTTTTTAAACCAAAACACGCTAAATAATTTGTATTTTATAGGCTGAAAAACTTCGTTGCGTCCTTCATGGTTCTTAGTGTACTTTGTGTTATTAATAAGGAACACGACGACCCTGCCTACCGGCAGGCAGGCACAAAGCCAGCACAAAGAATACACTAAGAAACACTGATTTTTAAAGTATCATTATGACTACCAAAGAAATTCTCCAGTATGTAAAAGACCATCCTTCGGGAAAGGTGAAGATCGCCTTCACGGATATTGACGGGATATTAAGAGGTAAATACATTTCATCAGAAAAATTCCTTTCCGTGGCAGAGAGCGGTATGGGAGTTTGCAATGTCATATTCGGCTGGGATGCAGGAGATGTAGCATACGATAATGTACAATATACAGGATGGCATACAGGCTACCCGGATACCCCTGCTGTAATAGATATTACTACATTCAGAAAAATTCCCTGGGAAAATGATGTGCCGTTCTTTCTCGGAGAATTGAATGATGCAAAAGGAAATCCTTCCACTGTATGTCCCAGACAATTGCTGAAGAAAATATTGAATGAATCAAATAAGGCTGGCTACTCCCCTGTTTTTTCACAGGAATTTGAATGGTACAATTTTGCTGAAACACCGCAAACCGCGAATGATAAGCAGTTCAGGAACCTAACTCCGCTTACTCCTGGCATGTTTGGTTATTCCATTCTGCGCAGTTCATTAGAGAACCCTTATTTCACTGATCTTTTTGAATGGCTGAAAAAATTTAATGTGCCACTGGAAGGAATACATACTGAGACCGGCCCCGGCACTTATGAAGCAGCTATCTCCCACTCAGGCATTCTTGAAGCAGGTGACAGGGGAGTTTTATTTAAAACAGCCGTAAAGGAAATAGCCTACAAACACGGCATCATTGCTACTTTTATGGCGAAGATCAATGAAAACCTTCCTGGCTGCGGGGGACATGTTCATCAAAGTTTATGGGATAAGGCAGGTAAGAAAAATCTTTTTTATGATGAAAAAGATAAAATGAACATGAGCGAACTGATGAAAAGTTATGTGGCTGGTCAATTATATTGTTTGCCGCATATACTTCCTATGTTCGCTCCCACTATTAATAGTTATAAAAGACTGGTAGAAGGAGCATGGGCGCCAACAACGCTTACCTGGGGACTTGATAACCGGACAGTGGCATTGCGCATTTTATCCGGCAGCAGTAAATCATGCCGTTTGGAAACAAGAGTGATCGGATCGGATGTCAATCCTTACCTGGCGATGGCTGCCTGCCTCGCAGCAGGTTTATACGGAATAAAAAATAAACTGAAATTTAAACAACCTGCTACTGTTGGAAATGGCTACAAAGACAATTCCCATGGAGTGTTACCTTCTACCCTGATAGAAGCCACACAGCAAATGAAACAATCGAAGGTGGCCAAAGAACTATTCGGTTCTGCATTTGTTGAACATTTTACTCAAACAAGGGAATGGGAATGGCGGCAACATTTGAAAGCAGTGACAGACTGGGAATATAAAAGATATTTCGAGATCATTTGATTTGCATCCCCGGCTAAAGCCGGGGGCAAATCATGGGAGCAAATTAGCGGATGACTTGCTCAGGGCTTTAGCCCTGAGATAAGAGAATAAAAACAACCGGGCTTTAGCCCAAAACATTTCTTAATGACATTCGATAAAATTTATCAATATAATTTTCCAACAACCATCCGTTTTGGAGCAGGGGCAAGTAAAGAACTGGGTGATTACCTTAAACAAAATAATTTGTCCAGCCCATTGATCGTTACAGATCCAACGGTATCACAACTGGATTTTTTTAAAGCGATCACTAATAACCTTCAACAGAAAAGCATTTCAGTTGAAACATTTTCTGCCATACATAAAAACCCGGTTAAGTCAGATGTATATAAAGGTGCAGATGTGTATGACAACACGAAAAGAGACTCCATCATTGGTATTGGCGGTGGCGCTGCGCTGGATGTAGCAAGAGCGATTGTATTAAGAATAAATCACCGTGAAGATCTTTTCAAATACGATGACCTGGTCGGTGGTGATATATATGTCACCAACGATGTGCCGCATTTTATCACCATCCCCACTACAGCCGGCACAGGAAGCGAGGTGGGAAGAAGCGCCATCATTGCTGATGATGAAACACATCAAAAGAAAATTCTTTTCTCGCCTAAGTTATTGGCGAAAATAGTTTTTGCCGATCCGCTATTAACGATGGAGCTGCCGCCTTTCATTACGGCCGCTACAGGAATGGATGCGTTAACTCATAATATGGAAGCTTTTTTGGCGAAAATGCCGCACCCGATGTGTGAAGGGATTGCCCTGGAAGGTATTTGTTTAATTCATCAGTCATTAGAAAAGGCGGTGAATAAACCGGACATCGAATCAAAAAGTAAAATGCTGATCGCTTCATTAATGGGCGCCGTTGCCTTTCAAAAAGGCCTGGGCGTTGTTCACTCATTAGCACATCCATTATCATCATTGCTTGATACACATCATGGCCTTGCCAATGCCGTCAATATCCCTTATGGAATGGAATTTAATATCGAAGGGTTTGAAGATAAATTTCAACGGATTGCCAGAACACTGGAATTAAAAGAAGAAACAGGAGAAGCCGTAGTGAAGTATTTGTTTGATCTGAATGAAACAATAAACATACCTCACAAGCTGCGCGCCATCGGCGTTAAACAGGAACATATTGAAACATTAGCTGACCTCGCCATAGCGGATTTCGCCCACCCGAATAATCCGAAACCCGTCACCCGCGAAGATTTCAAAAACCTTTATAGTAAAGCCATATAGTATTATGAAGAAGAGGATCGGTATTAGCTTTACCAGGACATTATTTCCGAATTACTGGAACTGGTTTACCGCTCAGGACCTGGCAAATGACCTTGAACTCGTTGAGCTTTCATTTGAAAAAAACAATACAGGGGATATTTATACATGTGATGGCTTTATCCTGACCGGTGGCGTGGATGTACACCCCTCTTTTTATAATGGAGGAACAATTTATGATAACAGCCCCGATCTGTTTCAACCGGAACGTGACTGCTTTGAAGAAAAAATATACAGGTATTCACAGCTGCATCAATTACCTGTTCTTGGAATATGCAGGGGTATGCAGTTGATAAACGTATTGCAGGGCGGCAAGCTGATACAGGATCTTGACAACGGCAATGAAAGACATCGTAAAGAAGATACTGACAAAGAGCATACGATAATAACCAGCGATGATACCTTGCTTTTTAGTATTGCAGGTTCTCTTTCAGGCCATGTAAACAGCGCACATCACCAGGCCATTGATCCCAACGCCATTGGGGAAAACCTGGAAGTGAATGCTTACGATGATGATGAAGAAAAGATCATTGAAGGACTTGAGTTTAAAGACAAGACTAATAAGGCTTTTATGCTTTGTGTGCAATGGCACCCTGAAAGAATAAAAGGCAAAGAAGGAAATCCATTTTCTGAGAATCTCAAAAAAAAATTCCTTTCATCATTAAGGGAAACAACTATGAAGAAACTTTCAGTTAACAATCCCGCCACTGAAGAAATAATTACAGCATTAAATGAAGACACCAATGAAAGTCTTCAAAAGAAATTTGAATTGTTACACACTGAACAAACAGCCTGGCGGCAGGAGCCGATTGAAAAAAGAGTGCAGGTGCTTAAGAGATTTGCCGCCCTTTTAGAAAAGAATACCGAAGAGCTCGCTGCAACGCTTACAGCAGAAGTAGGGAAACCATTGCAGCAATCACGTAATGAGATAAATGGCGCCAGGGCAAGGATACAATGGCTGACAGATAATGCTGAAAAATATTTGTCCGATGAGATAATGAGTAATAACAATGGCATGGAGGAAAGAATCAGTTATGAACCACTAGGTGTAGTTTGCAATATTTCTGCATGGAACTATCCTTATCTCGTTGGCATAAATGTTTTTGTGCCCGCATTGCTTGCCGGTAATACGGTCATGTATAAACCTTCGGAGTATGCTATGCTTACAGGATTAGCAATTGAGAAGTTGCTGAAAGAAGCTGGTGTATCCTCGAATGCTTTTCATGTTGCTGTTGGCGCAAAAGCTGTTGGTGAGTTATTGCTGGAACTTCCCTTTAACGGTTACTTCTTTACCGGTTCATATAAAACGGGTAAATATATTTATGAGAAAGTAGCGCCGAAGATGGTTCCTTGTCAATGCGAATTAGGCGGCAAAGACCCTTTGTATGTCGCTGAAGACATAACCAGCATAAAAGATGTTGCTGCCGGTACAGCCGATGGTGCATTTTATAATAATGGCCAGAGTTGTTGTGCCGTAGAAAGAATTTATGTGCATGAGAAAGTATATGATAGTTATGTTGATGAGTTTGTAAAAGAAGTAAAGTCATGGAAGATGGGCCCTCCAACAGAACAGGGCGTCTATATCGGTCCATTGAGCCGGAAAGAACAATTGACGGTACTTGAAAACCAGGTGGCAGATGCAGTAAGCAAAGGAGCAGTGGTTTTAACCGGTGGAAAAAAATTAAAGGGTACAGGATATTTCTTTGAACCCACTGTGTTGGTAAATGTTAACCACAACATGAGTATAATGAAAGATGAATCATTCGGCCCTGTCATTGGCATTATGAAAGTAAAGGATGACGCCGAAGCGATACAACTGATGCAGGATACTGAGTTTGGATTAACAGCTGCAGTTTATAGTTCAGATAAAAAAAGAGCGTCAACTATTTTACAGCAAATCAATGCGGGCACCGGTT